>DASRQT010000629.1:0-7830 GCA_035696485.1 Polyangia bacterium | reverse complement strand
TGAGAAACGGGAAATAGGTCGCGTTGGCAACCGTGGCGGCACCCAGCAGATCTGCCGAGGTGCCGACGCTGCCCTGATCCCAGCGGTTGTCCAAAGCTGGCGCCACGACGGCATTGGTATCACCTCCAGCCCCTCGGCCGTCAGGCAGGAACTTCTTCACCCGAACGAACCAGGCCGTCGTCTGATATTTCCACGACAGCACGAACCTCTTGCTGGTCGCCGCCCAGGTGACGTGCGGAAACTGAAACGGCGCACTCTCAATCAGGACGTGCTGCGAAACCTGGAGACCCGCTGCGCCCGCGTCCGGCGTGGCCGCGCTGAGAAACGCGGCGTGGAGCGCCTGAGCACCGGGAGAGATCGTGCGGCTGTAGACCAGCGCGATCTCTCCTGTGGGCGCAACGGAAACGTCGTTGACACCCCAACTGGTGGCATCCGCGACCGGGAACAGCGACACGGGCGCCCCCGCGCTGGCCCCCGTCGCGGCATTGAAAGCCTGCACGTAAACCGCATTTCCCATCGCGCTGCCCGCGTCCGGATCGGCGACTCCGCCATCGCTGGAAGCGCGATAGCCACTGAAGATGAACACCTGGCTGCCGCTGCGCACGCCGACCCCGGAGCTGAAGTTTGGATTCGAGTCGCCGGCAATGATGTTCCCGAACAGGGTCTGCGGGACCGTGCACGCGCTGCCACCGTCTGCGCCTCCGGTGCCTGCGCCGTCCGCGCCCGCGGTGCCGCCGCCATCCGCGCCCCCGGTGCCGGTTGCGCCGCCGGCGCCTGCATCAACCGGCTTGAATTCGTTCGTGACCGGGTCGTAGTTCTTGTCGCGCTCAGGGTCAGCGCACAGATGTGACACCGACGTGCACCTCTGTCCGCCCGTGCAGTCGATGTCCTCCATGCACTGGTTCCGGCATTGCAGATCGATGCCACAGACCAGGGGGCGGGTGCACTGACTGTTCAGCGAGCAGGTCACCTTCTCGAAGGGCTGGCAGGAATTGCCTTCCGTCGCCTTGATGCACCGGGCTCCCGCCGGGCAATCGCGGCCCTCGTTACAGGCCTTGACGCAGTAGGTTTGGATGCAAACCAGCGGGTCCTTACAATCGCTGGGGAGCTGGCACTGCGGCGTTTTCGGCTTGCTGGCGCCCCCGCCGCAGGTCCCGGACAGCACGGCCACCAGACCCACCCAGGCTACTGCGAAAGACCTTCTATTCAGCATGACCTGGATTACTACCCGAGCAGGGGCCAAAACTGCAAGGGGGCCCGGTAGGCGGCGGCGTCCGTCAGAACGACCATCCGACGTTGACGTTGAGCAGCGGGAACCATCTCTTGGTGCTGGCCGTGCTGCTCGACGGGGCGTCCGTGATCAGGCGCTCGACGCCAAACTGCCCATCGAAGGTGAAGCCCACGTCGGCGGTGTACTTGTAGCCGACAAAGGGTCCAATCGCGACACCCTGTCCGGTGGCCGAGAGGTTGGTATCAGAGAGGTGCAGATAGAGCAGCTCCGCGCCGAGCTGCATTCCGCTGTGGAAATCACCGAGCACGTAATATCGAAACTGAGCGCCGGCCTCCAGGGCAGTGGCGGAAATCTTGATTCCGTTGATTGTGTCGGAGAACTTCCCAGCCCCCGCAACCACCGCAATCCCAAGCTTGTCAGCGGCGCGGATTTCACCGGTCAATTCAAGGATGGGAGAGATCAGGTGCAGCGGGGAGATGGTGAGCGAAAAGCTGCGGTGGGGCGCCGGGCTCTCGACATATGTCGGAGGCGGCAGGGGTGGCGCCGGCGCACCCGCGGGCGGTGCGTAGATCGCCGGTGGCGGCGGCGGTGTGCCCGGCGACGGGGTCTGTGCCTGAGCGAGCGCGGGAATGGCGAAAGCGAGAATCACGGCAGCCGGAGCGGATCTACGCAGCAGTTTAGGCATCGCGGAAAGTGTCGTCGCGATCGTTCCGTCGCACAAGTAATCCCGGTCACTCGCCTGCGCGCAGCTGCGGTGGTCGCCCGCGGTCGTCGAGATGGCCCTACGCCGAGGGCGCGTCTTCGGTCTGGATGTCCAGCTTCCAGACGCCGGCCAGCCAGTCGAGGAGGTCGGCTTCCTTACCTTCGATGGCGTCCATCGCGGCGCTGTCGGCGATGGTGGCGTAGATCAGCTCGCGGGCTTCCTGGCGGCCGATGGTAGTCAGGAAGGCGCGGAAGCTTTTCTCGTCGAGGAAGCGTTTCTCGAACATGTCCAGGGTCTGCTGGTACTGCGGCTCGCCCCAGGCCTCGACCACGGCCTCGATCTGCTCAAGCTCGTCTTCGGAGACGTTGCCGTCGGACATCACGACGACCTTCAGCAGGCCGACCAGCACGGTGCGTTCGTCCTGATTCAGATCGGCGAGCTCCATGAAAATAGGTTCGCCGCGGTCATCGGCGTCGTCAAGGACTTCGCCATCACGGTGCCGGCAGCGAGCCCCATTCCGGCATTGCCGCAGCGCGGCCAAAAGCCGGGCTACGCTAACCGACGCGCGCGCAAGGAACGCGCGTCGGTCACGAGGACTGCACCAGCTGGCCTGGGTCAGGCCGCCTGGCGACGCGCCGGTTCCAGGGTGACCGGCTGGTGAACGCTGTCGGCCAGCGGGCGCCGCGCGAACAGCGGCGCGAAGGCGGCCCGGTAGGTCCAGGCCAGGAACAGCTCGGCCGCCAGCAGTAACCCCACGATGCCCCAGTTACCCGGCGCCAGGAACAGGTGAAACGCGACGATGTTCACGATGATCGGGGCCAGCAGCGTCAGCGCCAGCGGCACCACGACGCCCAGGAGCAACAGGCTGCCGGCGACGATCTCCGTGATCTTCAACAGCGGGAAGAAGTAGCCCGTCGCCATCAGGGCGCCGGCGAAGGCTCCAGCCGCCGCGGGCGGCGCGGGCGGCTGCGGTAGGAAGTGCAACAGCCCATTCAGGCCAAAGACGACAAAGATCAGCCCGAGAACGATTCGGGCCACCACGGGCAGCTTGCGAGAAATGGATTTCATGGGGAAACGACCTCCTTGTTGGAGACAAAGATAGGCCGCGGGAGCGCTGTTGATTAGACAGCACCTTTGCTATTCTTTGTTGCTGTGACAGCAACAAACGGAATCGACCTGAATCTGGTCGCGGCCTTCACCAGGGTCGTGGAGCTGGGCAGCTTCACGGCGGCGGCCGCCGCCCTGGGCATGCCCAAATCCTCGGTCAGCCGGGCGATCTCACGACTCGAGGACGGCCTTGGCGTGCGCCTGCTCCAGCGCACCACCCGGAGGCTGGGGCTCACGCAGGCCGGCGAGCGCTACATCGCCGAGGTGCGGGGTCCCGTGGCGCGGGTGGCGGAGGCGAGCAGCGAGATCGCCGATTCGGGCAAGGAGCCGCGTGGCCTGGTCCGAATCAGCATCGCGCCCGAGATGGGCGACGGCTGGATATCGGAGCTGATGGTCGGCTTCGTGCAGCGATACCCCAAGATCCGGATCGAGATGGTGGTCACCAACCGCCGCGTGAACCTGATCGAGGAGGCGATCGATCTCGCCTTGCGCGCGGGCAAGCTGGACGACTCCACGCTGGTTGCGCGCAAGCTGGCGATCGCCGAGGTCGGCCTGTTCGCGGCGCCGTCTTACCTCAAGCGGCGGGGACAGCCGCGGCGCATGTCCGATCTGACGGCGCACGACTGCGTCCTGCACAAGACCTCGGAGGGCATCTTGCCCTGGCGCCTCAGCGGCCCGCGCGGCATCGAGCGCGTCGAGGTCACCGGGCCGATCACGGCCGACGATCTCGGCAGCGTGCGGCTGCTGGCCATCGCCGGCCTCGGCATCGCGCTCCTGCCCGACATCGTCACCCACGCCGACATCACGGCGGGATCGCTGGTGCGCGTGTTGCCGGGTTATGCCCTGCGCGGCGCCGCCCTGCACCTGGTCTCGGTACCGCTGCGGCACGTGCCCACCCGGGTCACGCTGCTTCGCGACTACCTGCTGCGCGAGATCCCGGCCCGAGTGGCCGGAACCCCTTGCGCCCTCGATGCCAAGAGGTAGCCGCGCGCCTATTCGTTGTGCCATCTGTGGCGCGCCGAATACCCGGCGGTGGCCAGCGCGACCGCGGCGGTACATGCCAGGCTGGCCCGGTCGCCGAGCCACGGGGCGCAGGCCGCCAGCAGAAACGGCGCCGCGAATCCCAGGTATGTGAAGACATAGAACAACCCGGTGACGCGCCCGCGGATGGCAGGCACCGTCGCGGCTTCGATCCAGCGCAGGCCCGCGATCAGACACGCGCCGTAGCCTGTGCCCAGCAAGACAGCGGCCAGGAAGACGCCAAGCAGCGACAAACCGGCCGTCGCCACCATCCCGACCATGAGACCGACGCTGCCGATTGCCAGGCCCAGCGTGGCTGCGAGCCGCGGCCTCGTCTTTCGTAGGAAGGGCTGTACGGCGACGCCGGCGAGCAGGGTCACCGCGGTCACCATCCCCGCATACACCACGGCGAAGCCGCCGGCGCGTTCGCGCACCAGGCCCGGCAGCACGACGAAGGCGATCGCCGCAAACGTGAAGACCCACGGCGCGGTGGGAGCCACCTCCTTGAAAAACCCACGAGGCAGCAGGCGCAGCTGCGCCGGACCCCGAAAGATGGCCGCCGGAGCCGACGCGGGAACCTGCGAGGCGAGGACGATCGCCAGCAACAGGAAGGCGGCCTGGACCAGGTACGGCACCAGCATCGGTTGCGGCGACCACTGCGCGATGACGCCGGCGATCAGCGGTCCGCCGCCGAACCCGCTGGACAGCGCGACCGCCGCCCGTCGCGCGCCCGTCCCGGCGGCGTCGCGCGCCGACAGATCGGCAATCCACGCCGTCCCCGCGCTGAAGGTCGCTCCCGAGCCGATGCCCACCACCAGGCGCCCGGCCAGAAGCACGAGAAACCCGGCCGAGCCCATGGCGAGGAGAATGGTTCCCGCCAGCGCCAGACAGGCCGACGGCAGGACGACCGTGCGTCGTCCGCGGCGGTCCGACAGCGGTCCACCGAAAAACAACCCTGGCACCAGCCCGACGGCGTACACGCCAAATAGAACCGCGAGATCCGTCGGCGACAGCTGCAGGCGCACCCGGTAGACCAGCAGCAGCGGCGCAAAATGATTCGCGCCCCAGGCGGCAGCGAAGAGCAGCAACGCCACGCGCGCGACGTCGCTGTGGTCCGCCTTCACGAGGTAATTTTACCGTAGTTCGGATCGACCCGCGGCGGCCACCCGTCAGGGCTTGGCCACAGCTGGCCGGATTGGCTGACCGAGGATTTCATCCGCGCCGTGCAGGAACGGATGCGCCAATTGAGGGGCCGCTGGAAGGCCGCGCCCCACGGCCAAAGCACGGAACTGACGTGGCCCCCTCGAAGGCCCTTCGACGCAACGAGCAAATGAGAGGCATGCATCCGGCCGTTGTTGTTTCGCGGCCAGCGCATCCGCGCCTTGCAGCCGCCTAAACCTCAGCGCTAAATTGTCGATGAAGTACCAGTGAGGTGTTCTGTTCTGGCACCGGATGAACGCGATGCAGCATGCTTTCCGGCAGGACTGTATCTGGCAGTAGCTCTCTGGGGCATCGTGGGGTGCAACGCGGCCGAGTCATTCAGGGCCGGCAGCCAGGATGGCCCCCGGGCCCCGGCCGACCGGCCACCACTCGGTGACGATGGAGGAGGCTCAGCCGGCGGAGGCACCGGGGGCGCACCGTTCGGTTCAGGCGGCACCGTGGGTTCTGGAACCGGCGGCTCAACCGCGGGCAGCGGCGGCGCCGGCAGTTCCATGGACGCGTCCTCAGGCGATACCTCAAACGACAGCGGCGGCACCACCGGATCTGTCGATGCTGCAAATGACACCGGCGGCACCGGCGGATCTGTCGATACTGCAAATGATCGCGGCGTCGACACCGGAGCTGTCGATGCCGCAAATGACACCGGCGTCGACACCGGAGCTGTTAGCGCCGGCCTGGTCGGCTACTGGAAGCTCGACGAGGGTAAATCGCCCATCGCCGATTCGTCGGGCTCCGGCATCAGTGGAACGCTTTTCAACAGCCCGACGTGGACGGCGGGCCCCACGCTGAACTTCCCCAACGCGAACGCCATGGTTCTCAATGGCACCAACCAATATGCGTCGCTTGGCAATCCCGCTGTCCTGAACTTCAGCGGACAGATCACGATGTCCGCGTGGGTGAAGGCTACCTCGACCACCGGCGCCCGCGATATCCTCGCCCACGGCCAGGACGCCAACACCGAAGTGTTTCTGCGCATCTCGAACGGCAACTACGAGGTCGGCAGCTGGATGACGGGCACCTCGTACTGGGCGGGCTACGCAGTCCCGGCAGGTGACAACGGAACCTGGGTGCATGTGGCCGGCGTCTATGATGGATCCACGTGGCGTCTCTACCGAAACGGCGTACAAGTCTCAAGCTCGGTGCAGGCGGTCGGGGCGGTAACCGTCACGACCAACTGGGCCATCGGGGCCCGCGGCGACGGTACCTCGCGCTGGTTCGCGGGCGGCGTCGATGACGTCCGCATCTACAAACGAGCGCTGTCGGCGACCGAGATCGCCGACATCCACCGCGGCGTTCCCTAGACCTGGCGACTATGCGGCGACCACTGGCCGCTCGATGAGGGTCACGTCTTCCGCGCCGCTGCCGATGCGACGATAGCCAAGACCGTTGAACGGGTGCAGCGCGTCCCACGGCAGCGGGGCGCGTTTGGGCTGCGAACCGGGCGGCGGCAACGGAAAGATCAACGACCGAGCGGCGTGGTGGGCGATGTGTTCGGTCTGATGATGATGCTCCTGGTGAATGTGTCCATAGAACACGGTGGCGTGTTTATAGGGCAGCAGCAGGTCGACGACCTTGGCACCATCCGGCGTCGCCCATTCCCAGGCGGGGAATAGATCGAACAGCGGCCGGTGCGCCAGGATGATCAGCGGCGCGTCGTGCTTGACCGCGCGCAGGTCGCGCCGCAACCAATCGATCTGCGCGTCACCGACGGTCCCCTTCGGATCGGAGACATTGTCGAGCGCGACGAAATGAACGCCGCCGTGGTCAAACGAATAGTGGGTGGCGCCGAAGTGGTCGCGATACGCCGCACCCGCGTCCAGCGAGGCGTCGTGCTCGCCGGGGAGAAACCGCACGGTCCGGGTCCGCAGCTTGGCGACGATGGCCTTGAACTCGGCCATGCGGCGATTGCGCACCGCCGCGTCGTCGGTCGTGTGGGTCAGATCTCCCGTGAAGACGATGAACGCGGGCTCCGCCTCCACGGAATTGACGGTCGCCACCGTCTTCTCCAGCGTGCTGGCCGCCTCGGGGTTCGACGCTCCGGTATATCCCCAGTGCGTATCCGACAGCTGAAGGAAATAGAACGGCGCTGGCCCGCGCACCCGGGCCATGGCCGGCAAACCGGTCGACAACACCACCCCACCCACGCTGGCCAGCTTCAGCAGATCTCTGCGGTTGATCTCGCGCATGTGATACCTCCTGGCTGATGCAGACCGCACCCTGCCCCGGGATATTCCATTCCCGTCGCGGGAATAACCGGGCGGGTCGGGCGGTCAGTGCAAGGGAGACGGCGTGGCAGCACCGGACCGCATAGCCACCTTCGAATCGATGGCGCTGCCGCACGCCCGTGCCGCCTTCAACATGGCTCGCTGGATGACGCATAACGATCACGAGGCCGAAGATCTGCTGCAGGAGGCCTATCTGCGCGCCTTTCGCTATTTCGACAGCTGGCAGGGCCAGAACCCGCGGACCTGGTTCTTGACCATCGTGCGCAACGTCTGCTTCGACTGGCTGGGGCGGCGGGGCCCGGCGGCAGCGGCGGCCATGGGCA
>DASRQT010000628.1:0-3489 GCA_035696485.1 Polyangia bacterium | reverse complement strand
GCGCTGCTGGCGCTGCTGATCGAGCAACTGTTCGCTGGCATCGAACGCCTGGTGGTTCCGCGCGGGCTGCGCCTGCGCGCCCGACGTTCCTAGCTTTTGCGCGCGCTACGCGGTCTTCACCTCTTCGTGGTAATAGCTGCGTTCGAGTCCCTCTCTTTACGACCTTGACACCTCAGAAGCTCAAGCTCACCATTAGCAGCATCCGCGCGCGCCCGGTCATGGCGCCGTTCAAGCGGCCACCGATCTCGGCCAGCGGCGAACTGCCGCATGCATCGCTGGTCCTCATCGACCTGGAAACCGACGAAGGGGTCACGGGGCGCGCCTATCTGTTTGGATTCGCGGCCTGGACGCTGAAACCGATCGTTGGTTGCCTCGAAGCCATGCGCGAGATGCTGCAGGGCGACCGGGTGGCGCCCCACGATATCGAGGCAAAGCTGCGCAAGCGTCTGACCCTGTTGGGCACGCCCGGGCTGGTCGGCCTGGCCCTCGCGGGGATCGACATGTGCGCCTGGGATGCGCTGGCACAGGCGGCGGGCCTCCCGCTTGTGAAGCTGCTGGGCGGCGAGGTCAAACCGGTACGGGCCTACAACAGTTGCGGACTGTGGATCCAGCCGGTGGAGAAGCTGGCCGACGACGCAGAGGCGCTGATCGCGGAGGGGAATTTCAGCGCAATCAAGTTGCGGCTCGGGCGCGACAATCCGGCCGACGACCTGGCGGCGGCCCGGGCCGTCAAGAAGCGAGTCGGTGACAAGATCATCGTGATGTGCGACTTCAACCAGCGCCTGTCCGTCAACGAGGCGATCCTGCGCGGCCGCATGCTCGATGACGAAGGGCTGTACTGGATCGAGGAGCCGCTGCGTCACGACGACTACCGGGGCTGCGCGCGCGTCGCAGCAGAGCTGAGGACACCGGTGCAGACCGGCGAAAACCTCGTCGATACGTTCGAGCTCATCAATGCGCTGGAGGCAAAGGCCATGGACTACGTCATGCCCGACCTTCAGCGCATCGGCGGCGTGACCGGCTGGTTGCGCGCCGCCGCCATCACGCAAGCCTACGGCATGGAGATGTCGAGCCACCTGTTTCCCGAGTACAGCGCGCACCTCCTGGCGGTGACGCCGACCGGTCATTGGCTGGAGTACGTCGACTGGGCCGTGCCCGTCGTCGCCGAGTCGATCCAGATCAAGGACGGCCACGCTCTCATCCCCAACCGGCCGGGCAGCGGGATCACCTGGAACGAGGAAGCCGTTAGACGTTACGCGGTCACCTGATGCGATCGCGCAGCGAAGAGCACATGACGTCATTTCGGATTGTCAAATTTCGACTCGTGTGCTGCTGGGGAGCAATGCTCGCACTGCTCGGCCTTTCAGCGAATTCATCCTCTGCGCGTGCAGCGGCGCCCGACTACCAGCAGGTGATTCAACCGGCGCCGGAGAAACTAAAACCGCTGGGTGACAGGATGAGATCCCGCGGCATCCGGCCGCTGCCACCCGCTGACACGACCACACCCAGCCCTCCGCCGGCACCAGCGCCAGCATCACCGCAGGCCTCGCCGCCGCGCCACCGGGAACCGCCGGCTGCGTCGTCACCGCCGCCAGCGCCAGCGCCGGCGACAGCAGACGTCGCCGCTACACCGGCGCTGGTTCGCGATCCAAAGTGGCGTCGTTGCGCCGGCCGAGGGCCGCAAGCAGCCTGCGCTCCGATCGCTGACGCAAAGGATCGCCAACAGTGCTTGAACGACCTGGACGAGGTCAGCCGGTTCGCCCGCCCGACGGCGATTGTGGTGTCGGGGGGCGTGTCGCTGGGAAGCCACCAGGGCGGCCTGCTTCACTACCTCTCGCAGTTTCTCGGTTCCTATAGTGCCCACGTCCGTTCGCACCTGGACATCAAGAACGTGGACGTGCCGGCTGGTGACATCCGCGTGGCGACCGGCGCGTCGGCCGGGTCGATCAACGCGTTCCTCTCGGCGATGGCGTCATGCCGCGCGCCCGTCTCGCAGCCCACGGAGAGTCTGTTCTTCCGGACCTGGATCCCGGTCGGGATGGACGGGCTCGCTCGCAAGGAGGGCGTCACGGCGAAGGCGGTCCTGTCACGCAGTCCGATCGATGCCGCCATTTGCCGTCTCCGGCGGCTCTGGCAACCCGACTTTCGCGCGGGCTGCGGCGATGACGACATCAGCTATCCCCTGCAGGGCGAATGGGGCGCGCACGCCTGCAAGGGCGAGCTGGCCTTCAATGTGACGCGCGTCGTGGCGCGCGACATCCCCCTTCCGCTGGCGAAGGGCGGGGGCGCATTGAGCGCCAAACGACAGACCGAGCAGTTCCTGGTCAGATACGAAAAGCGCGCCGGTTCGAGCGAAAAGCCGCACTTCTTTCCGGTGGCACCGCCGGACGGGGCGATGCGCGCCCTCTACCCGCTGCTGGGAAAGAAGGGCGCGGCCGACGAGATTGACCTCGAGGACGTGTTCAAGGTGATCACGGCGTCGTCGTCTTTCCCCGTCGCATTCGCGCCGGTGACGGTGCCACACCAGCTCTACAATCAGAGTGCAGACGGGAATTCGGGACCGACCACGTTCGACGACAAGAGCCTGTTCCTCGACGGCGGCGTCTTCGACAACACGCCCCTGGGGGTGGCGCTGACTCTCAGCGACTGGAGCTGCCAAGATCCGTACTACGTTTTCGTGGAGCCCGACGCGATCGGGTGGCAGAAGGCGAAGCCGCGCGCCGAAGAAAAGAGCCTCGACGAGACGATCTTCGGGACGTACGGCCCGTTTGTCTCGGACTTCATCACCGTCTCGCGACAGGCAGAGTTGTTAAACGCCATCGCGCAGCACGAACAGATCCGCGGCACGCTGCAGGTGCCGCCGCGCAAGCTGCCCACGGCCAGCGGGCAGATCCTAAACTTCCTGGGATTCTTCGAGCGCGACTTCCGGCGCTTCGACTTCTACCTCGGGATGACGGACGGCTGGGACTATCTGCGGGAATCCAGTGTCGCGGCCAAAAGAGGGGAGTCGGGGAATCGCCAGTACCAGGTGCTGGCTGATTCCGCCAGCACGCCCCAGATCACGGATCCGATGTTCGACTGCTTCAAGAGTCTTCGGGCAGCGGAACCAGCGGACTTCACGCGGTCCCGCCCCGATCCGAGGTCGATGAAAGAATGTGAATGGGCGCACAAGAACGAGCCGAACCTCGTCGCGCTCTATCTCGCCGCGGGCGATCTGCGGGCGTACATGCAGACCGAGGGCTGGGATCCCCACCAGGAGCAGAACCAGTTCTTCCGCTTTCTGGACGTGCGCGGGTTCATGTTCAAGGACCTCAAGAACGGCGGGACGCCTGTCAGCCCCGCGCAAGCGCAGGATGAAGTTAGACAGCGTCTGCAGGTCCTGTCGCATCGGTTGGGTATGGCGCAACCAGGTCTGCTGCCAAAAAATGCGGTGTCGGTGGCCACCAAGGCGGCGATGAACACCGTTCGTTACCGAACGTCGCCCGCCAT
>DASRQT010000627.1:0-2245 GCA_035696485.1 Polyangia bacterium | reverse complement strand
CGTGACCGTCTCGAAGCCGCGGTGCGGGTGCTGTGGGAAACCGGGCACCACCTCGCCGTGGTACATGCGCCAGCCATCCTTGACCTGAAAATCCTGGCCGAGATCGCGCCCCGCCAGGGACGCCGCCGGTCCCAGCCGGTCGTTCCCCGCCGGGTAGCGATCGTCGTGATGCACGCAGAACAGGAAGGGATCGCGCGTTCGCCACTGGAACCCCAGTGGTGTCACCGACACGACCGCGTCGGCCCCCTCGTTCGCCTTCCAGCTCATGCTCTTCTCCTCACGGCTACCGGGCGCCTTGATGCAGCCGGCTGCGGTGACCACCGTCCCGGCGGTCGCGACCAGCTTCAGCGCGTCTCTTCGGCTGACCTTGTTCACGGCCGCGTTATGATAGCGCTACGCGGCGGGAAGGCCATTGGCAGCCGCGCGCCGGAACATTGTAAATTCCACCCCTGCCTGACGCGCTTCCCTTCGCGACCGAATCGCGACAGGATTGTCAGGAAAGCCGCCAGGGGGCCCGCGACCAGCGGGGCGGCCAGGATTCTTAAGCGAAAAAAGTAGGTCGCCTTTGGCTCACGCATTGCTCTTTCCATCCCTTATCGGTGGTTTGTCCCGTGTCACCGTCGCGGTTGTGCTGGTCACCGGCACGATGACCGGCTGCATCTTCACCGATCCCATCAATGCTCCTCCTCGTGTCGAAGAAATTGTCGCGCCGCCCTCGATCTCGCGCGGTGACAGCCCTGAATTCACCGCGCGGACCACGGACGATCAGCAGGAACCACCCGTGCTGAGCTGGGCGCACAAGGCGGGACGCTGCCCGGACGATCCGAGCGCGGCGCTATGGCCCACGGAGCGTAAACAGACAGAGCGCTATGTGGTTCCGCCGTCCGATACCGGCGGACGATTTTGCGTCTGGGTGTTCGCGACCGACAGCCATCGCGCGGTCGGCCACCGTACCTATGAGGCGAACCCCGCCAATCATCTTCCGGTGGCTCAGATCGACGTGGTCAGCCCGGAACCTAGTCCCAGCTATCGCCTGTTCTCCGACTTTCGCCTGTCGAGCGCCCGATCATCGGATCTCGATCAGGATCCGCTGGTCTATCAATGGAACCCGATTAAAGCGCCGACGGGTGTGACATTGGTGCTCGCACCGTGCGACGCAGGCGCGGCGGCCATGAACCAGCAGCAGTGTTTCTCCGCCGAGGTTCCCGGCGAATACAAGGTCGGGCTAACGGTCAACGATGGCTTCGACAGCAGCGCTGAAACCGTCGCATCATTTCTGGTGCTGGAGGATCAAGCGCCCTGCTTGATGCAAACCGTGCCCAGCGTCAACGCCTCGACGGTGGTGCACCCGCACGACATGCCCGACCGCTTCGAGGTCTCACGCGTCGACGACGACGGCGATCCGTTGCCGGCCGGTCCGCGCGGGCAGTCACATTTCGCGTGGGCGCTGGCGGTCGGCGATGGACCGATGGCCTACTACGATAACCGCGACATCCCCTGGTTGGACATCGTCCCAGGGATGTTTCAGGTCGGCGACACCGCACGCGTCCGCGTCGAGATCAACGATCGCAACGTCGCGGCCAGCCGGCGCGCCTTGATGTCCTGTGGCGACCAGGACCTCTGCTCCGCCCACGCCGGTTGTTTTCAGCGCGTCACCTGGAAGATTGAGTATCGATGATCGCCGCCGGCGTTCGGGCGGCGGCGCTGATGGTAACCGCGGCGGCGCTGGCGGTTGGTTGCGGCAGTTTCTCAGCCACAAAGGGTCAAGGTCCCCAGAGCGATGGTGGCGTCGCGAGAGACGCGGCCACTGATGGCGTTGCTGGTGCGGGAACGGGCGGCTCAACCGGAACCGGTGGCACGGTCGGCGGCTCCGGCGGCGCGTCGTCGGGCTCGGGCGGGTCCGCCGGTGGTTCGGCGGACGCGAGTTCCGGCCCCGACGCCCCCGCTGCCGACGCCTCCGCCGACGGTTCCGCGAATTGCTTCGTCAGGCTGACCGCGCTCTCGGCAATGTCATTCCGCGAGGAGATCGAGGTCGGTCCGATGTCGGTTTTTCGCGTGCGCGCCGAAGTGACGCGTCCCGGGCTGCGACCCCCGCAATGGACCTGGCGGGTGAGCGACGCGACCTTCGCCGCCGTGTACACGACGGCCGTGGGCGGCGATCCCGCAACCGTGGAGTTCCCCATCAAGACCACCGGCAATTACTCCGTCCAGGCGGAAGTCGAGACCGGCACTTCTTGCACGCCCG
>DASRQT010000626.1:0-6662 GCA_035696485.1 Polyangia bacterium | reverse complement strand
GACGATCTTTACCTCGACACGATGTTGACCCCGGCGCTGAGCTCCATCCGACAGCCACTGCCGGAGATTGCGGAGACCATGGTCGAGCGAATCAGCGCGCGCCTGGCCAATCCGGACACACCGAAGACCGAACGGCTGTTCAAGTCGGATCTGGTCTCGCGCGCATCGGTGCGAGCACTGTCACGGCCTGTTCCCATGCGGTGACGTTCGTTTCCACCGACGTTTCGAACAGCTCAGCCGCGGAAGCGCGAAAGCCCGCAGATCGAGGCCCCGTCCGCGCTGGTACGAGGGATGCTTTACTCGGTGCAGGAGCTGAAATGCAAACAGGCGTGGGACGGATTGTAACTTTTGGGTGGCTTGTGGTGGCGGCGGCCACGTTCGCGACCAGCGCGCACGCAGACGAGCCGGCGGCGACCACGTCACTGGCGCAAGAATCGACGCTCCACGGTCTCGACGAGCAGTTGAACCGCACCGGTCGCTTCGCCACGGTACCGGTGACCACCGTTGGCGAGATCACGCCTGCGGAACGAACGCGGGGTGGGCGTGCTGAGGCGCGGGTGCGGAGGGTGCAGGCAAATTCGTCGGGCAAGGATGCTGCCCCGCCGAACACCGCGGCCCTGGGTGACTATCAGTACAACAAGGCGCTGACCGCCGCGGAAGAGTGCCATCTCGACGTGGCTCGGCGCCGCGGAGTCGTCCCGCAGAACGTACCGGCGGGCAGCATGACGATTCGCTGGACGATCGAAGCCACGGGCGTCGTGCGCGACGCGGAGGCGCTGTCGGTCTCCGGCACCGATCCGGAGGTCGCCGCCTGCGCCAAGCGTATCCTCACCGGCTGGCACTTCATCAGGCCCACGGGTGGCCAGGTGGTCGTGGAACGGACGCTGACGTTCCGACCGCTACCGTAAATTTCGACCGCCGGCCTGTAACGATGAGCCTGATTCCGGGCTCTTAGTACACCCGTTCAAGCGGGGCGCCGCGCTGTGCGCTAATGTGCGCTAACGTAGCGAAACTATACTGCTTGACCGACCCCTATGAATTTTGTGTACTGATAGGGAGGTATTTTTGATTACGCAAAATACCAAAAATGTACTGGTGCCGGCCAACGGCCACCGAGCCCGAATCGGCCGCTATCAGCTGCTCGATTGTCTGGCCACCGGTGGCATGGCCCAGGTGTTCCTGGCGCTGTCGGGTGAGCTGTCAGGGTTCCGGACGCTGGTGGTGGTGAAGCGAATCCTGCCGCACCTGTCTTTGAACCGACACTTCATCCGCATGTTCTTCGACGAGGCGCGCCTGGCGGCGCAGCTGGATCATCCGAACGTCGTCCGCATCATCGAGGTCGGTCAGGACGGCGACGAATATTTCCTGGCGATGGAGGCTGTGCAGGGACGTTCGCTGTCCAGTCTGCTGCGGCGAGGTTGCAAACAGGACAAGCCGCTGACCCACGCGCAGTCCGCCTTCATCATCGCGCAGGCGGCGAACGGGCTTGGTTATGCGCACGACCTGGCCGATACCGACGGGCGCCCGCTGGAGGTCGTCCACCGGGACGTGTCGCCGCAAAACATCCTGATCTCATTTGAAGGGTCGGTGAAGGTCATCGACTTCGGCGTCGCGCGCGCGCTCGGGCGCATCAGCGAAACCAGAGCCGGCGGCGTCAAAGGAAAAGTTCACTACATGTCACCCGAGCAGGCGTCGGGCGGCGAGGTGGATCGTCGCTCGGACGTGTTCGCGCTGGGCATCGTCCTGTGGGAAGCCCTGTGCGGCCAGCGCCTGTTCCGCCGTGACAATGAACGCGCCGCCCTGCACGCCATCGTCGACGATCCGATCAAGGCTCCATCGGAGGTGGTGCGCATCTCGCCACGGCTGGAGCGGATCGTGATGAAGGCGCTGGAGAAAGATCCGGCCGATCGCTACAAGACCGCGGAGGAGATGGCACTGGCGCTGGAACGTCATGCCTTCACCACCGAGGGCTTCAACCCGACCCAGGTCGGCACGGCGATGAAGACGCTGTTCGCGTCCGATCACGCGCGCTGGAAAAAGACCATCGCCGCCGCCCGCGATCTGGAGGGCGAGCCCGAGCAGTGGACGAATACCAGCGGCACCTTCTTGCGACCGCAGGACATCGATCTGCACACGCGCGGTTCGACGGTAGTCCTGCGCCCCGGCCGGCCAACGCCGATTTCGTCGCCGTCGACCTCGGTCACCAGTCACGATACGCCTAGCCCCAATCGCGCGGCCCGGACCGCCGAACAAACGCAGGTGCCCGCGCCGGCGCTGGCGCGCACTGATTCGAGCTGGATCGGCGGCCTGGGCCTGCTCATCGTCGCAGGGGTGGTTGGCGTCCTGGCGCTGTCCCCGCTGCCGACCATGACGACGATTCGGATCCTCGCGAACCGGTTGTCGCCGCCGCGCGTAGAGGCGTTGCCGCGCCCGCCGACGGTGGAACCGCTCCCACGCGTGGTTCACGCCGCGGTTGTTCCGCCGGCGCCGAGCGCGGCGCAAGCGCAAGCTGTTGCCATCGCACCCGGCCCGCCTGAGGTCCCCGTGCCTGTGCCCGTGGCGCGTGCGGAAGACCGGCCGTCCGTGCCCGAACCGAGTCCCCGACAAGAGCCGAGCGCCCATATCAATGAAGGTGCACCGGCGCCGGAACCCGCGCCGCCGGCGGCGCTCGATCAGGCAAGACAACCGCCACGGGCGCCGAAAAAGCTGGGGCACGCTCTTGCGCCGCCACCGCCGCCTGCCTCACCCCGTCCGGCGGCGGCAAACGCGACCCGCGTCACCGCCGCGTCCGGGCTCTGCAGCATCACGGTGGGGACGCGGCCGTGGTCCGAGATCTGGATCGACGGACACAAGACGCCTCACCACACCCCCTACACCGACAACATCAGCTGCGGCCGTCATGAGCTGACCTTCAAGCGGAACGACCTGGCGATGGCGAAGTCATACATCGTCACCGTGTACCCGGGAGAGCCGTTCAAGCAGTCGTTTCCGCTGCAATAGCGGCGGCGCGGTGATGCCAGGCAAGCGGCTAACGGAAGCGTCACGGAGATCAGCCGTTTATCGGTTGTAGAGCGCTGGGAAAACGTTATTCTCGCTGGCAGGAACGGCCAGGCGGCCGACGCAGCATGACGAGTCTCGCGCACGTTCGCTTCTGTCTGCTGGGGCTCGCCGTGGCGGTCGTCGCGCCGGCTTGTGGCGGTGGAGCCAGCGGGACCCCGGGAGGCGGCCGAGATGCCATGGGGGGCATGACCCCCCTGGGAGGAAGCGGCGGCGCGAACGGGATCGACGCAGGCGGCGGAACGGTGCCCGAGACCGGAGCGTCCGACCTGCCCGCGACAGCGTCCGACGCCACCCCGGAGGGCGCGGGTGACGCGCGCCCACCAGAGGTCGACGGCGCGGCGCCTGACAGGGCCCCGGCGATGGACGCCCCCGGTACAACCGACGGCGACGGCACCGCCAATCCGGTGTGGCAGGGGCTGGCCAATCCCATCTATACAGCCAACGGATGGTCGACGAAGGACGTGGGCGTCTTCTACGGCCCGACCGGAACCATCCACGTCTACTTCTCGGCGTTTTTCGCGGACGCAGGGCAGGAACGGTGTCACGTCGCGCAGACCACCAGCAAGGATCTGCGCACCTTCACGCCCGCCGTCGTGGTGTTCGACGGCCAGGCCGACGGCTGGATCGGAATGTGTTCGCCCGACGTTCAGAAGATCGGCAACCAGTACGTGATGACCTTCAACGCGTGGGGCGATCAGACGCCCAAACCCAAGCAGCTCTTCTACAGCACGTCGACCGATCTCACGACCTGGGGCCCGATGCAGCCGCTCGGCGCATCGCTGACCGCCGGCCGCTCCTACATCGACGCGGCTCTGGCCAATCCCGGCGACGGTCGCCTGTTCCTGTTCTACAAGGACGACTCGACCGTGCGCACGCGACTGGCCGCCGGGCCCGCGCTGGATGGACCCTGGCACACCGTGGGCAACGGCTTCCCGTCACTGCTCATGCCTAGCGGGAGCGAAAACGGGCTGGTGCACGAGAACTACCAGCTCTTGCAAATCGACGGCAAATGGCGCCTCTTGTCGACCGACTACTCCCCACGCGACACGTACATCTACACGCTGCGCGGCACCGGCGCCGCCGAGACCGACTGGTTGACCTGGGAGGCAGGCTTCCGGACCTCCGTGAAACGGGAGGCATTCAACTCCAACGAGACCGTCAACGCCGCCTATATCGTCGATCGGCGTCCGGCCGACGGGTTCTTCTACCTCTACTATGCCGGCCGCACCGAGGCGCAGACCCACCTCGGGCGTGGCAACAACAAGATTGCCGTCTCGCGCTCGATGGACATGCGGAACTGGATCGTCGCCGGCCAGTAGGCTCTGCCACCCGACCGGCTATTGCCGAGGTCGCGCGCGACCCTAGATTTGCCGGTATGCCCCGACCGATCTGGACCGGATCCATAAGCTTTGGCCTGGTGAACATCCCTGTGAAGCTGTACTCCGCGACCGAGTCACATCGCGTCGCCTTTCACGAGTTCGAGGACGGGACCGGACAGCGCATCCGCCACAAGCGCGTCGCTGAAAAATCCGGCCGCGAGGTCCCCTACCAGAAGATCGTCAAAGGATTTTCCATGCCCAAGGGCAAGGTCGTGGTCCTGACCAACGATGAGATTGACGCGGCCGAGCCGCACAAGAGCCGCACCGTCGACATCGAGCAATTCGTCCAGCTGGACGAGATCGACCCCATTACCTGGGACGCCTCCTATTACGTCGGCCCCGACGGCGAGGGCGCCGCCCGGGCCTATGCGCTGCTGCGCCAGGCGATGGAGGACCGCAAGCGCGTCGCCATCGGACGTTTCGTGATGCGCACCAAGGAGTATCTGGTCTGCCTGCGCCCACTCGGAAATGCGCTCTGCATGGAGACCATGTTCTTCGCCGACGAGGTTCGCGACATCAACGACGTGCCGGGCATCCCCGGGAACACGCAAAAAAGGAACACGCGCGTCGGTGGTCGCGAGCTGGCGATGGCCGGCCAGCTGATCGACGGGCTGACGCGTCCCTGGAATCCGTCAAAGTTCACCGACAGCTACCGCGATCGGGTGATGAAGATCGTCGCCAGGAAGAGCAAGGGACAGGAGATCGAACCGGTGGCGGAGGGCGAGGAGCCGGCCGAGGTCGTCGACCTGATGGCCGCCCTGCGCGCGACGCTGGACGCCCACAAGGGGGGTGGGCAAAAAACCGGCGCCGGACGTCATCGCAGCGATCGCCCGGCACGCCCGCGCGCGGCGGCGGCCGCCAAAGCCACCGGCCGGCGCGGGCGCGCACGACGCTGAAAAGACGAAGGACCCGCGCGCCGACGGCGATTTCTCGATAGGATGAGCCCGGGACGGCGGCCCCGCCGCCCGACGACCCATGAACAAGAAGATCCCGACCATCCGCGACGTGGCCAAGGCGGCCGGCGTCTCGATCGCCACCGTCTCGAAGTACGTCAACGGCGCCAAACGTTTCTCGCCTGCGGTCGAGGCGACCATAAAGGGGGCCATCGAGGAGCTTGGCTACCATTCGAACCCCTGGGCGCGGTCGATGGTCACCGGCAAGACCAAGACCGTCGGCGTCGCCATTCTGGACATCAGCAACCCGCACTTCACCAGCATCGTCAAAGGAGCCAACCGCGTCGCGGTCGCGCAGGGCTACACCGTCTTGCTGGTCGACACCGAAGAGAGCTCCAACCGCGAACAGCAGCTGCTGGAAGCGCTGGCCCGCCGGGTTGACGGGATGATTGTCAGCTCGCGCATGCCCGAAGCGGCGATCAAAGCGATCGTCCAGATCGGCAAGCCGGTGGTTTACTTCGGGCGTCTGCCCCCGACGCTGAAGCTGCCCGGCGTCGGCAGCGACAGCTATCGCGGGTCTTTGATGCTGGCGCAGCATCTGCTGGCCCAGGGGCACCGTCGTCTGGCCTATCTGGGCTTCAGTAAATCGCGGTGGGACCGGGAACGAAAACGCGGTATCACCGAATGCCTCGAGCCTCACGGTCTGTCGCTGGCGACGTTTGATACCAAGGCCCCGACTGCGACCGAAGGGGAACGTCTCTGCTCGACCATCATGCTGACGTCGGAGCGGCCGGACGCGCTCATCTGCTACAACGACCTCATCGCGATCGGGTTCATCAAGGAGGCGCAGACCCTGGGATTCCATCTGCCGGCCGACATCTCGGTGGCCGGATTCGACAACATCACGTTCGGCCAGTACATCTCGCCGCCCCTGACCACGGTTGACATGCAAAGCGAGCGGACCGGCGAAGTGGCCATGGAGACCTTGCTTGACGCAATGAGCGGCAAGGACATCGAGTCCTACATCTGTTTGGAGCCCCGAGTCATTCTGCGAAGTTCCACGAGCAATCGGATCCCGCAGGGCAAGGCGCGCAACGAAGGCTGATGTCGGTCGTGTCCGAACCGTCAGGCTAAATTCCGGGATTATGGTTGCCCGCGACCTTCGGAAATTTTGCATTGAAGGCAAGGGGGAAAACGTTATCCTAAGATCTCCGTAGAGTTCGTCCGACCTGGTCCCCGACCTCTTGCCGCTGCAGACCCGACCTGCGGGTGATCCATGAACAAGCGTCTAGTTTGGCCCCTCTCGTTCTTGGCACTCTGCCTCGGGTGT
>DASRQT010000625.1:0-4262 GCA_035696485.1 Polyangia bacterium | reverse complement strand
CGGCCCGGTCGCTTTTGCGCTAGGCTGTGTTAGACGATGCTCCCGCGCTGGAGTCTGGGCCTCGCGCTGTCTCTCCTCATCCACGTGGTCGCTGTGGGGACCATCGTCGGCGTGGCTATCTGGCGCAACATCTCGTTCGGGCCCCCGGTCGACGTCGAGATCGCCGGGATGAGCCTGGACGACATCCGCGACCTTCCCCTGGGCCCGCCGCCGGGCGGCGCCGAACCGCGCCCCGGCGACACCCCGCCGCGCGCGCGGTCGCGCGGCCCGAAGGAGCCGGCCGACGGCGAGCTGGCGACGCGCGAAGGCACCGAGCCGGAGCGCCCGGGCGCCGACGCCGAGACCGCCGCCGGTGGCTCGCCGCGGCCCAGCGACCTGCGACAGTACGGGCCGGAAGGGTCGCGCGTGACGGCGCTGGTGCGGTTGGATCGCTTGCGGAAGACGCCGTACGGCCCGGGGGTCGACGCGATCCTCTCGCACCTGCCCGACCGGCGCGACCTGCTGGACGGGACGGGGATCGATCTTTACGACAGCTTTGATGCGCTGCTGATCGCCACGCCCAACCCGCTTGATTACACGGTGACGTTCCTGGCGGCGCGCCATCACCTCAGCGACGGTGATCTGCGGGCGGCGCTGGAGCGCGGCGCCAAGGCGACCGGTCGCCTGATCAGCTGGAAGACGGAATTTCGGCGGCCGGTGGCTGAACGCCGCGCGAAGACCGTCGTCCCGGGCGCGACGCGCGACAATCGGTTGATCGTGATGCCCGCGCCGGGCCTGGTGGTGGTCACGCCTCCCGTGTATCGAACCATGCTGCTTCGCCCCGCCCGGCCGCGCACCGCGCCCCCCGACGCCGGGGCTGATGGCGACGGCGCGGGCGGCGTAATCGCTCAGCCTGCCCGAACCGACGGGCCGCCGGCCGACGGCGAGGGCTGGAAGGCCTTGCTGCGGCGGATCGACGCCGAGGACAGCATCATGCCGACCAACGCCATCGCCATGGTGAAGGCGATCGACATCTTCAGCGCGCGCAGTCTGCAGCGAGGCCTGCGGTCGGTGCCGAACGTCAAGCAGCTGTCGTCGGGCGTTCGCGAGGACGGACCATCGCAGGCGACCGTCTTCGGCATGACGGTGCCGATCGTGATCACGTTCGTCCTGGGCGCCGATCCCGCACCGTTCGCCGACGTGACCGCCGAATTCAAGAACGAGGCGCAAGCGATGCAATGGGAACGAGAGTGGCCCGCCCTGCGCAGCAAGCTGCGCGTGAACCCCTATCTGGTGTTGACTGGCTTTTCGTCGCTGGTGAACCGGATCGATCTTTCACGCGAAGGTTCGATCGTCAAGCTGCACGACACCGCCACCGAGCTGGAGACGCAGCGCCTGTTGCAGCTGATCGCGCGCGTGATGGGCGGCTGACCGGATCACTTGTTGGTGATAACAGAATCGTGTAGACTGTTATCACTATGATCAGGACGCAGATCAGTCTCTCGGAAGACGAATATTCGGCGGCCAAGCGCGAGGCTGTTCGGTTGGGAATATCGCTGGCGGAACTGCTGCGACGCTCCCTCCGGACGGTTCTACCCGTCAACGACACGCAGCCGTGGATGCGTTATGCGGGCATGGTCGAGACCGGGGATCCCCGATCGAGCCAGAGTATCGACGACGTGATCTATGGCCGGAAAGACTGACGCATACGTCGATACGTCGGCGCTGATAGCGTTTGTCGACCGCTCGGATACTCACCATCCGGTCTTTCGTCGGTTGTTTGCCAAGCCACCGGCCCTACTCACGACGACGCTTGTGATCGCGGAAGGCCACGCTTGGTTTCTCCGACGCTACGACCGGACGCGGGCGCTTCAGTTCATGGCGATGGTCGAGGACTTGACACCCTTGTCCGTGGCGAACGTAGGCCCAAAAGAGCAGACGGCGGCAACCGAACTCCTTCGTCGCTTTTCAGATCAGGACTTGACGTTGACCGATGCGCTGGGCATCCACCTGATGAAGGTGCAACGGCTTCGAGTCTGTTGGTCGACGGACTTCCATCTTGGGCTCGGTGGTGTTCCTCTTGTAGTCGATGAGATGTAACTTCTGTCCGTCGGCGGACGTGCGTCAGATGGATTGATTGAACCAGTGCGACAGGTTGGTGCTCAGAACGTCGCGCGCAGGGCGACGGTCTGGCGCAGCAGGTGAATGCTCTCGTTGTCGATCCGGATCCAGGCGTACGTGGCGCCGAAGATCACGGCGAACCAGCGGCTGGGATGAAATTCGTAGCCCGCCCATAGCTCGGGGGATAGGCCTGCCTGCCCGTCGACGTCGGGATCGTCCGAGCCGCCGCCGAAGTGGTGGTGATGTTCTCCGATGTGCAGCGCGTTGGTCACGAGCAGCGGGAGCCCGACGAAGTCGCGGCGGACGCCCTCAGCTGCCAGCCGCATGCCGGCGCCCACGTAGGGGATCCACCGCTGGTCGGCGAACGACCGCCACCGGTAGACCGCGCCGGGGCTGAAGGCGATCGCGCCGTATCCGACTTCGCCGCCGCGGAAGGCCAGGTCGAGACTGAGAGGAAACCTGAGGGCCCAGCGTGCGCCCAGATCCACCTGGATCGCAGTGGTCAGGCTGATGCCACCCGCGCCGCCAAAGCGGGTGAAGGCCTCGGCCGGGCCCAAGCCCAGCAACTCGATCCCAATGCCCTTCTCGAAGCCTCCCGACTTGGTGAACGTCGCTACCGGCACCGGCAACGGCACCAGCTGAGCATGTGCGGCGCGGGCCCCCACAACCAACGCGAGCGCGGTCACGAGGAGGGTGGCCGCGGCCGTAGGTCGTTTCATTTCGCCCCTACTATCGTCGTGACGCGGCGCCGGGACAAGCGGTCGGCGTCACGGATCGCAAACGGCCGCAGCAGCGAGGGACGCGCTGTTATCTTCGCTTACCTGAAAACGCCAGACTCCCGAACAGGCCGTTCTTTTCCTCATTGGGACCGGCGGTGAAGTAGAGCTGATTGGACGCGAAACCGCTGGTGCCGGGGCCGAAGGCGAGCGCCCACAGCCCCTCGATCACCAGAGGCTTCCCGGAATTGTCGCCCAGCGCGCCTTCCAGGCCGGCCTCGAGGCGGCCTTGCCGGAGCGACAGGTCGTAGACATTGATGTGACCGTCGCCGAAATTCCCGACGCCGAGGTCGATCGAAGCCCGATCGTTGTCGGGCGCAAATACCAATCCCCACGGCGAATTGAGAGCGCCGCCCGAGATGAGGCGCTGAATGAAGAAACCTTCCGCCGTGAACAGGTCAACAAACCCGTGTCCGACGCCCTTGACGTCATCCTTTTTCTCGTCGTTCTGCTGGGCGTATGTCACCAGCAGGAACGGACCGACGCCAAGCACGTTGAATGGCGCATAGTCCGCCGGCAATTCCCTGTCGTGAAATCCGCCGGAGGCCGTCACGGGCGCATAGTGATCGTCCCAGACGTCGACCGTCGCCGCGCGGAAATTTGCCGCGTATAGCTGCGGCCGCCCCGCGCCGGTAAATGGCGTCGCGATGGTCACGCCCTTGTAGAGCGCCATGCTGGCCGACTGGTCGGCGCGCAAGACGGCCGTGCGCTCGTGGGACGTTTGCCACCCGGCCACCGTCCCGTCCTCGGTGACGAAGATGAACGTATCGCCCATGAAGGCGTTTGACCCAGCCCAGTTGAACACCTGCCCCGTCGGTGACGAAGGCGGCTGCCCGCCGGTAGGCGGCGGAATTACGACTTCGGCAAGAGTGCGGCCGTCCGCCGCGTAGACCTGGGACGTGCCATTACCGGCGGACGAAACCCAGGCCGGCCCGGCTGGGTTAAACGCAAGACCCCACGCGTTCATGAGGTGTGGATCGGTCCCGCTGGCCTGGCCCGGCTGGTCGGCGACCAGATTCGTCTGGGTAACGGTGGCCTCAATCCGGGCCCCGCGGTCCGCGCGCAACTCCTCCATGAAAGAGAGTGGCGGCGGCCGCGATCCGTCGCTGGCCGCCGGGCCGCCGCACGCGGCACCCGCGAAAGACAACCCGAGTCCTACAAGAAGAATCGATTTCATGAGCCCTCCTCCTTCCCTGTCCTGTTCCAGTTCCCAGTGTCGATTCTGGTCACCCGACCGCTTGTGAGTAGAGAGGGCCGCGTTTTCAGCAATGGTCCTTAAGAAGCAGGGCAGACCTCAATTGCAGATCCATTCCCCGTGATTACTCTCGAAACAGGAGGACCACATGAAACGCTGGATCATTGCGTTGAGTGTGTTGATTGCGGGCG
>DASRQT010000624.1:0-4458 GCA_035696485.1 Polyangia bacterium | reverse complement strand
CCATGCCGACCGGGTTGACCTCGGAGCGGTTGATCAGCACGGCGGCGAACGGCGCCATCCAGCGGCCCATGGCGTCCAGATCCAGCGACGCCTCGGAGAAATCGTCCTCGCGAATGACCCCCTGATAGGTCTGTCCAGCGGCCAGCATCCTGGGTCCGCCCAGCATAAGCGGCAGGAGGACCGGGTCCTGGTTGGCGGCCTGGAACGCCGCCACGATCGCGGCCTCGTCGTAGCGGGTGTACTCGGTGGCGCCGTTGACCCGCACGGTGAAGGTTCCGGTCTCGGCGTCCAGGTTCTTGATGGTGTAGAGGACCTCCATGTGCAGGCGACTGCGCTGCAGCCACGGCACCTTGAACCCCAGCGCGTCGCTGTCGCCATCCAGCTTGGCCTGCTCGGCATCGGTCGGGCGGCGGAATCGCAGGACCACGCTGCCCACTAATTCTTTGGGGCGATCTTGCCCCATGTCGTCCTTGCCGCCGACGACAAGGGTGTCGGGTGCCGCGAAGTAGACCGGCGCGTTCAAGGCGTTGCACGCGCCGCCAGCGGTGGCGACGGCCAGCGCCAACAGCACGGCGCGCACATCGCGTGAGGGAGGGACGGCCTTGCCGGCCCGAGCTCTTCGCGGGGGGCGCGGGACCCTTTTAGGGTCCCGCATTAGATCGTCCCCCCTTTGAAGAGGAAGGGGAACCGCCCGACGATGGTCTGCCCGGGGGCCTTGGGGAACTGCCACTGCTTGACCTGGCGGGCGATGCAGCCCTCGACGGCCGCGTCCTTCATGGTGCTGGCCTTCACGTTGGCCTTTTGCACGGTGCCGTCGGGGAGGATGACCCAGAACATGTCGATGTTACCCGACAGCGACGGCTTTCGCTGCAGCTCCTTTTCGTAGCAATACTTGATGCCCGCGGCGTGGGCGCGCACGACCTTCTCGATCTGCTCGCGCGACAGTGAGCCATCGGTCTCGCCGTTGCCGGTCGACATGCTGACCTTGACCTCGCGTTCGCCACGATCGACGAGCTTTGGGCCGCGGCCATGGCCCTTCGAGCCGCGCCCGCCCGTGTCCAGGTTTCCGGCGCCGTAGATCTGGCCAAAGCCGGTGCCGCCGCCGCCCGCACCCGAGCCGCTGGTCGAAAGGCCGCCTGACCCGCGCCCGGCGACAATGCGCGCGCCGGCCATCCCGGCGACCGCCTGTTCGACGTCGTTGCTCTCGGCGAACAGCTTCGACAGTCCCGAACCGCCCTGTTTCTCTTTTCCGATCAGCCCCAGCAGGCCGACCTTGGACACCTTCGCGCGCAAGATGTCCTTTTCACCCTTCGGGATCACCGTGTCCTTGACGACGGCGTCCTGCCGGCCCAGCTTCCCGGATTTTTCCTTGGCGCGTTTGGCCTCGCCTTCTTCCTTCTTGGACTCCTGTTTCTCTTCCTCTTCTTTTTTGGCCTGGGCGCGCTTGGCGACCTGCTGGCGGTGACGTTCCAGCGGCGCCTGCAGCTTGGCCAATCGCTTTTCAGAAATGGCCAGCGGCGGCCTGGGTCCGTCCTTGCCCCAAAACATCGAGAGCAGCACGGCGATGATCCCCATGACCAGCGAGCTGCCCACCATGGTTTGGGTCAGCAGCGGTTCTTGCCCGCGCGGCTTGCCCACGATCTCGGGCGGGTCGACGAACCGGATCTCGAGGCGCAGATCGCGCGCGTCGCCCATCACCAGCCAGGCGCGGTCGCCCGGTTCCATCGTCACCTCGCGGAAGTCGGTCTTGCGGCGGCGGCCGGGGACGTCCAGCGGTTTCGCCAGCACGTCGGCCACCGACGTCGTCTGTCCGACCTTGCCGCCGAAGGCCAGCTCGCCGGACATCCCGGGCGCAAGCCGCAGGCGATAGCCGCCGCGCTGCGGCCGCGCCAGCAGGAAGCGGCTGCCCCCCCCCATCACCGGCGGCGTGACCAGCGTGGCCCGCTTGCTGGGGCCGATGGTCACGCGGCGCGGTCGGCGCAGCAGGCGATAGCCGATGATCTGTCCACGCCACACCATCGCGACCTGCAAGATGGCGTGCGACGCCAGGCGCAGCGCCGGTGGTTCGGCGCCACCGTGGGCGGGATCGATGGACAACTTCCTGGCAATCGGAGCTGGCGATCCATCGGGCAGGCGGCGGTTTGGCAACGACGGTGGCATCTAGAGGTTCTTGTCATCGGCGCTGCCGGCAAGTTCCTTCATGAAGGACCTCTTGTCGGGCGCCGACATATCCAGCTCCAGTTTGACTCGGTTTAGGAAGTAGAGCAGTTGCGGGGTCTTGAGCTTTCCCTCCACGTCCATCGCCCCGAAGGTGTAGGTCTTGGTCCGCAGCGTCTTTCCACCGGGGGTCGTGGTGGTGGTGCCGTCGCTGCCGGCGGGCGTCGCCTCGTCGCGGTTGGCGGTGGCGGCGGCCGCCGGGGCGGGGGCGGTGACGTTGCGTTCAGCCACCGGCTTGGCCTTTGCGGGACTCTTGGCCCTGGCGGCAGTGGTCGGGGTCTTCGCCGGGGCCTTCGTCGCCGCGCGTGCGACGGTTTTCTTGTTCTTGCCGGCGGCCTCCACCCCCGCTGGCGCACCCACGAACATCAGGGCCGCCAGCGCGAACGCCACGCCCAGACCGACACGTTGGTCGTGCCGTTTCAATTTTCCATGTGTTTCAGGGCTCATCTGCACCGGTTATCTCGGCGTTTATTCCAACTTCTTCATTTCGGTCCTTCATTTCAATTCTTGCAGCCGCGCCTCGGCGTCCTTCCGTTTCGGGTCGGTGGCTTCGGAGGCCTGGGCAAACTGCGCCAGGTAGTCCTTGGCCTTGAGCTTGTCCTTGTCGAAATCCATGTACAGAAGCCCCAAATTGTAGAGAGCGGGCGGGTAGTCGGGCTCGATGTCCAGCGCGCGCTGGTACGCGCGCCTCGCGAGATCCAGCTTGCCGTCGCCGCGCGCCGCCACGCCCAGGGCGACCTGCGCCTCGGCGTCGTTGGGATCGATCTCGACCGCGCGTTCCAGCTCCTGCCGGGCGCGCTTGTAGTCGCCGCAATCCAGATAGACCACCGCCTTGTTCAGGCGCGCCTGCACGTACTTGGGATCCAGCTCTGATGCTCTTTGGAAATCCAAGAACGCCTCCTGGTCATGTCCTCGTTCAAATGCGACCAAACCGAGATTGTTCCAGACGAACGCGCTCTTCGAGTCGAGGTCCAAGGCCTTCCGCAGCGCGGTTTCGGCAAGGTCCAGCTTGCCCATTTTATAATAGGTAAGCCCCAGTCCGTTATAGGCAATCACGGTTTTTCCGATGTTTTCGCCGGCATTTGCGAGCAGCGTTCGGGCCTGCTCCAGCGACGATTCCAGGTCGCCGGCCTCGCGCAGCATCTGTCCGTATCGGCCACGCATGTCGGCATCGGCGGGATCGGATTCCAGCCACTGCTGGTACAGCTTCGCGGCCTTCTTCGGATCGCGGGCGCGGCGCAGCGTCTCACCGTAGGCCAGCACGGTCTTTCGCGACGCGGGCTGCAGATCCAGGGCTTTACGGAAGCTTGAGATGGCGGATTCGTGGTTTCCCATGGCCGCCTCCAGCACGCCGAGATCGTGCCAGGCCTCGAACAGCTTGCCGTCCAGCTCGGTCGCCCTGGTGAAGTGCTGCCGCGCCTCCTTGTAGTGCTTGCGCCCCAATCGCATGACACGTAGGCCTTCGCTGAAGGCCGCCTGCGCCTCGACGGAGACCTTGGGCAGGGGCGCCGGCGCGTTCGCCTTGCCCGCGGCGCCGGGTCCCAGCTTGTGCGCGCCGCAACCACCTGTCACCACCAGCAGCGCCAGCACGCCCAGCGCTGCGACGGCGCGCAGGCAGCAAGAGGCAGGGCCGCTACTTGTCACGGCGAAGCTCCTCGATCCGTTCCATCTTGACCTTGGGTTCGCCGACGCGCGCGGTGAGCCGCAGCTCGTTCTCCTTCGGGTATTCGTTCTCGGCCAGCCGCGACAGCGCCTGCCGGATGGCCTGCGTGTGTTTGTTGTAGACGCCGATCTGCAGCGCGCGCGAGTAGCCGGACTTGTACGCGTCCAGCGCCTTGTCCTCGATGATGACGATCACCTTCTCCAGCTCGTCGCGATAGACCTGCTTCTCCGCTTCGTTGAGATCCTTGGGGACGGGCGCGCCGCGCATCGACTTCGCGTACGCCTCGTACCCCTGGCCGATGCGCAGCAGCGCGGCGGTCGCCCACTCGGGCGATTGATAGGTGACGACGTCCAGGTAGATCCCCTTGCACTGCTCCAAGAGCTTGGCTTTTTCCTCCAGCACCTTGGCCAGCTGCTTCGGTTTGCCGGCGATCTTGAGGCGCTCGTAGTCGCGGTAGACCAGCTCGCCCTGGATGTAGCGGGCCTGCGCGGCGTAGTAGTTGGCGTCCTCGCCGGCGGCGGCGTCGACGCTGCTGTTGCTGCGTGACGATTTCCCCCTTCGCCCGCTGCCGCCGAAGG
>DASRQT010000623.1:0-9882 GCA_035696485.1 Polyangia bacterium | reverse complement strand
TCGCGTCGGCCTTTTCGCGCCACCCTGACCAGGTTATCTGGTGCGCGGCGGTGTCGCCTTTGCCATGCATGTCGATCACCAGCGGCAGGCGCGTCTTTCCGTCGTACTTGGGCGGCACGTGCACGATGTACGACCGCGTGGCGCCGCCGCTCTGGATCATCAGCGTGGTGTTGCCGGGTTTCAAAGTGCCGGCCGTGCACGCACCTTGCGCGGGGGCGTCCGAAGACGTTGGCCCGCTGTCGATGACCGGCGCGGCGTCGGCCGCCGAGCCGCCGCTGCCGTTGCCGCCGCTGCCGTTGCCGCCGCTGCCGTTGCCGCCGCTGCCGTTGCCGCCGCTGCCGTTGCCGCCGCTGCCCATCGGCGCGACGCTTCCCCCGCTGCCGGACGCGCCGCCAGAACCGGCCGATGCCGCGGCGTCTCCGCCGCTACCCACCCCACGATTTGCGCAGCCCACATACAAAAGAACGCTGGCGCAGATTCCGATCCAGCCGAAGGCTCTCATGATTGGCTTCCTCCCGGCCGAGCAGGTTCGGGCACGGCCGGCGGATGACAGCCCGGGGGACATCCCCCGATCTGCCCGTTGCAGGCCAGGATTTGTGAAAGGCACCCAGCCGCCGCAATCTTTGGTTCGGGGCATGTACAGTATAGTGCCCTCTGGGTGCCCAAACGGCTCAGCAAAATTTCGGGTTTGTTTATCGTTTTACTTCCCTTGTTTATCGTTCTACTTGCCGATGTGCGCCACGTCTCGCCCGCTCGATGCGCGGCCTCAAGTTCCCCCACTGGGGGGCCCGGCCCCTGGTGAAATGCTGTTGTCCATATGCAAATGTCCAGCTTGGCGGGGTAGGCCCGCTAGACTGCGCCGGTGATCCAGCTTGATCGGGGTCTGCTGGCGCGGATCACCCTTCTCTGGTTTGCCTGTTGCGCCGCTGCGCTTCTCGTCGATCCGCACGCGTGGCTGATCTCCTGGCGGGGACTGACCGAGGGCATCTTGTGGCTCGTCATCCTGTCGTTGCCGGCGTGCACGCGGCAGGTTCCCGAGTGGATCGCCGGTTTCCCGCACAGACACCGGCGATTTCTGGCGGCCGTTCTGGCCGCAGTTCTGTTCGGCCAGCTCGCCGGCTGGGAGCCTGAGCGAACCTTCCCGCTGGTCTCCTGGCGCATGTTCAGCAGCAAGCGTGTGCTGCAGACCCTCACGTTCTTCGATTACGTCGGCGATACCAGCGACGGCAAACACATCACGCTCAACCCGCCGCGGCTGTTTCCGTCGATCAACCACACCGTCATGATGGGTCTGGCGAATCTGGCGGAAGAGACCGGCCCCCAGTCGACGGTGGACGAACAAGCGACAGGTGATGCCCAACGGTTGCGGAGCGCGCTGCGCGCCATCGGGCGCATGCACAACCGGCTCAATCCGACAGCGCCAGTGGGAAGCGTTTCGCTCGTGCGCTGCACGCTGGATGCACGCGCGCCCGCAGCCGACCGTCACGTGCAGCGCCAACGAGTTTGGACGGTACCGGTTGCGGGAGAGCCATGAGGCTGTTGCACCAGAATGCTCCTCCCGGCGCGCTGCGCGCCGCGCGCGTGTGGGTTTTCGCCCTCTGGATCGCAAAAATAGCCACGGAGCCGCTGGAACGATTGGCCGAATTCGCGCCGGCGAACCTGCCGCCGATCGGCGTGCTGAAGCTCATCCCGGCTGCGGCGTGGCCGTGGCTCCTGACCGCCGGCGTGCTGCTCGCGTTCCGCGTGCTCACCGTATCGTGCTTGCTGGCAAGTCTTATTGGCCCCCTGCAAACAACCGCAGCGTTGGCGAGCTGCGTTTTGCTGACGTTTCACCAAGGTCTCGTGCGCGGCATTGGCTATGTCAATCATTCCGAGCTGCCGCTGCTCTACGCCGCGTACATCCCGGCAGCGTCAGCCGTGATCGATCGCGCCGGCAACAGAGGGTCGTCAGTCACCACAGTAGCGCCAGTGACCATCGACGTCCCTCTCATCGCAATCGCGATGGTCCTCTGCTTCACGTACACGGCCACGGGAATTTCACGATTGCTTCTGGGAGCGCCCGCCGTTTTTCATCCCGACACACTGACCGTGTGGATCGCCGGATATTCTCACGAGACCACCTATCACGGATGGAACATCGGTCGCGCCGTCCTGGATCTGCCGATCGCGTCGCGCGCGCTCTTGAGCGTGGGTCTGATCGTCGTGACCGCGACCGAGCTGCTGGCGCCGTGCTGTCTCGGATCGCGACGGTTTCGGCGATTCTTCCTGGCCGTCATGATCCCATTTCATCTTGTCACCTACGTGACGATGAACATCCTCTTCTGGGAGAACCTGGCGCTCTACGTGTTCCTGTTTGACTCCGCGAGTCTCCGTCGGCACGACGCGGGCACGCCTCCCCTCACACCGCACGCAGGCGCACGGCCTGGGCGGTGATCGGCTGGTCGAGGACGCGCGCGCCCTGTGCGGTGAACCAATCGGGATCATCGGTGGTTGCGAACCGACGTGTGGCGCCGCGGGTGAGACGGCCCTCCATCTCGGGGTGGCGGTGCAACCAGTCGGCCAGGCGATCGGCGACGATCGCCCCCTGAGTCAGAAGGGCAATCTCGGGATCGACGATGGCGCGGATCCCAGCGAGCAGCAGCGGATAATGCGTGCAGCCCAGCAGGATGCGGGACGGCCGCCGTGCTGGATCAGCCAGCAGGCGATCGAGGTATTTGCGCAGAAAGTACTCGGTCCCCGCGCCGGTCAGCTCACCCGCCTCCACCAGCGGCACCCACAGGGGGCAGGCCATCTCAATCAGATCGATGGCCGGCGCCAGCTTGGCCAGCTCCAGCCGGTACGAGCCAGACGCCACGGTCCCAGCCGTCCCCAGCACGGCCGCGGTGCCAGCGCGCAGCGACGGCGGCGTGACCCCGGGAACGGCAACCGGGGGCAACCCCGCAAGCGCCTCCGCGGATGGCCGGACCACGCCCAGGATGCGGCGATCGGGGTGGCGCGCCGGAAGATCTCGCTGCTGCAACGTGCGCAGCGCCATCGCCGATGCGGTATTGCAGGCCAGGATCACCAGCGGACAACCCTCTTGGAACAGGTACTCCACCGCCTCGCGCGTGAACTGATAGACGACCTTCAAACTACGCGAGCCGTAGGGGGCGCGCGCGCTGTCGCCCAGGTACAGGTAGTCGTACTGCGGCAGGCGCGCCAGCAGCGACGACAACACCGTCAGCCCCCCGAATCCCGAGTCAAAGACACCGATCACGAACGCACGATCCCCCGTTAACTTTGGAGAGTGACCCCATCGGAATCGAAAGGAGTCGAGACGTAGCGAGACTACACGAGAATTCGTCGTCAGCGACGGAGACTCAAGACTCGATGATCGGGTCCGGCCTCGCCCGTTTCAAAAGCGGCCGGGACCCTAGGGCTGGGCAAAGCCCTGGCAGTCGCGGGCCGTGAGTTGCTGACGATCCAGATCGAGCAGCCGGGTCTTGAGCTGGGCCACGCCCGCGGGAATGGTCCGGCACAGCCCGGGGCCACCTGCGCACTCGTCGCCCACCAGGAAACCGCGGCCGTCGGCGCGCGTGAACTCGAAGACGCTTCCGTCGACCGGGCGGGCGTCGTTACCAAAGAGCGGAGGCGTCGACTCGGCCAGCGCCGCTTTCACGTCCGCGCGACCGAGGTCATGCACCTCGATGTCGTACGCGGTGATGATGTCCTGTGCTCCGCACGTCGGAACCGGCGGCGAGCAGGACATCGTGGCGGCACCACCACGAACGCCCGTTCGGGTGTGCGTGTACTTGTTCCCGGGCGCCAGGAACGATCGATCAGCGAACGCCACGAATCCTCCGATGTGACCGTATTCGTACTTGGCGGTGAAATCGCACGTCTGCGCGCCGTCGGCAGCGGACCCGGAGTCCAGGGCCGTGCCGCCATCGTCGATATTGCTTGGGGGCCCCGGTCCCTGACAGGCCGCCCCCAACGCTCCTCCCGTGACCAGCATCAGAACCGCGAGGCCGACCGGAGAACGCAACGAACCTGCGTGGCTCATCATCCTTCGCTTCATGCACCTGTTTATTGCACTTTGCACTCGTCGTGCCACGACCGGGGCAGCAACGAGGCCCGGCTTTGGAGATTCCCTTCGCACGGCCGCCACGAAAATCTGAAAGCCGCACGGCGCCGCTGGACGGTCAGTTATCGTGCGGCCGACTTCAGCCCGAATTCTGGCCGACCTGAATTTCCGTTGACTAACGGCGTCGGCTTCGGACATTGTCAGGGCTTCGGAACTCGAGCTTCTGGAGGTTTTCATGACTCGCTCGTATGCGCGCAGCGCTCTGGTGGTGGGCGTTTTGCTTGCCGGCGGTTGCGATAGCACCCCCGCCATTTTAGGCGGCACGGGTGGGGGCGGGGGTGGGGGTGGAATGACTTCGACGGCAGGGACGGGAGGCAGCGCGGACGCGTCGCTTCCCCAGGGCACCGACAGCGGTGGCAGCGGTGGATCGACCGACAGCGGGATCACCGGTACTGACCTGCCGGCAGCCAGCAGCGACACCAGCGATGCCCCTTCCGGTGCGGTGAACGTCGTTCCCGGCACTCGGCGGCACGGCAAGAGCGCAGGCTGCGGGATGGCGCCGGGCGCAGCAGGCGCTCAACAGCTTTCCATTCCCAAGTGCATGGGGTGCAGCGCCGCGATGGGCAACTGCCCGCGCGATTGCATTGCGCCCGAGTTCGCGCCCGGGGGAGCCTCCGTGGTCGGAGGTCAGAACTTCACCAGCCGTGGCTTTTCGTTCCGGCTTCCCGCCGGCTACCAACCAGACACCCCGTATCCGGTCTTCCTGGGAGGGTCCGGCTGCGGCGGCGGTGCGTCCGGCTACAACCCCGGCGCAACCGGAGCCATCACGGTGGCCCTCGCCATACTGACGGGCAGCCACCCGGACGGGAGCTGCTTCGCCGACGGCGGCATCGCTTGCTCGGGCACCGCTGCCAACATACCGCTGTGCGTGAACGGTCCTGAAATGGCCTACGTTCGCGGCATTTTGAGCTATCTCGAATCGCACTTCTGCGTGGATCTCGACAGGGAATTCATTGGCGGTGTCAGCAGCGGTGCGTGGGAGGCGACGACTCTCGGGTGCGGGGATGCCGACCAGCTGCGCGGCTTCGTTTCCGTCGCCGGCGGCAAACGCGAGCACCGCTGGCCGTGCACCGGGCCGATCGCCGCGTTCATGATCGCCGACACCGGCGACAGCGGAAATCCGATCGGGCCGCTGGCACAGATCAACACCCCCAGCCTCGACAGCTACGGCTCCGCGCCGCAGCGTGATGAGCTCTTGGTGAGAAACGGCTGCCAGGGAAAGGCCACCGCGGTCTACGACCCCGCTTATCCCTTGTGCGTCAAGTACACGGGCTGCCCGGCGGCGTATCCGGTTGTCTGGTGTGAGCTCCACGGCGGGCACGTACAAACCAACGAAGGGGGCGTCAACTACGGGAGCGCGATCTGGCCTTTCTTCAAGGCGCTGCCGCCCCCGCCTTGACCGAAACGCCGCCGCCGCTCGGCGCCTGCGAGGGTCGCCTCTATTTTTCGTCGCGACCCTTATTGGGGGGTGCCGCTGGTCGCCGCGGCAGCCACGCCCGGCGCAAACCTGACGCCGGGAACGTCGGCTGCGCTGCCGGCTATCGGTGGCACCGGCGGAATGCCATTCGCGAAGATTGACTGCGCGGCCGGCCAGGTGGCCTCGGGTTCCCTGGTTCGAACCGGAGACTTCCTGGACGGCGTCTCGTTCACCTGCGCCAGAGCGACGATAGCGCGCTAGCCGCGCGCGCTGGACCCGGACCCTCCGCTCGATTCGGCCCATGCCCTGTATGCGAGGAACAAGACGGTGCGGAGACGAGCAGGCAGCCGAGATTTGTGCCAAATTGTTTGATCATGTTTGTCCCCCAGCGTCGGCACTATCAGGGGCGGTACTGCAAAGCGCCAACGAAAACACTTAACAGTACGGGCAGCACGTGGCCGTGCAGATCAGCACGCGCACCGGCGTGCCTTTGCCGGAACCTATGCTGCCTGCCTGACGCCCCTCGGGCGTCTAGCTGCTTGATGAAACGTCTTTTCCTGAGCTCCGGGGTTTTGCTCTGCCTGGCCGCCGTTGCTTGTACCAACAGCGCGTCGATCGTCGACGCCGGGAGGAATGGTCAATCGGGGGGAAGCACGGGCACGGGAGGCGGCGCCGGCGGTCTCGGCGGCTCGGGGGGTGGTGGGGTGGGCACGGGCGGCGCCGCCGGAAATCCAGGCGACGCGGCTGGTCCAGACGCACCGAGCGGCGCGGGGGGCGTGGACAGCGGAGCGGCGGGCAGTGGCGGCGCGGGGGGCGGCGGCACCGACGCGGCCGGCGGCGACACCGGCTCGGGCAACCTACCGGCCAAAGGCCGCACGGGCATGAAGAGCGTGGGCTGCGGCATGGCTCCGATGGGCGCCACGTCGAACGCGTTCACAAACCACAAGATTTCGATCCCCGCGTGTGCTGCCTGCACGGTGCCAAACTGCCCTTCGAACTGCATCGCGCCGCCCTTTGTTCCGGGCGGCCGCAACGCGCAGATGACGGCCAACGGCGAAAACTTTCTCAACCGCGACTTCACCATCCAGCTACCGGCAAACTATCAACCAGGAACGCCCTACCCCGTTTTCTACGGTGGCACTGGATGCGGAACCACGCCGCCGCTTTCTGGGGGGGCTTTTACCGTCCCGGGCACAGAGGGCGCCATCAAGGTGGGCTTGCAGCAGGTGGGCTTGAATTCGAACGGCAACTGCTTCGCGGACGGTGGAATCAGGTGCGCCCCCAACATCGCGAACGTGGCCGATTGTCAGAACGGGCCCGAGGTCCCCTACTTTCTGGCCGTGCAGAACTTCATCGAGTCGAACTTCTGCGTCGACATGGGCAAGGAGTTCGCCGGCGGCCTCAGCAGCGGCGCGTGGGAAGCTCTCCTGGCCGGCTGCGGGTCCGCGAATACGCTGCGGGGCAACTACCCCTTGGCGGGAGGCTTGCGCGAAAATCGATGGAAGTGCAACGGCCCCATCGCCTTGTTCCAGATTGTATCGAGCGTCGACGGCAATAACCCCGTTGGACCGCTCCCCAAAATCTTCACCATAGAAGACAGCTTCGGCTCGGCGCCGGACCGCGACGAGATCTTGGCCAGAAACGGCTGCGTCGGAAAAGCCACCGCGCCCTTCGACCCCAAGTATCCCGCCTGCGTGAAGTACACCGGCTGCCCCGCCACCTATCCCGTCGTCTGGTGCGAGTTTCAGGGAGGCTCACACGCCAATCCAACGTTCAATGGCGTCAACTACTTGAACGCCGTGGCGCCGTTCATGTTGGGGCTGCCTCCGGCACCCTGAAAAACCCTCGCGCTGGGCGACCACGCACTACGGCTTGGCGGCGGTGCGTTTGCGGCTGGCACTGGCGTGCTTTTGCGTCTTGGCTTCGCCGGCCTTCTTTTCGGCGCTGCTGTCGTCCGAATCATCGGTAAGCGCGTCCTCGCTCGGGAGGGGTGCGGGGTTGGCCTGACTAGCGGCTGCCGCTTCCGCTGCGGCGACCTCGTCCTGTCGGCGCTTCGCTTCGTCCTGGGCCTTCTTGGTTTCGACGGCCACCTCGCGATCGATCTCCTTGGCGCGCCTCTGTTCGCACGCCATCGGCTCGCAGTCGCCCAGGCAGACACACGCCCCGTTCCGGTCGCCGCAAAAACAGGCACCCGCCTCGGTTCGATAACAGCCGCAGGCATTCAAGGTGACGCCGGCCGGAACGGCCATCGGCGGACCGGCCTGTCTTGCCTTGGCGACCTTTGGCCGCGCAGCGGCCTTTGCGCCCGCTTCCCGAGCATTTCCGACCGACTGGCAGACGTTGATCGCCCCCGCCACCATCGCGAATACGATGAATGCGTATTTCATGAAACCCCTCATGTTCGTCCCCCCTTCCCCATCGGACCGCCTCATCACAAGAAACGTCGCCCGCCGCGATTCTTCCCGTGCACGCCGCCGAAAGTGGTGCCCCCCCACGCTCGCTTTACCGAATGAAGCTATTGTTATGGCGATGCGGCTGAGACGTGCGTCGGCGTCCGTGATTGCCAGGCCGGTCCCGAGGCGTTAACTGGACACATTCCAGGGTCATAGGGCCACAAGGAGAGCGTCATGGTGTGTAAATTCATCGGTTTCTGTTTGATCGGGGTCGCCGTCGCCATGGGTGGAGCGGCCCACGCGCAGCAGTTTCCTACCAAACCCGTCACCATGGTCGTGCCGTTCACGGCCGGCGGACCAACCGACACCGTCGCGCGCTTGATCGCGCAGGCGATGACCAAAGATCTCAAGCAGCAGGTGATCGTGGAAAACGTCGGCGGCGCCGGGGGCACCGTCGGCGCCGGCCGGGTCGCGCGCGCGGCGGCGGATGGGTACACGCTGCTGCTCCATCACATCGGGCACTCAACCGCGCCGACGCTCTATCGAAAGTTGCCGTACAACTCGATCACGGACTTCGCGCCGATCGGGCTGGTCGCCGATGTGCCGATGACGCTGGTCGCGCGCAAGGATTTTCCAGCGAACAACCTGAAGGAAGTGATTGCCTACGTCACCAGCAACAAAGACAAGGTGACGTACGCCAACGCCGGCATCGGAGCGGCATCGCACCTGTGCGGGATGTTGTTCATGTCGGCGATCAAGGTGCAGCTCACCACCGTGCCGTACCAGGGCACGGGCCCGGCGATGAATGATCTCCTCGGCGGCCACGCCGACTTGATGTGTGATCAAACCACCAATACCACCAGCCAGATCAAGGCCGGCAAGATCAAGGCATACGGCGTGACCACCAAAAAGCGCGTGCCTTCCCTGCCCGATGTTCCGACCATGCAGGAGGCCGGGCTGCCGAACTTCGAGGTCGCGGTCTGGCACGGTCTCTATGCGCCCAAAGGGACGCCCAAGCTGGTGATCGACCGGCTGGTGAAGGCGCTGCAGGTCGCGCTGCAAGACCCCATGGTCAAGACTCGACTAACCGACCTCGGCTCCGAACCGATGCCTCAGGATCGTGCGACCCCGGACGCGCTGCGCACGCACCTCAAGGCCGAAATCGACAAGTGGGCGCCGGTCATCAAGGCGGCCAGTGTCTACGCTGACTAGCCGCACCACCCGGCCGGCAACAACGGTGGCGACAGGATCCGGCGGACTGTGACGCTGCAGATACGCAACCCCAAGGACTTCTGGGCGGGGATCCTTTACGTCGCCATCGGCGTCGGCGCCTTGTGGGTCGGCCAGGACTACAAGATGGGCACCGCCACGCGTATGGGGTCCGGCTATTTCCCGGCCGTGATCAGCGGGCTTCTGGTCTTGCTGGGCGTGGCGTCGACGGTCCGCTCGTTTTTTCGTCCGGGCGAACCGGTCGGCCGGCTGGCGGGCAAGCCGCTGGCGCTCATCGTGGCCGGCATGATCCTGTTCGGCCTGCTGGCGCGCGGCGCCGGACTCATCGTTGCGTTGCCGCTGCTGGCGCTGGTGAGCGGTTATGCCAGCCAGCGGTTCCGCGTCGTGCAGACGCTGGCCATCACCGCGGTGCTGAGCGCCTTTTGTATCCTGGTTTTCGTCGTCGGCCTCGGCATTCCATTGCCGCTTTTCGGGCGCTGGTTCGGCGGCTGACGGCACCCGATGGAGCTGATCGCCAACCTCGGTATCGGGTTCGAGACAGCGTTTACGCTGCAGAACCTGGTCTTGTGTCTGGCCGGCGTATTCCTCGGGACGTTGATCGGCGTCTTGCCGGGTCTGGGTCCGACGGCGACGATCGCGATGTTGTTGCCGATCACCTTCGGCCTGCACGAGGTGTCGGCGCTCATCATGCTCGCCGGTATCTATTACGGATCGCAGTA
>DASRQT010000622.1:0-6076 GCA_035696485.1 Polyangia bacterium | reverse complement strand
AACTGTGGCGGCTGCGGCGCAGCCTGCTCGGGCGGGTCGATGTGCGTCGATGGGGCCTGTCATTGTCCCGACGGCACCACCAAGTGCGGCGCTCAATGTGTGCGGCTGGCCACCGACAGCAAGCACTGCGGCGCCTGCAACAACGTCTGTGCCCCCGGACAGGTCTGTTCGCAATCGAAGTGCGTCCTCAACTGTGACGCCGGCCTGACCCTGTGCGGGGGCAGCTGCGTCAACACCGAGAACAGTCCCAACAACTGCGGCGGCTGCGGCCGGACCTGCTCCAACGCCGAGATCTGCACCGGCGGAGGCTGCAGATGTCGCCCGGGGCTGGACAGCTGTCACGGCTCCTGCACCGACCTCAAGAACGACAACTCGAACTGCGGAAAATGCGACAACGTTTGCGGTCTCCTGACGGGCTGCTCGAATGGAACCTGCAAGTTGCTGAATTGAATCATCGACAAATCGGTCCGTGTAAATCGTAATGTTAGTTACTTTTTTTGCCTGTTAAATGCCGTGTCGAGTTCCGCTCCAAGCCGCTGTCTAATCTGAGTCGCGCGGCAAGGTACTCCATTCGTCTGCCGGCAGGGCCAGTAGCGTCGTTGACGTGTCCAAAAAAGCGGGCTTGTATGGAGACCGCGCCCCTTTCCCTTCCCGGAGGTCCGCTATGCCTTGTCTGACAAATCGCGTCTCTCTTAATAGCGTTTTTCTGTGTGTGACCTTCGCGCTCGGCGCGTGCGGCGGCGAGTCCGCTCCGCAATCCGGTACCGGCGGCAAGGGCGGCACCGGCGGTAGCGCCAGCGGCACCGGCGGAACGACCGGAACCGGCGGCACCACCGGCACAGGCGGCACGACGGGCACCGGCGGCACAACCGGTTCGGGCGGTACGACCGGTACCGGAGGCTCCGGCGGCGGGTCGGGCGGTCAGTCGGGTTCCGGAGGCGCCATGGACGGGGGCACCGGCGGCACGACACCCGACGCGGCGATGGAAATGCGCCCCGACGTTCCCGTGGGAACGGGCCCCATGATGCTCACCAGCACCGCGTGGACGGCAGGCATGGAGATCCCCCTCATGCACAAGTGCGCCGAGGTCACGCCGCGGGGCATGAACATCTCGCCTCCGCTGAGCTGGACCCCAGGGCCGGCCGCAACCAAGAGCTACGCGATCACGATGAATCACGCCGCCGCGGACAACTCGGCGCACTGGGCGCTGTGGGATATCCCGGTGGGCACGACGTCGATTCCGGCAGACGTCATGCACGTGGCGATGCCCCCGGTTCCCGCCGGCAGCAAACAGGTGATGCAGATGCTGGACGGCTTCAGCGGAATTGGTTACCTGGGCCCCTGTCCTCAGGCCATGAATTCGCGGCAGATGTACCGGTTCACGGTCTGGGCGATTGGCGTGGACACGCTGGCCAACCCTGGAGGGAGCACAGCCGCCGTGCAGATGTCGATCATGCGCGCTGCAGTTCCCGGCGCCGGGTCGTCGGCCTCGCTGGTCGGTACTCAGATCCAAATGTAGCGAGCGCTCAAAGCGGGCAGACGGAAATTTCCGCCGACGCGTCAGCCAGGGCTGGAGCTGTCCTCCCGGTAGAGCTCGTCGTGCGGGACGAAGTCGGTCTCGGCACGCGCGGCGGCGACCCATTCTTGCATGGCGGGAAGAGCCTGGATGGTGTCGACGTATTGCTGGGCGACGGCGGGGAGGCGGACGCCGTAGCCGGTGAAGCGCTGGGTGACCGGGGCGAAGAAGGCGTCGGCGATGGTGAAGTGGCCGAACAGGAAGGGGCCGCCGGCGCCGAAGTTCTTGCGGCAGGTGGTCCACATGTCCGCCATGCGCGCGACCTCGCGCTGAACCGTCACGTCGAACAGCACGTTGGTCAGGCGCACCTGACAGTTCATTCTCATGCGGCCGCGCAGGTCCGCGTAGCCGGAGTGCATCTCGGCGCAGACGGCGCGGGCGTGGGCACGGGCGGCGGCCGGGGCCGGCCACAGGCGCTTGTCCGGGTGCGTCTCGGCCACGTACTCGGCGATCGCCAGGCTGTCCCAGACCACGACATCACCGTCAATCAATACCGGCACTTTGCCTGCGGATGGTGGCGCCAGACGTCGTACAGCATCGGCAAAGTCGGGGTTGTTGAAGCTCAACTGTTTTTCAGCGAACGGGATCCCGGCGTGGCGGAGCAGCAGCCATGGGCGCAATGACCAGGTCGAGTAGTTCTTGTTGCCAATGAGCAGCGTGGGGGTGGGGGCCATGCCGGAATCCTACACGCGGCGCACCGCGGCACGCTACAGTCCAGGGGCCAAACCCGGGAAAAGTGGGCGCTGTATCCAATCATCCGGTAGACAAACGGGACATTGGAAACTTCCCGGCCTGTGGTAAGAGAGCGCATCCCGCTCATGGTGGTTCCGCAAGCCCCGGGAGTTGTCCGGTGAAACCGACAGATATTCGCGATCCGAACTACTTTCACAAAGTTGTGGACTGTCAGTGGGCGTGCCCCGCCCACACCAACGTCCCCGAGTACATCCGGCTCATCGCGCAGGGACGTTACGCGGACGCCTATATGGTCAACCGCGAGTCCAACGTTTTCCCGGGCATCCTGGGCCGCACCTGCGATCGGCCGTGCGAGCCGGCCTGCCGCCGGACCCGCATCGACGAAAAGCCGGTGGCCATTTGCCGCCTCAAGCGTGTGGCATCGGATCTGCGCGGCGACATCAGCGATCGGCTGCCGCAGGTGCCGACGCAGAAGAACGGCAAGCGGATAGCGTGCATCGGCGCCGGGCCGGCGTCGCTGGCGGTGGCCAACGATCTGGTGCCGCTGGGCTATCAGGTGGTGATGTTCGAGAAGTACGCCAAGGCCGGCGGCCTGATGCGGACCAACGTCCCCGCGTTCCGCCTGCCGCGCAGCGTGCTGGACGAAGAGATCGCCATGGTCCTGGACCAGGGCGTCGACATCCGTTACGAGACGCCGGTCGAGAGCATGAAGGCGCTGCTGGACCAGAACTTCGACGCCGTCTTCGTGGGCACGGGCGCGCCACGCGGCAAGGAGCTGGACATCCCGGGCCGCCAGGAGGGCGCCGACAACATCCACATCGGCATCGACTGGCTGGAGGGGGTCGCCTTCAAGCACATCGAAAAGATCGGCGAGAAGGTCCTCATCATCGGTGTCGGCAACACCGCCATGGACTGCTGCCGGACGTCGAAGCGCCTGGGCGGCAAGGACATCAAGGTCATGGCGCGTCGTCCGCGGCAGTTCTTCAAGGCTTCCCCATGGGAGGTCGAGGACGCGGAGGAAGAGCTGGTCGACATCGTCATCAACCACCTCCCCAAGCGGTTTGTCATCGAGGGCGGCAAGCTCAAGGGGATGGAGTTCGAGCGGGTCGAGTGGAGCGAGGACGCCAAGGGGCGGGCCACGTCGACGACGCTGGAGACGATCTTCCTGCCGGCCGACGACGTGATCCTGGCGATCGGCCAGGAGAACGCGTTCCCGTGGATCGAACGCGACATCGGTATCGAGTTCGACAAGTGGGACATGCCGGCGGTCGACAAGGTGACCATGCAGTCGACCATGCCGGGCGTGTTCTTCGGCGGCGACGCGGCCTGGGGACCCAAGAACATCATCTGGGCGGTGGCGCACGCGCACGAGGCCGCGATCTCAATTCACCATCACTGCACGGGCAAGCCCGTGACGGAGCGGCTGCCGCAGCGGATGAACCTCATCACGCAGAAGATGGGGCTGGCCGAGTGGAGCTACAGCAACGACTACAACCCGGCCAAGCGCGCCAAGATGAAGCACGTCGATCTGCGCGAGCGGTTCGCCGAGCTGCACATCGAGGTCGAGCTGGGCTTCGACGTCGAGCAGACGGCGCGCGAGGTGGAGCGGTGTCTCAACTGCGACGTCCAGACGGTGTTCACCGATCGGCTGTGCATCGAGTGCGACGCCTGCGTCGACGTTTGCCCGGTGCACTGCCTGACCATCACTCCCAACAGCGAAGAGTCCGACCTGCGCCAGCGGTTGATGGTCCCCGCGTTGAATTTGCAGCAGGAGGTGTTCGTGTCGGGGGGGCTGCCGCAAACCGGGCGCGTCATGGTCAAGGACGAGGATGTGTGCGTGCACTGCGGCCTGTGCGCGGAGCGCTGCCCGACGGCGGCCTGGGACATGGAGAAATTCGAGCTGGTCATTCCAACCGCGGGGCAAAACGGTGCATCAAGTAAGACCGGTTAGAACGAACGACTTCGCGCTGAAGCTGGCCAACGTCAACGGGACGGGGTCGGCCAGCGCCAACGGCCTGCTCATGCAGGCGATCTTCCGCATGGGGATCCCGGTGTCGGGGAAGAACCTGTTCCCGTCGAACATCCAGGGGCTACCGACCTGGTACGAGGTGCGGGTCAACAAGAGCGGCTACACGGCGCGCTCGCAGGACTACGACCTGATCGTCGCGATGAACGCCGAGACCTACGCGCGCGACATCAGGGAGGTCCGGTCGGGCGGGTACGTGCTCTACGATTCGACATGGCCGCTGGACCCCGATCTGGCGCGGCCCGACGTCACCTTCCTGGGCGTGCCGCTGGCCAAGATGTGCAACGAGATCTTCGGCGAGCCGCGCGAGCGCATCCTGATGAAGAATATCGCCTATCTGGGCGCGCTGGTGGCGTTGCTGGACATCGACATGGCGATCATCGAGCAGATGCTGGACGAAAAGTTTTCCAAGAAGAAGGCGCTGCACCAGTCGAATCACCGCGCCATCAAGGGCGGGTACGACTACGCGCTGGAGAACCTGGAGTGCCCGCTACCGTTCCGCCTGGAGAAGATGAACGCGACCGCCGACCGCATCTTGATCGACGGCAACACGGCGACCGCCCTGGGCTGCCTGTACGCGGGCGCGACCGTCGCGGCCTGGTACCCGATCACGCCGGCGACGTCGGTGATGGACGCCTTCACGCAGTTCTGCCGCCAGTACCGCCGCGATCCGGAGACCGGCAAGAACAACTACTGCATCCTGCAGGCTGAAGACGAGCTGGCGGCGATCGGCATGGTGATCGGCGCGTCCTGGAACGGAGCGCGTTCGTTCACTTCGACGGCGGGGCCCGGCATCTCGCTGATGAGCGAGCTGATCGGCCTGGCCTACTACGCGGAGATCCCGGCGGTCATCATCGATGTGCAGCGCACGGGGCCGTCGACCGGAATGCCGACCCGCACGCAGCAGGGGGACCTGCTGGCGTGCGCCTACGCGTCGCACGGCGACACCAAGCACATCCTGCTGTTCCCGGCCGATCCCGGCGAGTGTTTCACGATGGCGGGGCAGTGCTTTGATCTGGCGGAGCGGTTTCAGACGCCCGTGTTCATGCTGTCGGATCTGGACATCGGCATGAACGACTGGGTCTGCCCGCGGCTCAAGTGGGACGACAACTACCGCCCCAACCGCGGACGGGTGCTGAGCGCCGCCGAGCTGGAGGCGCTGCCCAAGTTTCATCGCTACGCCAACGAGAACGAGGACCACGTCGCGGCGCGCACGGTGCCCGGGGTTCACTCGAAGGGGGCATTCTTCACGCGCGGCTCGGGCCACAACAAGTTCGGCGGCTATACGGAAATCCCGGACGAATATCAGGAGGTCATGGACCGGCTGGCGCGCAAGCACAAGTCGGCGGCCAACGCCGTCCCGGCGCCGGTGATTCGCAAGCAGGCCGGGGCCACGGCGGGGCTGGTCTCGCTGGGCGGGTGTGACCCGGCCGTGCGCGAGGCGGTTGACGCCCTCGGCGAGCAAGGGATCGTCGTCGACTACATGCGGGTGCGCGGATTTCCCTTCGGCGACGCCGTCGAGGAGTTCCTGGCGCAGCACGATCCGATCTTCGTCATCGAACAGAACCGCGACGCGCAGCTCAAGACCTTGCTGCTGGTTGAAACCAAGGTCAGCAAGGAAAAGCTGCGGTCGCTGCTGGTCTACGGCGGGTTCCCGCTAAGCAGCCGGCACGTCGTCGAGGGGATCACGGCGGCGTTGAAGCCCGTGCCGGTCCAGATGACGGCCCAGAAGAAAGGCGGTTAGTCATGCCATCTCCCAAACCGACGGTTCTGCATCCCAG
>DASRQT010000621.1:0-18461 GCA_035696485.1 Polyangia bacterium | reverse complement strand
GGCGTGGCGCGGATCCGCAGCCCGTGGCAGCGACATCGGGCGCGTTTGCCGTCGTCGGGGACTGGCATGGAGTGTGCTGCTGTGGGTTTTGTGGCAAACCTCTCTAGATCACTGGCTGGCCTGAGCGGTTCGATGGTCTTGCTGTCTGGTTGCGGCGGGGGTGACGGCGGGGGCGGTGGGGGCGGTGGCAGTCCGATCACCGAACGACCGTCGCGCGCGGCGTACACCTGCAGCGTGGCGCGTGGGGTGACGGAATACGCCCCCCGCACCTGGCAGTCATCGCCGGCGCTGGTGGTGTCGAGCGGTGGAGCAGCCTATCTCCTGCGCATCGAATCGATGCCCACGGCGCCGTTCATGCCCGTGCCGGGGCAGATGGTGAGCGGGAGCCTGGCCGCCGATGGAACGCTGGGCGCCACGACGGCGGTTCCGTCGGTTGCCGCACAGACGGTGGCGTTCGCGGCCGCGGTGCCGCGCGGCGATGGTTTTGTCGCGGTGTGGGGCGAATCAGGCAAGTTGCGCTTCGCCGCCTTCGACGCGGCGGGTAGCGCGCAAGTCCCCAAGGACGTAATCACCGGCACCGACGCGGTTGGCCCCCTGCAAATCGCGGCGGGTCCGGACGGCGGGTTGGGCGTGATCTACACCGCCAGCGCCGACACCAACAATCACGAGCTGCACTTCGTGGTGGTCGGCCCTGACGGCGACGTGCGCGGCGGACCGCGCCGGCTGGATCAGACCTCGGGAAACGTGGGTTATGGCGTGTGGCCGGCGCCCGCGATCGCCGGTGGCCCGTCGGGGTACGCCATGATCTGGCGCAACCTGGTCGGCACCCAGGGCGGGATCGAATTCGCCAAGGCCGGCGCCGACGGAACCGAGACCGTGGCTCGCCGGCGCATCTCGACCGGCGCCGGCAGCACCATCGTGGGCGGTAGCATCGGCTTCGAATCGCCGGTGAACGCATTGCTTGAAACCAGTGGCGGGTACCTGGCCGCGTGGGTGGAAACGCAGTCCTCTTCGTCCACGGTGGTGCTGGCGCGCCTGGATGCTTCGGGGGTTCGCCTGGGTCCACCCGCCCCGTTGCGCGCCGCGGCCGGCGGCTTCGAAGAAGTGGAGCCGTCGCTGGTCCGGTACGGCGACGCCGTCGCGGTGCTGTGGGCGCGCGCCAAACATATCGTCGTTTGCGGCGGCTGCATCCCAGACAACCACATCGATCTCCTCCTCATCGACCCGACTGATCTGACCCCGGTCAGCAACGTGGTGTCGCTGGTCAATGACAGGCCCAACGCCGGTGGCAGTGGCCTGCCCTCCGGAGGCTTGCTGCGGCGCCAGGCGGTGAACCTGGGTCAATCCCTGTTGACCACGTTCGACATCCAGTTTCACACCCACCACACCTCGGCCTCGGCGGCCTTCTCTTGCCAGAAGTAGCGGCGCCCCAATCCGCCGTTGATCTACTGCAGAACCCTGGGAGGGTTCCGCACCTCCCGCGAAGAGCTCGGGCAGGCGTTGCCGTCCCTCCCTCACGCGGCGATGGGTTATTCTGTGACCACGCCATGGCCCGCATCCTGATCATCGACGACAACGAGACCATGCGCGAGGGGCTGGGCGCGACGGTGCGGCGCATGGGACACGAGGCGATCCTGGCGGCCTCCGGCGCCGAGGGCCTGGCCCAGTTCCGCCGCCGCGCGGCCGATTTCGTGATCACCGACCTCAAGATGGAAGGGACCGGCGGGATCGATGTCATCAAGGCGGTCCGCGAGCTTGACCCCGGCTGCCCGGCCATGATCGTCACCGCGTTTGGCACCGTCGAGACCGCGGTCGAGGCGATGCGCCTGGGCGCGTTCGATTTTCTGCAGAAGCCGTTCGCGCCCGAGGTGGTTCGCCTCAAGGTGGAACGCGCGCTCGAGCTGCGCAGCGAGCGCAACGCGCGCGAGCGCGCCGAGGCTGAATCGGCGGCCCTGCGCGCCGACGCCGCCGCGCGCTACGGCTTCACCGACATCATCGGCGAGACGCCCGCCATCCGCGGCGTGTTTCAGGTGATCGAGAAGGTGGCCCCGACCGACGCGTCGGTCTACATCCACGGCGAATCGGGCACCGGCAAGGAGCTGGTGGCGCGCGCGATCCACAACCGCTCCAAACGCGCCCAGGGTCCGTTCGTCAAGGTCAACTGCGGCGCCCTGACCGAGACCTTGCTGGAGTCGGAGCTGTTCGGACACGAAAAAGGGGCGTTCACCGGCGCCATCAAGCGCAAGCTGGGCCGGTTCGAGCTGGCCGACAAGGGCACCCTCTTTCTCGACGAGATCGGGGACGTGACGCCGGGCCTGCAGCTCAAGCTGCTGCGGGTCTTGCAGGAACGCGAGTTCGAACGCGTGGGCGGCGAGGAGACCATTCGCGTCGACGTGCGCGTCATATCGGCCACCCACCGCGACATCAAGGCCGACGTGGACAGCGGCCGTTTTCGCGAGGATCTGTTCTACCGGCTGCACGTGGTCCCCTGTTTCGTGCCGCCGCTGCGCGAACGCAAGGAAGACATCCCGCGCCTCGTCGCCCACTTCATCGACAAGCTGGGTAAACGCACCAACCCCAACGTGCGCGGCATTGACGACGCCGCGATGGCGCGCCTGCACACCTATCAGTGGCCCGGCAACGTGCGCGAGCTGGAGAACGTGATCGAGCAGGCGCTGGTTTTCTCAGAGAGCGACAAGATCGGCGTGGCCGCGCTGCCCGGATCGCTGCGCGGTGGCGAGGCGGCCAACACGCTGGCCGTGCCCAGCGGCGAGATGAGCCTGCCCGAGATCCTGGAGGATCTGGAACGGCAGCTGATCCAGAAGGCGTACGACGAGACCGGCGGCGTGAAGACCGAGACCGCGCGCCTGCTGGGCATCAAGACCAGCGCGCTTTATTATAAGCTGGAGAAATACGGCATCGGTGTGATCGAGAGCCGCGGCGACCGCGCCACTTCTGGTGGACCTGCGGGCGCGGGGGCTGATGATCTGCTCGATGATGGGCCGGCGCCCGGCGCGCCGGGAGGCCAGCGTGGTGATGAGGGCGGCGGCGGCCACAAGGTTTGACCGCCGCGCCCCGGTCGCGGCGGCCACGGTGCTGGTGGTCGTCGTGCTGTTCGGCTGCGCCGGGTCCACCGCCGCCGGCCCGCGCCGCGCGACCCCCGGCGCGGTCCAGGAGGGACTTGCCAGCTACTACGACCCGAAGCTGGCTGGCCACAAGACGGCGACGGGCGAGCGCTACAACCCGGGCGCCCTGACCGCCGCGCATCCGACGCTGCCGCTTGGCACCCGGGTCCGGGTCACCCGCCCGGGCGGCGCCTCCGTCGAGGTCCGCATCAACGATCGCTGCAGCGCGCACGGCCGTCACATCATCGACCTGTCGATGGCGGCGGCGCGTAAGCTACAGATGGTGCGCGCCGGCTCGGTGCGCGTTCGCCTCGAGGTCATCGCCCCGCCGACGAAACGCGCCGAAGGCTAGTGACGAAGGTTAGGCGGACTGAAGCTAAACCTTCTTCGCCGACTTGACGCGCAGGGTGGGGCCGGTCATCGCGAACGACATCACGTTGCGATCGACGGCGCCGTCGATCTCGACCTCCACGCCGTCTTCCTCGACGCCGCCGGTCGCGCCCTCCAGCACGTAGGTGTTGCCGTCGCTGGCGACCAGCTGCCAGTGCCCGCCCTCGAGATCACTGCGATGAATCTTTCCCCGATACTTTCCCATCCCCCAAGTATAGCGTCTCATCGCGAATGGGGAGGAAGATCGCGCTGTGGCTTCTCAACCGCGTCGCCGGGCCCGACTGGGACCGCGAGCGCATGTGCAGGGCGCTGCGCGGACCGCGGATGGGCGAGCAGAACGAGGTGAGGCTGGGCGAGCGCGACGCCTGTGAGCCGGGGGTGCTGATGCGCGAGGGTGAAGACGCCGACGAATACTTCGTGCCAATTCCTGTCAAATGCGTCGGCAATCCGACGCTGTTTGATCCGCCGCCCAGCAATCCGTCGGTGTTGCGAGAGGCGCTCGCGTTCTACGGCGCGACATATTTCGACGCGACCGCGCCGTTTCACTGGTCCCGTTACTGGGAGTCAATGAACGCGCGCAAATCGAATCAGCAGCGCCGTGGCCTGTTCCGCGACGTCCGCATGGTCGGGCCGCTGGGCGAAGGTTACTACCGCTCGCTGCAGAAGTTTTCGCTGCGCCATCCCGGGTACCGGCACGTCCTGGTCGGATACAGTCAGGGCGGGCTGGTTGCGCGATACCTCGCGTACCTTGATGAGCAAGTCTTCGGGAACAGCCTGATCGACGCGGTGGTAACGCTGAACGCGCCCAACTACGGTTCGCCGCTGGCGCGCCCGCAGAATGCCGACAACGTCGCCCAGGCGCTGGCGCTGGTGACGGCCGGCCTGGGACAGCTGGACGCGGCCATCTTCCCCGAGGTCGCGGCCGAGCTGCGCGCGCTGGCGTCGTCGCCCCGGGATGTCGACATTACGTGGGTGATTCGCGTTCTCGATGCCGCGCTGGAGCGGTTTCGCGCGACGCCGGCGCTCAAGGGCGATCACGCGGGTCTTTGCAGTTTTCTCGCGACCGCGCGCAAGTGGTTGTCGGGTCTGGAGAGCGCCGGGCCGAACCCGGTCTTCGCGCACGAAGAGTCGGCCTTCTACGACCTCGACATCGGTCTACTGCCGCAATTGGGCAGCGTGCTCAATTCCGTGAACGGCTTTCCGCTGATGAACATCAGGCACGCCGCCATCGTTGGCACCGACAACCTGCTGGACACGTTCGTGGGCAGCGGCATCCAGGGCTACGTCAACGCGCAGTTCTGGCTGTGGCGGCTTCTCTTCTGCTTGCTCAAGGGGCGCCTGGCGGGTGCGCTGCGCGGGCTCCTGACCGTCGCCGGCAGCGCGTACACGGACGCGATGATGGAACAGGCGCTGGACCAATCGACCGATCCGGCGATCGTGGCGCGCACGGTCGACTTCGCCAACGGCGTCCCGAAGACCGACTCGCACTACAAGATTCAAACCAAGGACGGCCTCAAGCCGCGCGCGCACGACTTCGTCATTCCGTCCGCCTATCAGCTGCTCGAAAGCCACAGCGACGCCTGCCTGGGCAACTGGGTGAACCCGAACGCCAGCCACCTCTCGGGCGCCGACCCGCGCCTGGGCGCCCAACTTTCACAGACCTTCCTGATCCAGATCCTCGAGAAGCTGGCGGTCCCACGCGCCGCGGCCAATCATCGAATTCCGTCGTGATCCTGCCTGGCTGCGACGTGCGAGCGATTATCGCCATGTCTGCAAGCCATACCTCCTAGCGTCTTCGTTATATCCTGATCAGATGCTGCGGATGATGTTGGGCAGCGTGGTGGCGGCCATCCTGCTGATTGGGTGGACCTCGCCTGGCCGCGCCGAGCAGTTCATCTTGTTCGACGCCACGTTCGACTACACCTGGGACCAGGCGGTCAATTCGCGACCGAGCAAGTCGCACTACTACATCAACGACAACAACTTCCTGAACAAGGCCCGCCCAGCGAACTGGCTGGCCCCGGTCGACTACCGCAACGGAACGCTGCACGTGCGCGCCGAGGTCTTTTCCAAACCGCCCGGCACGCAGACCACGGGCTGGACGCTGTGCTACATCGCAAACGCCGGCGGCTACGGGTGCGCGGACACCGACTACTACAAGTCCACCGGCGTTTTTGAACGCGAGGTCAAGATGACCTCGTGGTGGAACAACAGCCAGCTGCAGTGGGACAAGGGCGTCAAGCAGATGGATCTTATCTACGCCATCAACGACAGCGGCAGCGGTCACATCACCAACTACCCGGCGCTCAAGGATCTGACCACGCCGACCCGCGTGCGCATCACCATGGTGCAGGTGTCCGCGGGGTCGACCTACGATCCCAAGATCATCCCGGGGGCAGGTGACGGCGGCGCCGGCGGAATCACGGGCGACGCCGGCAGTGGCGATGCGGCCACGGCGACCGGCGGCACCGGTGGCGACGACGGCACCGGCGGCAGCACGGGCACCGGCGGCACGACCGCGCCGGGCACGGGCGGCGCCGCTGGTAGCACGAACCCACCACTTTCATCATCCACCGGCGGATCGCCCGGCTCGGGCGGTGCCCCGGGCGTATCGCCGCCACCGTCGGGCTCGAACGGTGGCCCCGTGGCCGGCACCTGCGCGGCCGCTCCATCGCCAACCAACCCGGGCTGGATCGCCCTCGCCATCCCCGCGGCGCTGGTGTTGTTGGTGGTTACGCGGCGACGAAACCGCCGCGGTTGATCGCGTGAGGGAGGGACGGCAAAGCCTGCCCGAGCTCAAAGCGGGAGGGTTTGGTGACCGAGTCTGGCGCGGCTACCCCATGGGCGACCAAACCGGGAGGTAGGACGATGAATCGTTTGGGTCTTCTCTGGGCGCTGATCGGATTTGGCGCGGCGGCTTGCAGTGGAGGCGGGTCTTTCGTGGGCGGGTCGGGCGGAGCGGGGACGGGCGGCACCTCAGGTGGCACCGGCGAGACCATGAACCCGCCCCAGGCCGACGGTAGCCCCGTTGAAGCCGCATCGGACACGACAACTCCCGTCCCACCCGCTGACGCTGATTTCGGCGACAGCGGCGCGGCTTCCGACGGCGCAACCGCCGACAGCGGCCCGTCTGCGCCGTGCCCGGGCGGCGCACTTCTGTGCGACGATTTTGAAAAGTACCTGTCGCCGGCCGACCTGACCGCGGCCTGGAAACCCACCGCTAGCGGCGGCGCCACCCTGACCGTCGACAACACCAAACCGTGGAAAGGCGGCAAGTCTCTGCACATCAAGGCCACTGCCGGGACGCCGACCGCGGTGATCGTCAAGGAAGGTGCGCCACTGTTCCCCATCCCCGGCAACGTCATGTACGGCCGGGTGATGATGTGGCTGGCCGGAACGCCCGGCGGTGGCTACCACTGGAACAGCATCCAGGGCGCGGGCGTCATACCGGCGTCGAAGCTGTGGGGCAAGTACGGCTGGGGCGGACAGAACGGCAAGGTGCTGGCCGGGTACACCGTGCGGCCGACGGCGAACGGCGCCATCAGCATGGATTGCTCGAAGCCCTCGGTGATGGCGTTTCCCGATCAGCGCTGGGTCTGCCTGGAATGGGCGTTCGACGGCAACAAGAATGAGATGCACATGTGGTTCGACGGCAAGCTGCTGGCCGACGCGGACATCGTGGGCATGGGCACGCGCTGCGTGAACGGCGGCGACCTGGGCAAGCCGTGGGCAGGCCCGACGTTCTCGACCATCAGCATCGGTTGGCAGCAGTACCAGCCGTCCAGCGGCCCGCTGGAAGTGTGGCTGGACGATCTGGTCGTCGACAAGCAACCGATCGGCTGTTCCGCCCCCTGACGGAGGATCGCCATACAACGTCTCTGGCTTCTGTCCGCCCCAGAATTTCCATCCTAGTAGTCAGGGCCGTCGGTTTTGTAGCGCGGGTCGACCGTCAGCGGGAGCTCGTACGGCGTCGGTCCATAGAGGTAGCGATAGCGGGCGTAGATGCCGACCACGCGCTTGACGTATTCGCGCGTTTGGGCAAACGCGATCAGCTCGACGAATTCGTCCATCGGGTGCTTGCCGTGCTGGTCACACCAGCGCGCCATCGCCTTGGGGCCGGCGTTGTAGGCGCCCGCGGTCAGGGCAACCTGGTCCCCGAATTTTCGGTACAGCGCCCCGATATAGAGCGCGCCCAGCCGCACGTTCGTCTCAGGTTCAAACAGCAGGTCGGCGGCAAACGGTAGCCCGGCCGCCGCCGCCACCTTGGCGCTGGTCGGGGGGATCATCTGCAACAGGCCGCGCGCGTCCGCGTACGAGACGACGCCCGGATCGAAACCCGATTCCTTGCGCATGATCGCGTACAGCAGCAGGTCCGGGTTCCCGGCCGGCGGCCCATACTTGCCGACCAGGTCGCCGTAGGCCTTGGGATACGCCGCCTCCCAGTACAGGCGCGCGCCGCCGGTCGGCTCCGCAGCGAGGAAGGCGTCCGCGCGCGATTCGGCCAGCTGGTAGGCGCGTTCGAAGTTGAAACCGCGCCGGTAAATGTCCAGCAGCGCGCCCACCGCTCCCTCCCGTCCCAGCCGTTTCAGCAGCTCCTTTTCGTTGCGCTCCGCCTCCCAGCCCGCCTCGACCGGCATGCCGGCGTCGACCAGCTCCTGAATCTTGCTCACCAGGGGATCGCCGTCGGCGCGTTTCGGCGTCTCCGGCACCGGCGGATTGCCGGGCAGCGCGACCGGGACCGCCTCGCCCATCGCCGCCAGGCGCGCCCGCGCCAGCAATCCGTAAAATGCCAGCGGCCCGCGCCGCGCAAGCTCGCGGTAGCCCGCGCGCGCCTCGTCCTTCCGTCCGGTCTTCTCGGCCAGGCGCGTCCGCCAGTAGGCGACCCGGGAGGTGCGTTCCTCGGCGGAGACCGTCCCGGTCGGCATCCGAACGTAGCGTTCGAACCCGGCAGCGGCTTTGTCGGTCTCGCCCAGCAAATAGTGGGCGAACGCCAGGCACCAGGCCGCGTCGTCGGCGAAGGCGCTCTTGCCAAAGTTTTCCAGCGTGGCCTTGAGGCCGTCGACGCTCTCGCGAAAGCGCCCGCGGTTGAACTCCAGCCACCCGGCCAGATACTGCGCCTCGGCCGCGTAGCGCGAGTGCGGGTGGTCCTGCACCACCTTGCGGTAGCCGGCGATGGCCTCGTCGTCGCGATCGACCCGCGACAGCGCCCGCGCGCCGTGGAACGCGGCCGACGCGGCCTTGTCACCGGTCAGCGCCGGCGCCGCGCCCAAGAGCAGCACGGCGGCGCCTGCGTAGTCGCGCCGCATCTGGAACTTGGTCATGCCGATCTGGTAGTCGCGTTCGACCTTCAGCGCCGGGGCCAGCTCCCCCGCCGGCTCGACGACTTTGCCCAGCTCGTCCAGCGCCTCGGTCCAGTGCCGGCTCTTGGTCAGAGATTCCGCGCGGCGCAGCCGCTCCTGCGGCGAGACGCCGGCAGCGACCTGTGTCGTCTGCGGCGGCGCCGCCCGCTTGAGCGCCTCTTCCGCCAGCGGGTGCGCCGGGTAGTCGCGGTGGATGGCCAGCCACTGCCGGCGCGCCTCCGCCGGCTTCTGCGCGACGGCCACCTCGGCCACACGAAACCGCGCCACCGCCACGTCGGTCCACGGCCGTCCGCCCTTGCTGACCAATCGTGAATAGGCCGACGCCGCGTGCGCGCGCTCGCCTTCCATCCACAGACAGTCCGCAGCCCGCCACGGGGCCATCTCCGCCAGCCGCCCACTGCCCGAAGCTCGCGCGACGCGCTCGAAGCGCCCGCGGGCCGCCGCGTACGCCCCTTCGTAAAATTCGCTCTCCCCCAGCAGGAACAGCGCCCAGTCTTCGTTACGCAGCCCCTGCCCGATGACACCGGCCAGAAGGCGCGCCGCCTTGCCGTAGTCGCCGGCCCGGTAGGCTTCAAAGCCGCGACCGAAGCTGGCGACGGTTGTTCGGGTCGCGACCACTTTGGTCGTGGTGGCCTTGCTGGTGGGTTGGTTCGTGGCCCTGGACGTGGCGTTGGCGTCGGTCTTGGGCGCGGCCGCGGCCAGCACCAGCAGCAGGGAAACGACGCAGCTCACGGCCTGAACTTATCATCTCAAGTGGGCGGCAACTTCCATTCAGCGAAGGCCGATTCCCTGGTCATTCTTTGTGGTAAAAGGAGACCGGCCATGGGAAGCGTCAACAAAGTCATCTTGATCGGCAATCTTGGGGCTGACCCCGAACTGAAGTACACGCCCAGCAGTCGGGCGCTCTGCAACCTCCGCATCGCCACCACCGACGTCTTCAAGGACAAGGGCGGCCAGCGTCAGGAGCGCACTGAATGGCACCGCGTCACGGTGTGGGGCGACCAGGCCGAAAACTGCTCCAAGTATCTGGCCAAGGGGCGCTCGGTCTACGTCGAGGGACGGCTGCAGACACGGTCGTATGACAAGGACGGCCAGAAGCATTATGCGACCGACGTCGTTGCCGACCGCGTCGTATTCCTGGGCAGCGGCGGTGGTGCCGGCGCCGGCGCGGGAGCCGACGGCGGCGCACGCCGAACCGGTACGGGCGGCGGTCGCAGCGGCAACTTCGATGGCCCCGCGGCCCCCGACGAAGGCAACACGGGCGGTCCTCCGCCGTCAGACGACGACATCCCGTTCTAGCAGGCGCTGAAAACAGACTGAAAGCCGCTGCGGCGCATGATGGCGTTCGATCTGTAAATCCTCCGGCAAATGCCCTTGCTGTCGGCGGGGGCTTGGGGTCCAATGGTTTTTTGCGGAGGAAAATGATGGACGGGAAGCGCCTGGGAACTTTCGTCGCGGCGCTCGCGATGGTGACGGTTGCAGCGTGCGGAAGTAGCGCCAAGCAGAGCCCGGACGCCTCCCCGGGGGTCGACGGTAACCAGGACCGTGGCGGGTTTGACGGCATCGCGCCGACGGACGGCCCATTGCCGACCGTGGATGTTCCACCGAGACCGGAACCTCAGATGGGCGCGGGTAGCCGCCTGCTGGTCAAGGAGCCCGACGCCATTCTGGTCGGCAACGGGCAGAACAGCTGCACGAACCAGGTCCCCGCCAGCGGCGACAGGTGGTGCGCCTTCACCAAGCCGTCGTCTTTCCTCGGCCTCGACGACCTCTGGGTCATCAACGTCAGCAAGGCCGCGGAGGGAAAGACCATCTCCTGCACCGGCAGCGATGTGAACTGCCTCCGTCTGACCAGCGCGCTGTTCACCGGCGACATCACCCTTCATGGGTTCGACGGTGACTCGCTGATCTACTACGCCGAGAACACCGGCGGCATGACCTTCCTGGGCACGGTCTACGCCTGGCGACCCGGTTGGACGCAGCCGCGCAAGATCACCAACGGCACGGGCGTGATCTGCGGCGGGCATCCGACCAGCGACTCCGCCTACTGTTTCGGAAACCGCGACGACAAGGTGGCTGATCAGGTCAGCTACGACCTCAATGCCGGCCAGTTGAAGGATGCTGATGTCAGCATCCTCCCCAAGGTCGAGAGCCTGTTGTTCGCGCACAAGGACGACGTGATGGGGGTCCGGAAATTCCAGGCTTCGCTGTCACCCGCGGGCGACTACATCGCATGGTCGGCGCGCCTCACGCCGACCGGCGTCGAGACGTTGAAGGTGCAAAAGGTCGGCGACGATAGCACGCGAAAGATCGTGGCGACCGACGTCAGCCGCTGGGCGATCTCGCCGGATCAGCAGAAGTGGTACTGGCTGAAGGCGTTCAACTACGACACCAAGGGCAACACAGCGGGAACCTTGGAGATGGCCGCATTCCCCGACGGCGCCGGACCGGCAACGCTGGTGGCGGACGTCGGTGATTTCGACAGCGCCGGGCCCAAGGGGATCATGTATCGCTCGGGCTTCGCCGTCGGCAAGGCCGACCTGAAGCTGCTCGGTGATCGCGACGACGTGGCCGGGTCGACCAAGGCGCTGGACAGCGGTGTCATCGCGGTCTGGGGGCGGACCAAAGACGGGCAATCGGCGCTGTACTCCAAACAGATCAGCGGCGTGCTGGATCAGCTGTTCGATATGTACATCAGCACGCCGGCCGCCGCCGCCCCATGTCTATTGACCGGGTCGACGCTGGCGCCGCCGGTGGGCACCTTCTCGGAGATGGGCCAGACGGCGGTCTGGGCCAAATACGACGAGATCGCCGACACCTTCCACGGCTACTACACCAACGTGTCGAGCTGCGCCTCGGGCAAGTTCGCCACCAACATCCTCAGTTGGGCGTCGGTGGCCGACGAGGGCTACATCTACCTGGACGATTCGACTGATGGCGTCGAAGCGACCATCCGCTTCAACCAGGTCACGAACGGCATGTTCCCGGCCCGGGGCACCGTCGTTCAGACGCGAGCCTCCACGGTCTTTGGCCCGCTGCTACCGGCCCTGCCGGCCGTGATCTACACGGTCACGTTGCCCGACGACAAGGCCAAGAACGGCATCTACATCAATACGTCGCTGCCGTTCACCTCGCTGGTCCCGGCGCCGGACGGCGGCACCGGCGGCTGAACCGGGCCTGCCAGGCCCGGCAAGCCCGGAAAGCGGATAGTAAGCGGCTATCCGACATCCCGCATCAAGAGATCGGGCCACAACTATAGAGTTGGTATTCTTTCGCCGATTCATCCTCTCGGATAGGATCGCATGTCAGTGCTTCGACGACTCGCTCCCGTGATTGCTGGCGCCCTGGTGGTGGTGGTGTATCTGTTGATGCCGCCGATCCTGCCTCCAATCTTGCCCCCGATCCTGGGCGGGGGCAGCGATCTGTCGCGCGCGTCCTCGGCGCCGCTGGTCAGTCCCCGGCGGCCGCTTGACGATCGGGCAGCGCTGGGCCTCGAGCTTGGCAGCGGTGAACAGCCGCTGCCGCCGGTCTCACCCGGGCACGGCGCTCATACCCCCTTCCTTCCCGCGACCAGCCCGCGCGAGCTGCTGCTGTCTTTCGACGACGGACCCGACCTCAAGGGGACGCCGCTGATTCTGGAGGAGCTTGACCGCCGCGGTCTGAAGGCGATCTTCTTCGTGGCTGGCTGGCGCATCATCGGCCAGCGCCCCGAGGACGTCGCGCGCCGCGACCTGGTCCGCAAGATCGCCAGCCACGGCCACCTGGTCGCCAATCACACCATGAACCACCGCGACCTGTGCAAGAACCCCGAGGATCAGGCCGCCGAGATCGACGGGAATTCGGAGCTGCTGGCTCAGGCGACCGGGCTGCGGCCGCTCTTGTTTCGCGCGCCCTATGGCCACTTTTGCCGCAGCCTGGCGGTCGCGCTGGCGGAGCGGGAGCTGGTCGACATCGGCTGGAACATCGACCCGCAGGACTGGAAGAACACGAACGAAGAGGCCATCTTCAAGTATCTGACGTCGAGGCTGGCTCGGCTTGAGGGGCGCGGAATCTTGCTCTTGCATGACACACACGCCGCTTCGGTGCGCACCCTGCCGCAGGTGCTGGACTGGCTGGCGCGGCAGAATCACCGGGCGGTCAAGGACGGCAACCCGCCCATCACGATTCTGGACTACAGCGCGGTGCTGCCGCGGCGCCCGATGGCGCAAAGCGGCCTCGAGTTCGTCGTGGGTCGTTTGCTGGCGGATGTCTCCAGCCCGGTGCAACGGTTCCTGCCCGCGCGCCGATGAGTCATGTTCGTCCTGCGCGATGTCTCGGCAGACGATCTGGATGATCTTCACGCCGCCGCCCGCCACCTCGACTCGGTGAACCTGCCCGACGACCGCGCCTACCTGACCGCGCTGATCGATCTGTCGTCACGATCGTTCGCCGGCGAGGTCGACGTCGCCGCGCGCCGTTTCGTGTTCGTGCTGGTCGACGAGGCGCGCGGCCGCGTGGTCGGCGCGTCGTCGATCTTCGCCCGGCATGGGACGCCGCGCTCGCCGCACATATTTTTCGACGTCATCGAGGAGCAACGTTACAGCGAGACGCTGGACAGGCACGTCGCGCACCGCGTGCTGCGCATCGGTTACGACTACCAGGGGCTGACCGAGATCGGGGGCCTGGTCTTGCTGCCGGAGTATCGCGGACATCCCGAGCAGCTCGGGCGGCTGCTGTCGTACGTGCGGTTCCTGTTCATCGCGCGGCACCGCGCCGTGTTTTGCAAGGAGGTGGTCTCGGAGCTGATGCCGCCGCTCGAACCCGATGGCACCAGCCTGCTGTGGGAGTCGCTGGGGCGGAAATTTACCGGCCTGACGTACCAGGAGGCCGACCGCTTGTCGCACGAGAACAAGGAGTTCATCCGCGCGCTGTTCCCGCAGGATCCCCTGTACGCGACGCTGCTGCCGGCGCACGTGCAGCAGCTGATAGGGCAGGTCGGGCCCAGGACCAAGGGCGTCGAGAAGATGTTGCGTGAGGTCGGGTTCGAATTCGCCCACCGCATCGATCCGTTCGACGGCGGTCCGCACTTCCACGCCGCCACCGACGACATCACGGCCGTGGCCGCCGTGCGCACGGCGCGGGTGGCCGGCGACGATCCCGCGGCGGCCGATGTGCTGCGGCGCACGCTTGTGGCACGCGAGGCCGCGGTGGCGCCGCGGTTTCGCGCGGTCAAGGCCCTGGTCCCGGCCCCGGCGAACGATGGTACCTTAGCGGTGCCACGCGCCGCCCGGCGGGCTCTGGGGCTTGCGACGGGAGACGAGGTGGCGCTGCTGCCGATGTAGATAGCAGACAACGCCCAACGCCAACCCGATCGGACCGCGCCCATGCCTTCTACCGTCCTGATTGTCGACGACGAGAAAAACATCCGCCGCACCGTCCGCATGGTGCTGGAAGGCGAGGGGTATAACGTCGAGGAGGCGGGCAGCGGCGAAGAGGCGCTGGCCCGCCTGCCCGAGGTCGGCGCCGACGTGATGTTGCTGGATGTGCAGCTGCCCGGCATCTCCGGCCTCGACACGGTCGAACGGATCGCGAAGCTGAAGATCCCCGACCCGCAACCGACGGTGATCATGATCTCCGGGCACGCGACCCTGGCCGACGCGGTTCGCGCGGTGAAGGCCGGCGCCTACGATCTCATGGAGAAGCCGCTCGACCGCGAACGCCTGATCGTGGCGCTGCGCAACGCGCTCGAACGCCGGGCCATGGAACGCGAGGTCGCCGGCCTGCGCGCGCTGGCCGGCGAGCGGTTCGAGATGGTCGGCCGCAGCGCGGTGATGGCGGCGCTGTGCGCCCAGATCGCCAAGGTGGCGCCGACCCGGACGCGCGTGCTCATCACCGGCGAGTCGGGCACCGGCAAGGAGCTGATCGCGCGCGCGATCCACCGCGAGAGCGCGCTGCGCGAGAAGCCCTTCGTCAAGGTGAACTGCGCCGCCATTCCACCCGAGCTCATCGAATCGGAGCTGTTCGGCCACGAACGCGGCGCGTTCACCGGCGCGACCGCTCGCAAGCGCGGGCTGTTCGAGATCGCCGACGGCGGAACCATCTTCCTCGACGAGATCGGCGACATGATCGCCTCCGCCCAGGCCAAGGTGCTGCGCGTGTTGCAGTCGGGCGAGTTCACGCGCGTGGGCGGCGAGCTCACATTAAAAGTGGAGGTGCGCGTCATCGCCGCCACCAACCGTGATCTTCCGGCCGCCGTGACGGCAGGGCAGTTTCGCGAGGACCTCTACTTCCGCCTGGCGGTCGTACCGCTGCGGGCTCCCCCGCTGCGTGACCGCGCCGACGACATCCCGCTTCTGTCCGCGTCGTTCCTCGACGCCGCCTGCCGCGAGAACGGGATGAAGGTCAAGGTCATCTCGGACGAGGCGGTGGCGATGCTGGCGGCCTACCCCTGGCCGGGCAACGTGCGCGAGCTGCGCAACGTGATCGAGCGGCTGGTCATCCTGTCGGAGGAGAGCATCGGCGTCGGCGATCTGCCCGAGGAGATCGTCGCCGAGGTCGCGCGCCGCCGCCGCGACACACGCCCTGAGGGCGGGACGAAATTGCCGCAGGTCGAGCTGCCGGCCGAGGCGCGGGCGCTGCCGCTGCGCGAATTTCGCGACCACATGGAACGCGAATACATCCGCATCAAGCTGGACGAAAACGGCTGGAACATCTCGCGGACGGCGAACCTGCTCGGGATCGAACGCACCAACCTGCACAAGAAGATGCGGGCGCTGGGGTTGTCGCGCGACGAGCGGGCTTTGACCTGATGGTGCGGCTGGCGGCGCTGCTGGGCTTTGCCGCCGTGGCGCTGGGGGCGTTCGGGGCGCACGGTCTGCGCGACCGGGTTTCGCCGGCCATGCTGGAGGTGTACCGCACAGGCGTCCTGTACCACCTCGTCCATGCCGTCGTGCTGCTGGCCGTCGCGCTGGGCGCGCGGCAGCTGCGGCGGCCGCGCCTGATCGCGGGATTTTTCGTGGCTGGGATTGCCGTGTTCTCGGGCAGTCTTTACGCGCTGGCGTTGACGGAGGTCCGCGCACTGGGGGCGATCACACCGCTTGGCGGCGCCGCGTTTCTCACCGGATGGGCGCTGCTGGCCGCCGAGCGCGCCCCCGCGTAACCGCCTGTCACTGCCACGTTACATCTCCGTGACCGTGACTGGTCCTTGGCCAACCGCGCCTGACGGGGCGGCTGCCGGGTACGCGGTTGGCCTCCTCTGTGCATCTTGCAGCCCAAAGGAGGAACATCATGCTGCTACTTTTGGCTGTCATCTTGGGCATCGCCTGGATCTTTGGTTTCACGGTCTATCACGTGGCCTCGGCCGGCATTCACCTTCTGCTGCTGCTGGCGATCGTCAGCGCGGTTGTGCACTTCGTGCGCCGTACCCGGCGCGTAGTCTGACGCCTAAATCGGGACCCTGAGAGGATCCCGCGCCCCCCGCGATGAGCTCGGGCCGGCGCAGCCGTCCCTCTGTTACGCGATCATCGCGGTGAGCGCAGCACGACCCAGATGACCGCGACCGTCACCGCGATCATGCTGGTGACCAGGCCGACGCCCGTCAGCAGTTTCCGTTCGTCGTAGTGGGCGGCGGCCTGGTCCAGGGCCGCGATGTCACTGCCGCGTTCTGCCACCGCCTCGGCCAACCTGTCGATGCGCTGAAACAGGGGCTGCAGCATCGCCCCGGGCGGGCGAATCTGCGCGGCCGCCCGGCCCAGCTGTTCGGTGAGCACGCCGATCTCGCGCTCGGCGTCGGCCCGTTCGCGGCTGTGGCTGGCGATGCTGGCCCCCATCGCCGAGCTGGCCTGCCGGCGCGTCGCCACGGTGGCGTCGCGCTTGATCCGGGCCGAGGCGGTCGCCGTCCGCAGCGACGCCGAACGCTCGCGCAGCTGCACCAGCTGCCGATCAAGCCTCTGCGCCTGTTCCTTCAAAGCGGCTTGCTCGTCATTCAACGCCGAGGTCTCATGACGGATCCGCGGGCCGTGACGCCTGTCCTCCGACCCGCTGGCCGTGTTCGGATCCAGCAGCGCCTCGCGCATCAACCGCTCGAGGTCATCCTTGATCCGCTCGAGGCGTACCACCGCGGCCTGATTCTCGGCGGTCACCGCGCGCAACATCCCCTCGACCTCCCGATGTGCCGTCTCACAGGCGCGCAATTCAGCCTCCAGCGCCGCTTCCTGGGCGGCCAGACGCGCGTCCTCGCCCAGCTGCAGGCGCTCGGAGGCGGCGATATCGGCCAGCGCCGCCTCGCGCCGCGCCTCCGCCCGGCCGATAGCTTCCAGGAGGCCGGTCAGGTCGGATTCGGCAATTCCCTCGCGCAGGATGGTCGCGCCCAGCTCCTTGGCGGCGCCCGACAGGAGGCGTTCGGCGCCGTTGCGCTCCTCGCAGAGCCGGCGTCGGCGCTCGCCGGCGTCCAGCTTGCCGCGCAGGTACACGTAGATGTACGCGATGGATCCCCCGATCCATCGGGTGAATCTCAAAAGCCGCGCCGCCGCCGGGCGGGGCGCGGTCAAGACCCGCGCTTTCACGGTTTTTCCTGCCGCCGTGGCGCGCGCGGCCGCCCCTGCCGCGCCCTTCAGATCGCCGGTGATGGGGCCAAGCCGCTTCCCGCATTGCGAGCAATACCCGAGGTGGTCGGCATTTTGGTGGGCGCAATGCCGACAGACACGCATGAGCGGACTAGTTTACCGTCGCCGTAGGGACCGTCACCGGTTTTCAGCGAGCACTATCCATGGTACCGATTTAACATGAACACCGCCGCCAAGATGAGCTGCCAGGTGATCGAGAAGGCCCTGGGCAAGAGCACCGCCTTCAAGAAGGTGGACGAGGGTCTGTACGTGGTGAAGCAAGGGACGACGTTGATCATGATCAACGTCTTGCCCTGGCCGCCCGAACGAGCCGTGGTTCGCTGTGTCGCGCAGCTGGTCAAGGGCGTGACCATGGAGGTCCCGCTGGCGCTGCAGCTGCTGGAGATGAACGCGCTCTTGCGTTTCGGCGCCTTCGCCTTCGTGCCCGCCGGCGACGTCATCATCTTTTCCTACACCTTGCTGGGTGGAAAGACGCTGGACCCGGTCGAGCTGACCACCACTATCCGCGACGTCGCCATCATCGCCGACGAATACGACGACCGGATCGCCGCGCGCTACGGCGGCCAGACCATGCAGGACCTCCTGGAAGAGAGCGTCGTCGATCACTTCCGCACCGCCCACGCCAAGGATCACTTCAAGAGCTAACGCGGTGACCGGCGCCAAGGCGAATATTCTGGAGGCGATCGGGACGACCCCGATCGTCAAGCTGCAGAAGGTCGCGCGTCATATCGCGGCCGACATCTACGTCAAGTGCGAGTACCTGAACCCGGGCGGCTCGATGAAGGATCGGGTCGCGCTGAACATCGTCACCGACGCCGAGAGGCGGGGACTCCTCGGACCGGGGGGCACCATCGTCGAGGCGACCAGCAGCAACACCGACATGGGGCTGGCGCTGGTCTCGGCGTTGCGCGGCTACCAGTGCGTGTTCGTGATGCCCGACAAGATGTCACAGGAGAAGGTCGCCGGCCTGCGCGCGTTCGGCG
>DASRQT010000620.1:0-6739 GCA_035696485.1 Polyangia bacterium | reverse complement strand
CGGAGCGCCGGCCGCGATGTCCGCGATCTCCACGTCGCCAAGCGCGCGTTCATAGATTCGTATGTCGTCGATGCTGCCCGCGAAAAAACTGCTGCGCCCACGTGCGCTGGCCAGCCAGACCTCCAGCACCGCACCCAGGGGAGGAGGTGTTCTCACCATGGCCTTCATCTCGCCGTCGACAAACAGATGGCTGAAGGCGCCATCGTAGCTGAATCCGACATGTTGCCATTGACCCGCGCCCGTGGTCGGGACGCTGAGCAGGATCTGATTCTGCCCGTCGACGGCAACCAGGTTGTCGCCGCGCACACCGAGCGCCAGGCCCGCGCGCAGGCCGTCGGTGAGCTGGATGAAGATCTGCGGCACGGTCGTCGCGGCAGCGTTCACCCACAGCGTGATCGTCAAGGGGGCCCCGTTGGACGGCAGGCCGGCGGCGCCCAGAATCGCGTAGTCACTGCCGCCGCGAAAGCGCAGCGCGGCCCGGTTTTCGGTGCCCAGGTTCGCGGCCAGATCCGTGCTGATCCAGGCGGCGCCGTTGAGCGCCCAGCCGCTGCCGGTTCTTCCGGTGCGGTCCTCAAACCTGGTGCCGCGCGCCTCGTCCAGCGGCCAGTAGGCGATCGGTCCCTTCACAACCGGTGTGGTGACGTCGGCCGGCGCCTCGGGGTTAACGGGAAGGTCCGCGGCGAGATCTTCTGAAAGATCCTGCGGGACATCATCGTTGCCGGGCAGGTCTGTTGCGGCGTCGCGCGGGCCGGCGTCGTTTTCGGTCGCCGCGGGCGCGGCGAGATCGACGCAGCCGGCCGTCACGGCGACGATGCCGGCGCACAAGACGCTGACGCCGCATCGACCCCAGACGACCACCGTATCCACGTCCGGATCATCGTGTCTTTGGGCCGCGATCTTGACCGCGACAGTGCCGACGTTGCTCATGCGGGGGGCGCTATTGACCGATATTCAATATTATGCGAGGTTGAGTTTGCGGTCCCAACCCTAGGACCGAGGGTGTCATGCCATTGAGTGTGTCAGGCCAGACAGGGACGTGGCCACCCCGAGGCGCGCTGTTTATCCTGTTGGGGCTGACAGTAGCGTGCAGCAGCGCGAGCCCCCAGAAAATCGCCGGCGACGGCGGCGGTGTCGATGCGGCAGGTGGGAGAACCGGGGGCGATGTAGCAGGCGGCGACGTCACGGCGGGGGCTGATGCCGGGACCGGCGGCAACCGCGGCGGCGATGTCGACGATGTCAGATCATCGGCTGGCGAGGGGCAGACCACAACCGACGGCGGTGGCGACGGCCGGGTGACCGTGGACATGTCGGTGCGTCCCGATGTGCCGCCGCTTGATGGCGCCGGTGTCCCCATGAACGGTTTGCAGGTGGGTGGCACACACAACAGTTATCACCTGGCTCCGACCATCGCTTTTCACCCCAGTCACGCCTACTCGCACAAACCGCTGAACGAACAGCTGGCGGGCGGCATGCGCGCCCTCGAACTGGATGTGCACCTGCGTACCGATGGAACCTTCGACGTCTATCACATCGCGCTGATCGACCCCCAGGTCACCTGCAGCACCTTCGAGGAATGCCTGGGCACGATCGCGACCTGGTCCAGCGCGCACCCGTCGCACGTGCCGATCTTCATCTGGGTGGAGATAAAGGACGACACCGGCGGCAGCCCCATCAATGACCCGCAAACACTCGAGCCCGTCATCCTCAAAGTGTTCGCGCGGGAGCGATTGATCACGCCGGCGTGGCTGCGCGGGAATTTCGCTTCCCCGCGCGAAAGAATCATGACCGCCGGCTGGCCGCGGCTGGACGAGGCGCGCGGAAAGATCATGTTCAGCATCGTCAACCGCGACAAGCGCACGGTCGCTTACAGTCACGACAGCACGTCGCTGGACGATCGTCTGATGTTCGTCAGCGCGCAGGCTGATCAGTTCGACATGCCGTGGGCCGTCGTGACGGAGGTGAACCCGGACGATGCCGCGACCGTCATGCGCGCGCAGGCCAGCCGTCTGATGACGGTCGCCAACATCTGCGCGATCGACATGACCGATGCCGCCTGCCAGCAACGCCTCACGGCCGCCGTACAGAACGGCGTTCACATGCTCAAGGACGACCTTCCGTTTCCGGTGTCAGGGCGGACCTATACGCTGAAGCTACCGAGCGGCAGCCCCGGCTGCAATCCCGTGACCGCGCCGCCCGGCTGTACCGTCCCGCTGGAGTAACGGCGAGAGCGCTCCCGGCGATCTAGACTGGTCGGCGATGCGGTTGGCCGAGCTGGTCGAGACCTCGCGGCGGGTCGGGGAGACGCGGTCGCGGCTGGAGAAGGTCGCGCTGCTGGCCGATGTGATCCAGCGGCTGCCCGGCGATCTGGTGACGGTGGGCGTGGCCTACCTGTCGGGCGAGTTGCCGCAGGGCAAGGTGGGCGTCGGCTATGCCCGTCTGCGCGAGCTGTGGGACATGCCGGGCGCGGCGGAGCCGTCGCTGGACCTGCCCGAGGTCCACCGCGCGCTGGATGGCGTCAAGGCGATCGCCGGAGCCGGCTCGAACGAACGACGGATGCGGCGTCTGGGCGAGCTCTTGTCGCGCGCGACGGTCGCGGAGCGCGACTTTTTGCTGCGCCTGCTGATCGGCGAGCTTCGCCAGGGGGCGCTGGCGGACGTGGTCCTGGGCGCGGTGGCCAAGGCGTTTTCGGTCGAGCCGGCGGCGCTGCGACGCGCGGTCATGCTGGCCGGGACGCTGCCGGCGGTGGCGTCGGCGCTGGCCGAGGCGGGACCGGCGGGTTTGGGCCGCTTCGATCTGCAGCTGTTCTCGCCGATTCAACCGATGCTGGCGGATTCTGCCCCGGATGTCGACAGCGCGATGGCGTGGCTGACGGAGCCCAGCTTCGAATACAAGCTGGACGGCGCGCGGGTGCAGGTCCACAAGGACGGCGACAGAGTCGAGGTTTGGAGCCGACAGCTCAATCGCGTGACGCCCGCCGTCCCCGAGCTGGTGGAACGCGTGGCGGCGCTGCCGGCGCGCCGGCTGGTCCTGGACGGCGAGGCCATTGCGCTGTCGGCCGATCGGCGGCCGCTGCCGTTCCAGATCACGATGCGGCGATTCGGACGGCGGCTGGACGTGGAGACGTTGCGGCGTGACCTTCCCCTGGACGTCTATTTCTTTGACGTCTTGAAGGTGGACGGTGAGACCCTGATCGATCGACCGCTAGCCGAACGCTGGCAGGCGTTGACGGCGACGACCGGCGGCCAGGCGCTGGTGCCGCGCCTGGTGACCGCATCGGCCGACGAGGCCGAGGCCTTCGTGTCGCAGGCGCTGGCCGACGGGCACGAGGGCGCGATGGCCAAATCGTTGAGCTCGCCGTACAGCGCGGGACGCCGCGGTCAGGAGTGGCTGAAGCTGAAGCCGGCGCACACGCTTGATCTGGTCGTGCTGGCGGCGGAATGGGGCAGCGGCCGCCGCCAGGGCTGGCTGAGCAATCTTCATCTGGGGGCGCGCGATCCCGACAACGGCGGCTTCGTGATGCTGGGCAAGACCTTCAAGGGGATGACCGACGAGGTCCTGCGCTGGCAGACGGACGCGCTACAGCAGCGGGCGCTCGGACGTGAAGGCGGCATTGTCCACGTCCGCCCCGAGCTGGTGGTCGAGATCGCCTTCAACGACGTTCAGGTCAGCTCACAGTATCCCGGTGGCGTCGCCTTGCGCTTCGCGCGGCTGAAACGTTACCGACCCGACAAGCGCGCCGGCGACGCCGACACCATCGCGGCGGTTCGCGGTCTGTTACCGCCGCAACAGCGATAGGTCCAGGTCAGTCGCCGACCAGCTGCTTGAGGATCGGCTGGTTGTCGTCGAGGGCCAACGATTGTCGGGCGAACCGGCGTCCCTCTTCCATTCGTCCGGTCATGGCGTAGGCGCGGCCCAGCAGCGCCAGGGCGTTGATCGCGAAGCCGCGCAGGTGATCGGCGGCGATGCCGCGCTCAAGCTCGGGAATGGCTTCGGCGTATTGTTCCCGGAAGAACAGGGCATCGCCGGTCCAGAGATAACCTTCCGGGCGATCCGGCCACTGCCGTTTCATGCGGTCGTTGACCGCGTCGACGGCGGCCCGTTCACCCACCTTGCGAAGAACCTCCTGCGCGCTGACCAGCGTCTCCAGCGTCGCATCGGGGTGAACGCTCTCTTCCAGCGCCAGCGTCCGCGCCTGGTTCTGATCGTTGTAGCGCTGGTGCTCCCAGGCTCGCTGCACCGAAATCTCGCGCAGGCGTAGCGCGTGTTCCAGGCTGGGCGATTTCCCGCCCGTCAGCGTGGCGCGAAGCTGCTCCAGGGCCAGGCGCGTGTTGCCCCCGATGTAGCTGCGCTGCGCGGCCTCGAACGCACGGCCGAGCGGGGCCGCGGCGGCGGCCGGGTCCCGCAGCGCCAGCAGCGCCTCCAGGTTTTGCAGCCGCGTGTCCTTGTAGACCAGCAAGGGCAGCGAATATTCGATCCAGGGGTCGTCGTCCAGGTTGCGGCGCGCCCCGGCGACGAATCGGGCCAGCGCTTCGGGGCCCGCGACGACCTGGGCGTCCAGCTCTTCGGGGGAGCCGATGCGCGCGCGGCGCATGTCGGCGGCGACCTTGGGCGTCCAGCCGGCGCGGAACATCGCCACCCTCTCGGCGGACGTGCGTCGGTGGCCGCGTCCGCCACCGACCATGACGACGTTGTTTCGGCTCAGGTACAGCTCGGCGGTGTCCGGGAACACATCGACGAACGATCCGACGATCGCCTTCAGCTCGGGCAGCCCCATTTGATGCAGCGGGATCCAGATCGACACCGCCCCGTTCGGTTTCAGGCGGTCCTTTGACAGGCGCAGGTGCTGCGTGGTGTACAGGGCCGCCGATCCCGCGATGTAGGGGTGGATGGGATCGGTCGTCACGACGTCGAACTGCGCTCCCCGCCCGGTGATGACGACGCGTCCGTCCTCGATGATCAGCCGGGCGCGCGACAGCACGTCGTGGTTCAGATCGCTGAACTGTCGTGCCGCATTCGGAACCGCACGGTTGAGCTCGGCGATGGTGACGGCGCCGTGATAGGCGAGGGCGCCCGCCGTCATGCCCGATCCCAGGCCGATGACCAGGCTTTGCTGCGCCCCGCCCGCCAGCAGTGCGGGCAGGTGCCCGAGCAGGTACTGGCTGCGCATGTCGTACCAGGCGCTGCTGGCCTCGGGGCGGCCGGCGACAAAAAACGTTCGCATGGAACCAATGGCTTCAACCAGGACCGAGGCCTCGGGGCCCTCGCCGAAGTAGACGACGTTGAGGCGCATGTCCTTGCGCAGGCTGTGTGCGCCGGCGGCGGCGGCGACCGATGACGGCACGGGCGCACAGGCCAGCACGAGGGCGGCGAGGATTCCCAGGCCCGCCGGCAACACTCGCCACCAGGTCGGTTGCGGCTGCGGGCGCGCTTGCCACGACGCGATCAGAAGCAGGATCACCGCGGCGGCGGCCGGCAGGACCGCCAGTAGCCGCGCTGCGTGCGCCTGACCGATGGTGGGCAGAAGGACAAGTCCGGTTGCCGCCGCGCCCAGCAGTGAGCCCAGCGTGTTGGCCACGTAGATCTTGCCGACCGCGCGCGCGCTGGACCAGGCTTGCGATCGGACGGCCCGGATCGCCAGCGGCAACGCGGCGCCAAAGCAGACCGTCGGCGGCAAGATCACGGCCGCGCCCACCCGGGCCAGCGTGGTCAGCGCCGCCATGAAGGTGAAGTTGCCCTCCGCCGTCAGCGCGGCGTACCGCGCCGGAATTCGATCCAGCAGCGGCAGGAGGACAATCGCCAGCATCGCGCCGAACAGAGCCAGAAGCGCGCAGGTTGCCAGCGGGTTGCGTACGCGAGCGCTCAGAAGTGACACGGCGCCCGCGCCCAGCGTCAACCCGGCCAGCACCAACCCCAGCACCATACCGAACGCGTAGACGGTCGAGCCGGCCAGCGTGCCCAGCGCGCGGGTCCAGATCACCTCCAACCCCAGCGCGGCCGCGCCGGTTGCGAAGCTGGTGATGGCGACCCAGGGGACCACGCGTGGCAGATCAGCGGTCTCGGACGTCGCCCTCGTCTGATAAGCGCCATCGTCGGTCGCGACCCTGGCCGCGCGGGCGGTCAGGGCCGCGAAGATGCCGCCGGCACCAGCTACCAGCGTCGCGCGCAGGAGACCAATCGCCGGAAGCAGTATCAGCGGACCGGCCAGCGCTCCAGCTACGGCCCCGGCTGTGTTCGCCGTGTAGAGGAGGGCGGTTCCTCCCAGCAGCCGATCCATCGAGCTTCCGACGCTGGCGCGCACGGCCAGCGGAAGCGTCGCGCCCATTGCTGTCGTGGGTAAAAGCAGCAACGCCGACGCGAGCACAAATCGTCCGAGAAACCGCGCCGCCCCCTCGGGCAACGCCGCCAGAACGCCGGCCACACCAACCGGCAGCGCAGCGAGGACCACTGTCGTCAGCGACACGGCGGCGCAGACTGCCAGCTCGAGCCGAATGTACGCGCGCAGCGCCTGTCGCGGGGACATGCGGTCGCCATAGCGCCCCGCGACGCCGGCACCGAGGGCCAGGCCGCCCATGTAAGCGACCAGCACCGCGGTGACGGCGATCGTTGAACCGCCGAGTATGGGTGTCAGCAAGCGCTGCCAGAGCACCTCCACGGCAAGCGCAGAGAACCCTGACAGCACCAGCGCGAACGGCAACGCGAATCGAATGCGGCACCGTCCTTTCGGGGCAGGTCCCCCGTG
>DASRQT010000619.1:0-8325 GCA_035696485.1 Polyangia bacterium | reverse complement strand
GTCAGGAGGGGCTCGCGCAGCCCGCCGGCAACTTGCACCCCGGTACTCTAGCTCACGCGGCGGCGCTTCAGGGTCGGCGGCCCGAGATCGTCGTTGCGCCGGCGCCCTGGGCGCCCAGGGCGGCCAGCCAGGCCAGGGCGTCGCCCGCTTGCTCGGCCGCGCCGCGCAGTCGTTCGGGCGCGGCGGCGTCGATGCGGCGGCCGGGATCGCGAAGGGCGGCCAGCAGGTCGTCAAGTTGGCCCTCGATGTCGACCAGCGCCTCGCGGCCGGATCGCAGCGCCGCCGCCAGCGACGACCGGACCAGGTTGGCGCCCGAGCGCCGCACCGTCACCCGCGACCGCGCGGGGATCGCCCGCTTGCGTATGGCCGCGGAGCCTCGTCGACGGGGACGCATGGTACGAGGATTCGATCGCGCGCTCGCGAAGTCAATTTTTTACGTCGAGGCGACGACAGTCGCCTCACCGCTGAACCAGATAGCGGCGCGACGGATCAACAATGATGCCAGGGCCAAGCGCGGTCCGTCCGATCAGCATCGGGAACAGCATGTCGCCCCGGTTGGTCAGCGTGACGGCGATCCGTTTCTTGAGCCGCCCCAGCTGCAGCGTCGTCTCGATCACCGGGCGCCGTTCCATCCGGCCGGAGGTGTCGCGCACCACCACGTACTCGCGCACAGCCGCGCGCACCTTCAACGACTTGCTGCCGCGCGGCCCGCTGGGAACGACGATCTCCAGGATCGGGCGGCGCTGCGGCCCGCCGGCCGTGTCGACCGTCTTCATGCGCGCGACGTGCAGCGCCGACGTGCGCGCGCCAGTGTCGATCTTGGCCTTGAGGCGCATGATGCCCAGGTTCGGCAGCGCGACGTTCTCGACCCAGCCGACATGCAGCGTGCGGTTGGCCGCGCGCTTGGCCCGGGCTGCCTTGGCCTTGTCGCCGGCGGCCTCTGCGGCCTTGGCGGCCGTCACGTCCAGGCGTCGCGCAGCGCTGCGCGACAGCGGTCCCAGCACGAACAGCTTGGCCTGCGGCCGCTCGACCGCGCGAATCGTCGATTCCAGAATCAGCCCGTCGCGCGGCGCGGTGATCTCCACCGGTTTGCCTCCGAGAGGCGGGATCACGCGTCCCAGCACCGTCGCCTTGCGCACGAACTGACCGGGCGTCACGCTGATCTCGACCAACCCGCCCGCCGCCGCCCGGATCGCGATCGCCTTGTCCAGCACCGCGGGCAAGGGCGGCGCGACCGGCGCCAGCGTCTGTTCGGGGGTCTCCGGGAGGAACACGGCCGCGGCGATCAGGACCGCGCGCAGGGCGGCCAGCAGCTCCTCGGCCTCGGCCGCCTCACTGCCGGGGGCACCGGCCGCCCGCAGCTCGATGGCCACCACCCCCGCTTGCTGGGCCGCCGCCAGCAGCGAGCCGGCCGCGCCCTTGACGCTCAAGGCCGCCACCGCGCCGCTTTGCAGGGCCAGCCGGCGGGTTCGCGGTTCGTCCAGCTCGCCCCGCACCGTCAAGGCCCCCCGGCGCCCCGGCGGCGGCGACCCCAGAACGATCACCACCTGGGCTCCGACCACGATCTCGGAGAACAGCGTGAAGGCATTGCGGGCGTGCCGTGTCCCGGCCGCGTCACCGGGGAACCGCCAGGCGCCGCGCGGGCGGCCGCCCGGCGAGAACTGCCCTCCGGGTCGCAACACGGGCACCACCAGCAGGCTGCCGGCGATGGCTGCCACGTCGATGCTGCCGGCCAGCTCACTGGCGGCCATGGCAGCGGTCGCCTCGAAGCCGCGCGTGGCCGCCACCACGCTGACACGCGGCCCGGCGCGGTTGCCGACCGCCGCCCAGACCGGGATGGGATCGCGGGCGCCGGTCTCGACGCCGGCGGGGTTGGCGCTGGCGGTGAGAGGACGGTGCACCAGGGGGATGCTCACCGTGCGGGTCTCGCCGGGCGAGATGATCACCCCGCCGACGCGTATCCCTCGTGCCGGGGGCTCTTGCAGCATCTGACAACCGCTACTTCGCGGAACCCAAACGCGCCACCAGCGCCTGCAGACGCGCGAGCGCGTCCTTGTCGACCTCGCTCATGCGGACGCCGATGCGCAGCTCCTGCTTGGCGACCACCTTGCCCTTGTTGCTGGTGACCAAAGTCTTGCCCTGGTCGTCAACGATCTCCACCTTGAACACAGTTCCCAGCGGGATGTCGCTCTCGGCGGGGATGAAGAAGCCCCCCATACGGATGTTCAGCAGAGGGTTATATGTGAAGTAGCTGGCGGTCGCCGCCGAGATCACGATGCGCAGCGTCCCGTCCCCGAACTGTATCGGCTTGACCGGCGCCGGCGGCAGCCCCGACGGGTTGGCGCGCGTGGGGATGATGGTCTTGCCGCTGGCCGGTCGCGAAAAGTCGAACGGCACGCTGGGGTGTTTCCCCTCCTCGGCGTTGACCGCGACGATCCGTTCGATCAGCTTCCGGCTGTCGTCGGCAAGATCCAGGAACCGCAACCCCATCCCCTTGTCGCCGCTGGTCACGGCGCGAACAACGATCGCGGTCCCCTTGAGCATGACGAACCCGTCGTCCAGGCTGAACTCGAACTCGACCCGCGTTCCGATCGGCGCCGGCGTCTCGCACGACAGGAACATGCCCGAGCTGCTGACGTTCACCGATTGCGTCTCGACGAAGTCGATGAAGCTGGGGAAACGGCACAAAACCGGCATATTGACGTTCGACCGCGGCGCCCGTTCGATGAACGCGCGCATCTCGGTCGTCGACATGCCTATTCCGGCCGCGCCACCGACGGAGGGCTTGGCTTCGGGCGGCGGCTTCTTGCTTGGGTCCTCGGCCATCTGAGCTATTTAGTATACCGCGCGACTTCGGACTGTCGTGCACACTAATCCCGACATGAACGCCCCACGAATCGTGCTGGTGATTCACACCACCAGCTATGGCGTGCCGCCGTTCATGGAGGCCTGCCGGAAGGTCGGCGCCGAGGTCATCGTGGCGTCCGACCGCTGCCACGTGCTGGACAGCCGGTGGGTCTGGCCCCCGAATTCCGTGGTTATCGACTTCTTCGATCCCGAGGGCGCTGCCGCCGTCATCGCCGGCGTGGCCCCGGCTACCACGCGCGCGGTGCTGTCCGTGGGCGGCGAGACGGCGGCGCTGGTGGCGACGGCCGCCGCGCGCCGACTGGGGCTGCCCAGCAACGATCCCGCGGCCGTCGCCGCCACCGGCAACAAGCTGCGCATGCGGACCCTGTGCGCGGCCGCCGCCGCCGCTGGCCGCGCGGTGCCGATCCCGGCGTTCTTCGCGATTCCGCTGGACGCCGATCCGGCCGTCGTCGCTGACCGGGTCACCGCCGAGCTGGGTTGGCCGTGCGTCATCAAACCGCTGTTGCTGTCCGCCAGCCGCGGCGTGATGCGCGTCGACGACGCCGCCGGGCTGCGCACGGCCATGGCGCGCCTGGCGCGATTGCTGTCGGCCCCGGCGCTGCGCGAGATGGATCCGGTGCTGTCACAGCAGGCGCTGCTGGAGGCCTTCGTTCCCGGTCGCGAGGTGGCGCTGGAGGCGCTGCTGGCCGACGGCCAGTTACGCCCGCTGGCCCTCTTCGACAAGCCCGATCCCCTGGATGGCCCCTTCTTCGAGGAGACCCTGTACGTGACGCCGTCGCGCCTCCCGGAGGTCGACCAGCGCGCCGTCCTTGACGCCGTGGCGGCCGCCACGCGGGCGCTGGGGCTTTCTACCGGACCCGTCCATGCCGAGCTGCGTATGGGGCCTGGGGGGCCGGTCGTGATCGAGGTGGCGGCGCGTCCCATCGGCGGGTTGTGCGCCCGGACCCTGCGCTTCGACGCCGGTCTGTCGCTGGAGGAGCTGATCGTGCGACAGGCGCTGGGGCAGGACGTCCGACACGTGCTGCGTGAACAGCCCGCCTCGGGCGTGATGATGATCCCGATCCCCGCCGCCGGCATCTTGAAGGGCGCCGCCGGGGTCGAGGAGGCACGCCAAGTTTCCGGGATCGAGGACGTAATCATCTCCATCAAGCCCGGCGAACGGGTGGTGCCGCTACCCGAAGGTGATCGCTACCTCGGTTTCATCTTCGCGCGCGCCGCGTCGCCGGCGGCGGTGGAGGCTGCCCTGCGCGCCGCCCACGCGCACCTCCGCTTCGCCATCCTGCCGACGCTGCCGATGGGGGATCGCGCGCCGCCCCAATAGGGATGGACCGACGGGGTTGTGGTAGGCTCGCCCCCGTTACGCCCATGGAAAGCGCTGTGGAAACCTCTGTGGAGACCTCGCAGGAACCGGAGCTCAAGCTGGTTCCGCTGGTCGAAATCAGGGACGCGTTCGTGCAGCGCGAGCAAGAGCGTATTCTCCGGATCCTCCGCCGTGACAGGATGAACAGCTGGGTGGCGGGAATCATGCTGGGGCTCCTGGTTGCGATCGGGGCCACCATGCTGTTACTGGCACCGCCTTCATTCAAGGGCAGCGCCAACACGGTCGACGTTCGCCATCCGCAGCGCTAGCGGGCGGTAGATGGCCGCGCGTCGTCTATGGTCGTCTTACGAGGCTGACTTGGTGACGCTGACCGACCGGAGCTGGCTCTTGGTCGGCTGAGCGCAGCAGAACCACGATTCGCTGAGGCGCGGCGGGGGAAAAGGCCGGCTCGATGTCGGGTCGGTCGTTGCCGGCGTCAGGATCGGTTGTCCGGCGCTGGCTGCCGCCAGCTGATGAATACGCGCAAAGGTGGCGGCGCCGGGTTGGTTGTCACGGACGGCTTCTTCCACCAGTGACGCCACCCGCTCGCACAGCTGGTCCATTCGCGGATCGGGATGCATCCACGTGTAGCTGAGTCCCTCCTCCGACAACGCGCCGAGATGCGGCGACATCGCGGGGTGCCGGAGCAGCAGCGATCCGGGCGGGACCAGCAGGCGGATGGCCAGCTGCACGGGATCGACCTCGTCCTCCAGCGCGTGCTCGCGCACGAAGGCGCACAACGCCACGTAATCCGACAGGGACGTCCAGGGCGTGAACGCTACCATCGTGGGGCGCAACGAAATTCCCGCGCCTCTGACCACGGCCAGCGCGGTCAGCACGTCGTCGCCGGTGTGGCCCTTGTCCAGGATCTCGAGCACGTGATTCGACAGCGATTCGATCGCCGACACCACGAACACGCACCCGAGCCGGGCCAGCTCCGGGAACAGGTCAGCGTGGGCGATGATGTGCTGGACCTTGGCGGTGAAGCTGAATGTCACCTGGGGGTGCTGGTCGTGGACGGCGCGCGCCACCGCCAGCGCGTGCTTGGCGCTGTTGAGGAAGTCGGGATCGCCGAAGTTCACGTGTCGGGCGCCGGCCGCGACCTGCTGGCGGACGTCCTGCAGCACCACCTCCACCGGCAGCGCGAAGAAGCGACCCTTGTACACCGGCGGGATGGGGCAGTGGCGGCACTGGTGCTTGCAGCCACGCGTCGCTTCCACGTGGCCGGCGATGTGGTTCTGACCGTTCATGAGCAGGCGCGCGTACTTCGACAGCGGCGGCAACCCCGATCGATCGGGCGGCAAGAAAGCCACCCGGTGCAGCGCCGTGGGCGCTGTGGGAGCGGCGCGGCCGTCGCGCAGCGAATCCGCCAGCGCCACCAGCGCGTCTTCACATTCCGGGCCCATCACGACATCGGCGAGCCCCCGGTCGGTCCCGATGTCCGGTGGCGCGGCCCGCAGCAGCTTTTCATTGAGTGTGGCGTACATCCCGAAGAAACAGATCAGCGCGTCGGCATTGAGCGCGCGCACGCGCCGCGCCACGTGCAGGCCCAGCGCCAGCGCCGTGTGCATCGGCGCCGAGATCGCGATCAGGCGCGCACGCGACAGATGCCCCAGGGCGGTTTCGCCCAGCTCCTCGACCGCCAGGTCCAGGCACCGCGGCTCATAGCCGGCGCGTCGCAGAAAGGCCGCCGGCGAGCCGAGCGCGATCGGTTGAAACCCCGGCTCGTAACAGGAGACGAGGAGGATGTCGCCCGACGCCAGCACGGCGGGCTACTTGGCCTGCGGCGCGACGTAGTCGGGCGGTAGCTGCGCGCCCTCGCCGAAGAAATACTTCTCCGCTTGCTCCAGCATCAGCTTCTGCCCGGCCGCCGCCGCCAGGTCGACGCGGTATTCGTTGACGATCATCTTCGAATGCTCGAGCCACATCCGCCAGGCCTCCTGCGACACGCTGTCGTAGATCTTTTGCCCCAGCTCGTTGTTGAAGGGCTTGTACATCACGCCGGGCAGCTCCTTGCCCAGCTTCACGCAGTTGACCATTCGAGGCATCACAGACTCCTGGCGTGAGTCTATGGCATCTTAGGGACGATGGTTGCTACGAAGAAAAAGTCGCCGGCCAAGCCCAGTGGGACCCCTCGCCGCCGCCGCGGCGTCAAGCTGCGCCCGACCGAGCTCGGCCCCGGCGACCTGGCCCTGGCCGCCGACGCGTTGCCCGCCGAGCTGGCGCAGCTGGCTGATGCCGTGCGCGGCGACGGCGGCGCGGTTCTAGCCTGCTACCGGGAGCCACTCGGCGGCCATTCGCTGTTGCTGACGGCGCTGCCCATCGAGAAGGTTGTTCCCACACCATTTCAGCGCGACATCTCCGACGCCCACGTTCGCCGGCTGACCCAGGCCATGGACAAGACCAAGCGGTTCCTGGACCCGGTGATCGCGCTGCGCGAAAAGACCGAGGAGGGCGACTACTGGACGCCCAACGGCTACCACCGTCTGACTGCCCTCAAGGAGCTGGGCGCGAAGACCATCCTGGCGCTGCTGGTCCCCGAGCGCGCCGTGGCCTATCAGATACTGGCGCTCAACATCGAGAAGCCCCACAACCTGCGTGAGAAGGCCATCAGCGCGCGGCGGATGTACGTCGACCTGGCCGCGTCCACCGACGCCACCGAGGAGGAGTTCGCCCTGGAATTCGAGGAGCCGGGACTGCTGACGCTGGGGTTCGCTTACGAAAAGCGCGGGCGGCTGTCGGGCGGCGCGTACCATTCGATCCTGCGCAAGGTCGACCACTGGATCAAGGGCAAGCTGCGCGACGCCACGGAGGAGCGGCAGCGGCGCGCGGATATGCTGCTGGACCTGGACGAGGCCGTCACCGCAGCCGTCGCCGCGCTCAAGGCCAAGGGGATGACCAGCCCCTACCTGCGCGCCTTTGTTGTCGCGCGCATCAACCCGCTGCGTTTCATCAAGGGCGAGCCGCCGCCGATCGGCGAGCTGCTGCCGTCGATGGCCAAGCGGGCCCGCGGCATGAACGTCGACAAGATTCGCACCGAGGACATCGCGCGCACGGGTGGCGCCCCCGAGGCCAGCGAGTGACGGGCCGGCATCCTGGCGGCAACGGCCTTCCGTCGCCGCGCGCTGTGATCTTCGATCTGGACGGCACGCTGGTGGAACCGATCCTGGATTTCGACGCCATGCGGGTCGAGATCGGTCTTCGCCCCGGGCTGCCGATCCTGGAGCAGCTGGCCGAGGGGGATGACGCCCTGCGCGCGCGCGCCGAGGTGGTCATGCGGCGGCACGAGCTTGCAGCCATCGCCCAGGCGACGCTGTCCGACGGCTGCGTTGACCTGCTGGAGCACCTGGCGGCACGGAAGGTCCCGGTGGCGATCCTGACCCGCAACATTCGTGAGGTGGTCGACAGCTTCATCCGAAAGTTCGCGCTCGACTTCGTCGCCGCCTACACGCGCGAGGACGGTCCGCCCAAACCGTCGCCCGCCGGCGTGCTGCACCTTTGCCAGCGCCTGGGCGCCGCCCCCGCCGACACCTTGACCGTCGGCGACTACAAGTTCGACATCATCGCCGGCCTGCGCGCCGGCTGCCGCACCGCCCTGGTCACACCCACGCCTCCCGAGGATCTGGCCGCCTGGGGCCCGCCGCACATCGTCGTGCGCTCGCTGCGCGAGCTGGTTCCGCTCTTTGTTTGATCCGCTACGCCGGCTTCAACGCCGACAGCAGCTTGGGCAGGGCGGTGGCGAACTGGCCCTTGGCCATGACCTGCTGGCAGCCCCTGGCCCGCGCCTCGTCCATCACGTCGGTCAGCTCGTGGTCGACGAAGCCGACCGTGGCGATGCTCTTGGTCGCCGGATCACCGGCCAGTAGCTCCAGCGCCGCCAGCGCCTTTTCGAGCCGCAGATCCACGATGACCAGCTTGGCGTCGCGCGCTGCCGCGGCCAGCGCCGCCGGGTCGCGCGTCGACTGAACCGTCACACCCAGCTGCTTGGCCACCTCGCGCACCTTCGACGAGAACAGCATGTCGGAAATCAGCGTGACGACGTCAGCCATGGTGTCGATCTAGGCAAGCGAAGCAAGCGAACAAAGAAATGGTCCCGT
>DASRQT010000618.1:0-6362 GCA_035696485.1 Polyangia bacterium | reverse complement strand
GTGGTGACGCCACGGCTCCACCGCCGTAATACTCGGCGTTGATCTTGACGTAGTCATAGCTGAGATCGCAGCCGAGAGCGCGCGCCTTGGCGGGACCGGCGCCCAGGTCCAATCCAACCGAGATCTCCACCTCGCGCATGCGCGCCGACAGCGCCGCGTTGTCGAACGCCCGCGGCGCACCCCGCTCGAAGACCCGCGTCCCCTGAACGTCCAGGCTGATGGCGTTCGGGTCCATCGGGAAACCGCGCCCGCCGCAACGGGCGCCCAGCGCGGCCAGGATGCGCCCCCACGACGGGTCGCCGCCGAACAGGCCGGCCTTGACCAGGCTGCCGCCGGCGACGGCGCGGGCGAGATCGCGCGCGGTCGCAACATCCGACACCCCCGCGACGTCGACGATCAGCAACTTCGTCGCCCCCTCGCCGTCGGCGGCGATGGCGCGCGCCAGCTCGCCGCACATCTCGATCAGCGCTCCGCGCAGGCGGTCAAACTCGGGTCCAGGCGCTTCGATGACCGGCGCTCCCGAGCGACCGTTGGCCAGACCGATCACGCAGTCGTTGGTGGACATGTCGCCGTCGACGGTAATGGTGTTGAAGGTCTGCTCAACCGCGTCGGCCAGCGCCGACTGCAACATGGCCGGTGAGACCGCCGCGTCGGTGACGATGAAGGACAGCATCGTCGCCATCTGGGGATGGATCATCCCCGAACCCTTGGCGATGCCCGCCAGCTTCACGGACACGCCCCCTACCTCGATCGACCGCAGCGCCACCTTGCTGCGAAGATCGGTGGTCCGGATCGCCTCCGCCGCCGGCATCAGGTCGTCCCCCAGTGACCCGACCAGCGCCGGCATCGCCGCCTTGATGACGTCGACCGGTAGCCGCACACCGATGGCCCCGGTGGACGCCGTGACGACGGCCCCGACCGGGACGCCCAGCGCCGCGGCCGCCGCCGCCGCCATCGCGTGATCGTCCCGCTCGCCGTCGGGACCGGTCAGCGCGTTCGCGTTTCCGCTGTTGGCGATGATGGCGCGGATCCCCGTCCCCGGCAGGCGCGCCGCCGCCGACCGAACCGGTGCCGCTGAGAACTTGTTCACCGTGAAGCTGCCCGCGGCCGTGCACGGTGTGTCCGACACGATGACGGCAAGGTCAGGCCTGTCCCCCTTCTTGATCCCGGCCCGTACGCCACCAAATCGAAAACCCACAGGGGCCTTTGCGGCGGGCGTGGATGTGGAGGTCTTGATTGTCATGGTGCGCTCCCGGCAAGAGATAAAGTCCCGGTCAGACCAGCGCCCTCGTCAAAACCAAACATCAGATTTGCGTTCTGGATGGCCTGCCCGGCGGCGCCCTTGACCAGGTTGTCGATGGCGGCAAGACCGATCGCGACCCCGCGGTCCGGATCGGCGTCCGCGGCCAGCAGAACCCGGTTGGTCCCCACGACGGCCTGCAGACGGACGGCGTCCGGCTTCGTGACCCGCAGGAACGGCTGCCCCGCGACGAAGTCCGCCATCGCCGCCGCGGCGTCGGCGCCGGTCTTGCCCGGACGGAGCCGGCCATAGGCCGTGGCGATGATGCCGCGCCGGATCGGCAGCAGATGCGGCGTGAAGGTCACCCGGCCGACCGGGACGCCGGCCAGGATCAGCGCCCTTTCGATCTCGGGCGTGTGCTGGTGGCGGAGCACCCGGTAAGGACGAAAGTCGCCGTCCACCTCGGAGAAGGACATCTCTTCCGTCGCCTTGCGTCCGGCACCGGTGGTGCCGCTCTTGGCGTCGATGATGAGCCCCTCCGGTTCGATGACCCCCGCCCGCAGCAGCGGCAAGACCGCCAGCGCGCACGCGGTCGGGTAGCAGCCGGGATTGGAGACCAATCGCGCCGCCCGCACCGCGGCCGCTCCGCCCGTCACCTCGGGCATCGAATAGACCGCCGCACGCAGGAGCTCGGGGCTTGTGTGCGTGAATCCGTACCAGCGCGGATAGTCCGACGCCGGCAGTCGAAAGGCGCCCGACAGGTCGACCACGCGGGCTCCCGTCCTGAGCACAGCCGGTGCGAGCTCCATCGAGACCTCGGCCGGCGTGCACAGGAACACCAGCTCCACGGAGCCCAGCGCGGCGGTTCCGTCGGCTTGCGAGAGCACCGTCAGCGCCGCCGCCGGGCCGTCCACGGGCAGGAACGCCCCCAGCGCCTGCCCGGCCCAGCGATCGCTGACGGCCAGCGCCAGCCGAAAGCGCGGGTGGCCGGCACAGAGCCGCGCCGTCTCCATCCCGGTGTACCCCGAGACGCCGACGATTGCTACCCGGACGCTATCCATTTCGTGAATATTTATCCATCAGACCCTCCCCCGACGCAAGCCCCCACCACTCTCACGATGTCAGCGCAGGTCGGCGCAGCAACGAAACCCGACGGTGGGACTGTGGAATGTCGGCGGGACGGTGCGTGTCAAGCCGCACCGTGCCTCGGCGACGGCCGTCCGCACGTCCCCTCCCTTGATGGCGCCCTCCTCGACCCACTCGCCAGCGTTGCCAACCAGGTCGTAGATCCCCGTCGGTGTGCGGCAACGGCGAAAGCTTCCGGTGGGCGCCAGGGCCCGGCCCCGCCCCACCGTGTTGCACTGATTGCGAATCGCGACGGCCCCATACGGAAACCCGAGACCCTGCTCGCCGCGACAGGCGTCCTCCCACTCCTTCTTCCGGCATAACCTCTGGCCCCGTTCGGCACACAGGGCCCGCGCCTGCGAGAGCGTCACCCCCACCCGCGGCACCACCCGCGCGGATGGATATTCATACGCTGAGATACAGGACGACGGCCCGCCCGCAGAGCGCTTGACCCCCGGGCCACAGATCGGCGGCGGCTTGGCCACAGGCTCGACAGCGGGGACGGCCGCCGCGACCTGGGCCAGAGCTTGCGCACTCCCGGTTCCGCCGCCGCGCTCCGTACCGACCTTCACCCCGCTATCTGGTTGCGGCGGCGCGGGTGCCGGTTGTGCCGGCATCGTCGCGGCCGGGGCCACCGTGGCCACCGGTGCGGTGGTGCGGCGATCGCCGTGCAGCCGCTGCAAGGCCGGAGCCTTGTCGGCGACCTGTGCGTCGAATCTCATGTCGACCACGTTGTAGAGAATCGCCAGCGCCAGCGACGCGGTGGCGAACATGAGCAACAGGATCAGCGGAAAGGGCACCCGGACGCGCGGCGCTCCGCCTCCCCCTGCCTGCGGCTGCTGGGGTTGTAACGACGGAAGCTGTCGGTTTCCGCCCGATGATCCCAGCTGGAACGGGGGCCGGGTCACCGGCGTCAGCGATTCAACCGACGGATCCAGCAGCACGCTGGGCGGCCGCCGCTGCTCTTGCAGCGTCGGTTGCGACGGCAGCTCCCTTGCGCCCTGGGACACGTCCAGCGCCCCCGTGAGCGTGGCGAAGGCTTCGCCGCCGGAGCCGCGTACGGGAGACTCGTGACGGGCCGGACCGGGGGCCACCGCTCGCAGTCCGATCGCGCTGGTCTGGCGTTCGCCTCGTTCAAAGGTGATGAGCAATGCCGACGCGAACGCGTCAACGTCGGCAAACCTGTCGCGCGGGTTCTCCGACAGCGCCCGCCAGACGACGTCGGAGATGGCCGACGGAACCTCATAGTCCTGATTGGGTGGGAACATCCCCATCATCTGCCCCACAATCACGCCGAACGAATATATGTCGCCGGCGCGCGACCACGGCTCCCCCGCCGCCGCCTCGGGCGCACGGCCGGTGTCCCGCCCCAGCGAGGCCTCCGCCTGCGCCACCAACGCCGGGGACAGCCCTCCGGCGATTCCCACGTCAGCGATCTGCACCTGTTCGTCGGGAAAGAAGATGTTCCGCGCCTTCAGGTTGCCGTGCACCAAGCCCGCGGCGTGAATCGCGGACAACCCAACGCCGATCTGCGAGACGATTGGTTGCGCCTCCACCGCCAGCATCGGCTCGCTGTTGCGTAACCGTTCCTCGAGACGGGAGGCCAGGGTCGGGCGCTGCAGGATGGCGCCGACCACCAGGCACACCGGCGTTCCCCGCACCACGTCGACAAAGACGTCGGACACGCCCCCGACGTATTTGCTGGACACGTTTCGTGCCACGGTGGCGGCTGCCACGAAACGGCCGCGGGCGCCGTCGTCAGGCGTCAGTTCAGGCCACACCACCTTGACCGCGACGGTCCGGCCGCCATTGACGGCATCCTCGGCGCGAAAGACCACGCCCAGCGGGCCGCCCCCGATCCGCTCGCGGACGAGGTAACGCCCCACGATGCGGTGACCCGCCTCGTAGATCGCTTGAATCGCGGGATCACTCGCCGTCCGCGTCACCGACCTCCGCTACCAGCTGATGATCAGCCCGTGTGTCCGAAACCGCCGCTGCCCCGCGCGGTCGAGGACAGCTCGTCGGTCTCTTCGAGCTCGCAGCGGGTCACCGGGGCGATGACGAGCTGCGCGATACGATCCCCTGGATTGATAGTAAACGGCTCACGCCCGAGGTTGACCAGCAACACGCTGACCTCGCCACGATAGTCGCTGTCGATGGTGCCGGGCGCGTTCAGGATGGTGACGCCGGCGCGCAACGCCAGCCCCGACCGCGGACGCACCTGTCCCTCGAACCCGACCGGGATCTCCAGCGCCAGGCCGGTGGGGACAGCGATCCTGTCCCCGGGTTTCAGCTCCAGCGGCCCGTCGGCCGCCGACGCCATATCCATCCCCGCCGCGCCCTCGGACATCGCGCGCGGCGGCGTGGCGCGCGGCCGCAATTTACGATAACGGAGCCGCGGCGCAGTCACGTGACAAAGGCTCTACGAGGCTGCGACGGTCCGGAAGTTGTGAACCACGTCGGGCGTCTTGCCCATCGCCTCGCGCCGCGACAGCCGGATCTTCCCGGTCGCGCGATCGATGCCGATGACCTTGACCACCATCTCGTCGCCCTCTTTGCACACGTCCTGGACCGCGCGCACGCGCTTTTCGTCCAGCTCGCTGATGTGCACCAAACCGTCGGTCCCCGGCAGGATCTCGACGAAGGCGCCGAACTCCGCCAGGCGCCGCACAACGCCCATGTAGAACTCGCCGACCTCGGGCTCGGTGGTCAGCCCCTTGATGATGTCGATGGCCTTCTTGACCGCGATGCCGTCCGGCGACGCGATGTGGACAGTGCCGTCGTCCTCGACCTCGATGGACACGCCGGTTTGCGCCGTGATGCCCCGGATGGTCTTGCCACCCGGGCCGATGATCTCCCTGATCTGATCGGGCTTGACCTGCAGAGTCGTGATGCGCGGGGCGTACCGCGATAGATCGTCGCGCGGCGCCGCCAGGGCCTCCGCCATCTTGCCCAGGATGTGCATCCGGCCATCGCGCGCCTGCCGTAACGCCGTCTCCAGAATCTCGCGGGTCAGCCCCTGGATCTTGATGTCCATCTGCACCGCGGTGACGCCGGTCTTTGACCCGCAGATCTTGAAGTCCATGTCGCCCAGGTGATCCTCGTCGCCGAGGATGTCCGACAGCACCGCCACCCGGTCTCCCTCCTTGATGAGCCCCATCGCGATGCCGGCCACCGCGGTCTTGATGGGGACGCCGCCGTCCATCAGCGACAGGATGCCGCCGCACACCGACGCCATCGACGAGCTGCCGTTGGACTCGAGGATCTCCGACACGATCCGGATCGTGTAAGGGAAGGTCTTCTCGTCGGGCAGAACGCGCGCGATCGCGCGCTCGGCCAGGTGGCCGTGACCCACCTCGCGCCGGCTGGCGCCGCGCAGCGGCTTGGTCTCACCGGTCGAAAACGGCGGGAAGTTGTAGTGCAACATGAAGCGCTTCTCGATGTCCCCGATGATCGCCTCGATGTGCTGCGAATCCTGGCTGGTCCCCAGCGTCGTGGTCACCAGCGCCTGGGTCTCGCCGCGCGTGAACAGCGACGATCCGTGCGTGCGCGGCAACACGCCGACCTCACACGTGATGGTCCGGATGTCGGCGGGCGCGCGCCCGTCGATCCGGCGGCCCGTGCTGAGCACCAGCTCGCGCAGGTGCTTCTTCTTGGCCGATTCGTACGCGTCCTTCACCTCGGGCAACCGGTCGGCGTACTCTGTCGCCAGCGCTTCCTGGGTCGCAGTGCCAGCGGCATCCAGGGCCGCATAGCGCGCGTGTTTGTCGCTGATGGACATGGCGGCCTGGATCTTCTCGCCCGCGAGCGTGGCCACCCGCTCGACGATGATCGGATCCTTGACCGGTGGGACGAAGTCACGCTTGGCGCGCCCGACCGCCGCCCGTAGCTTGTCCTGCAGGTCGATCAGCGGCTGCGCCGACTTGTGCGCGAACATCAGCGCCTCGATCAGAGCGTCCTCGGAGACCTCCGAAGCCCCGCCCTCGACCATCACGAT
>DASRQT010000617.1:0-2596 GCA_035696485.1 Polyangia bacterium | reverse complement strand
CGGCAGCTCCTGTTCCAGGTACCAGACCAGGAACAGCTCCTGCAGCTTGCGCGACAGCGTCTTCTCCTTGCTGAGCAGCACGTTTTTCACCATCTGCATGGTGATCGACGACGCCCCCAGCCGGAAACCGCCGCGCGCCAGGTTGCGGCGCAGCGCGCTCTTGAACTCGGAGGCGACCCAACCGCGGTGCTTGAAGAATCCGTTGTCCTCGGTCGTCATGATCGAGTTGATGAGGTGCGGGGAGACCTGCACGTACGGGACGAAGTCCGGGTTGTCGGGTCCGACCACGAACTGGAGCATCTCGGTCTCGCCCGGAGCCACCTTGGGGCCGGGCGCTTTGGGGACCTCCACGGTCTGCAGAATCGGCTGCGGCCCTGCCAGCATGGTGACCGTCTCGGGCGCGCTCTTGACCTTGCAACCGTCGATACCGACCTTGCCGCGCAGGTCCAGCGCCTCCAGATCGGAGAAGTCGATCTTGGTTCCGATCTTGGCGTCGAACGTCCCCTTCAGCTCGAACCCGTTCAGGTTTGAGATCAGCGCCGTCGGGATGCTGGCCAGCAGCTTCGCGCACGACAGCGGCGGCACCACAAACGCCAGATCGATCTTGGGCAAGACGCCGAGCTTGCTGCCGTCGGCAAACTTGAAGGTTCCGGCGGGCAGCTCGATCGAACCGCTCAACCTGCCAACCAGGTCGCGAACGCGCCCCTGGATGTAGTCGATCTGCAGGCGGCGCGTCGCCGGGAAAGCGGTCATCTTCAAATTAACGCTCATCGACAGGTTGTCGATCGGCAGGCTGGACAGCCCGTCGTGTTGCAGGCTGAGGCCCACGACCGCCATCTCGCCGCCCAGGCTGACCGCGTCGCCGGCCCAGGTCAGATCAAAGGACGCGTCGATGTTGCTGTCCTCCGGCCGCAACACCGAACGCGGGAGGATGTCGGGCACCTTTCCCAGCGAAAACTGCTCGGCCCGCAGCGCCAGCCGGCCTTGCCGGGTCGCGGGGTTGGCGCCGCCGCGTGCGGTCCACAGGGTCTCGCGAGCGCCCCCGTAGCTGCCGTGGAGATCGACGGCGATGGCATCGCCCTGCTTGTCACCCGCGCCCACCGGTGGCGGGCCCACGGTGCCGCCGATCCCGGTCAGCGACAGCGATGGCAGCGGCGTGGCAAAGCCGTCCTTCACGATGATGTTCGGGTAGCCGACCGGGCGCAGACCCGAAAGGCCGGCCCGGACGTGCAGCTCCTTCGCGCCGAACTTGGGACCTTTGTCGGCGTCACCCAGGGCCAGGACGCCGACCACCCCACCGAGCTGAAAGGCCAGCTGCTGCGAGGGGTTGAGCACGCCCCGGAGGCTGGCTGTCTCAAACCTCAGGCCGGACTCGCTGTCGTGGATGAAGATGCGCCCGCTTTCGATGGCGACGGCCGGGATCTTCATCCCGGTCTTGCTCTCGGGCGTGGTCTCGGTCTTGGGCTCGGTCGTGGCCGCCACCTTCCGCCCCGCCGACACGTGAGCGATGATCTCGTTGACGTTGTCTTCCGGGCCGCCGCGAACCGCGTGGATGCTCAGCTCCGAAATGACCACGGGAGCTGTGCCGCGCCCGAGCACGACGCCGAACGGGACGGCAATTTCGCCCGCTGTGACCAGCGGCGGCCCGCCAGGGTGCCCGGCGATCACGACCCCGCGCAGCGTGACCTGCCCGAACCCGCCCCGACCGCGCGCCACCGTGACCGGGCGACCGAGGCGCTCCGAAAGCCGTGACGCAAACAGCGACGCCGCCAGCCCCCCAACCACCGGTGGGTAGGCGGCCGCGACGACGGCCACGAGAACGACGACCATCACCCCGCGCCGATGGCGACCGAGAAACGAACCGAAACCGGACCGATGCGGCTGGACCCTCGCGGTGAGGTGCGCTTGCGGGAGGCCGGGCTGCTTGCCGGGGGGGAGACCGGACTTCGGAGGAAACACCACCGCAAATACTATCAGCGCCCGCACGAATTAGCCGGCAGAAGTATTCGGTGCCTGGTAGGCCTTCCAGGCCCTCGCGCACGACCCCCACTTCCTTGCCGACCAGCGCGCCAGGGTCGATGCTAGGTGCCAATGGCAGACGCGGGATCCGACGCTGCAACCCAGCTGGCGCATGCCCAGCTGGCGCATGCCAACGACCTTTATCGCGCGAAGAAATACCCGGAGGCCGAGGCCGCTTGCCGCGACATCCTGCACCGCGACCCTTGCCATGGAGGCGCCTGGGAGCGGCTGGCCCACATTGCGACCAGCACCGAACGCCCGCTCGAAGCCGTGGCATTTTACGAAGAAGCTATCCGTCACCTCGCCCACCCAGCGGAAGCCCACAACAATCTGGCGGTCGCGCTTCATCAACGCGGGGATCTGCAAGCGGCCCTGGAACACTACCGACGCGCAATCGCGCTTGGCCTGTCGCACGGGCTCCTGCACAGCAACTTCGGTTGCCTGCTGCGCGACCTGGGCCACCTCGAGGACGCGGTCGGGCAGCTCCGCCGCGCGCTGGAAATTGATCCATTGCTGGCGCACGCGCACAGCAATTTGGGAGTGGTATTTTGCTTACAGGCGCGCGCGGATCTGGCGC
>DASRQT010000616.1:0-9818 GCA_035696485.1 Polyangia bacterium | reverse complement strand
CCGAATAGGAATAGACGGTGCCAGAACAACCACCGAACGTGGCGCCCGATCTGGAAACGTTGTTGGCGACGATCGTGTTTCGGATCGCGACGCCCGAGTAGGTGCTGGCGTCGTCGAAGATGCCCCCACCCTGGCGCTGGGCGGTGTTGTTGACGATGGTCGAGCCATAGACCATTGTGAAAGAGTTCCCGCCGTTGTAGATGCCGCCGCCGTAATAGCCCGTGGCGCTGTTGCCGCTGATGGTGCAGTTGTGAAGCTCGGCGTATCCGCCGCCGACCGTCATGATGCCGCCGCCGTACTGCGATGACGAGTTGTTGGCGATCGTGACGTTGGTCAGCTCGACCGTGCCCGCGTTGTTGTAGATGCCGCCGCCCTTGATCGCGGCGTTGTCTCGCAGCGTGGAATCGGTGGCGGTAAGAAATCCCCCCGCCACCACCCAGATCCCGAACGTCTGCTGGGGGACCGACGTCGTCTTGTTGGAATAGATCTGCGAATAGTCCATGGAGACAACTGATCGGACGATCAAGGGCGTGGCGTTGGTGAACCCCGTCAGCCGCACGGAGGTGAATCTCACCGTTCCGCTCTTGACGTCAAATCCGCCGGACGCGCCGCCCTTGATGATGTGACCGGCGCCGTCCAGCGTCATGTCCCCGGTGATGGCCAGTGACTGCGTTCGCGTGAGCGCGAACGTCGCCGGCGAGGTCGTCGAGAAGAGGTAGAGAAAGTCGTCCCCGCTCCCGGCCGGACACCCGCCATAGGCAGTGTCGGTGTTCGCGGCCTTGATGGCCTCCCGCAACGAACAGCCGCTGCCGCTGCCGTCCTCGTCGGCGGTGGCGTCCACGCGAATAACGGTCGCACGCGCGGTCCCCCAGGATCCAAGGCCGACAAGGAGCGCGGTGCCGCTCGCCAGCCACCGCCACTGCGCGCGTCTCTTCGTTTCGGGGCGATACCTGAAGCTCATGTGTCTCTCCTTTGGGTTTGAGGGTGGGATGCCACCGGGAAGACACGGGCCCGGACGAGTTGTCGCACGCGCCGTGGACGAATCGGGTAGATTTGCCAATGGCCAAGTGGCGTGCGACGTGCTCAACCCCTTCCCGATCGTTGGCGGCGATCCGCACGCCGCCCCAGTTGGAGGCGGAGCCGGCCGCGTGATCGACCAACGGCCCAAGGTCATGCCCCACCCGGCCCTGATTGCCCGCCACGTGGAGGACATTCTGGGTCACCCTGGACACGGACGTCCCGAAGCCCCGGGCCATCCTGATGCGTGTCCTGCGGCCCTTCGCGCTCACGCCGGACGACGACAGCTTACAGAATCTCCGGGGCCCTCAGCCTCTCGGCTGTCGTGGGCCCCGGAGTCTCTGAAAGATCTAGTAGCGGGGGCGTGATTTGAACACGCGACCTTCGGGTTATGAGCCCGACGAGCTACCAGGCTGCTCCACCCCGCATCAATGGTTCAAAGACCGCGCGAAAGTTGCCCTATATAGACCCCAACGTCAAGGTCCGTCGGCAGAATTCCAAGACTGGGCGCGCCGGCGGCGCGAAAATCAAGCCGACGGAGGCGGCGGAGCAGCGGCCGTGGTGGCGGCGGTGGCGTACTTGCCGATCAGGCGTCCGATGCGTGGGACGGCGGCCTCCACGTGCTTTTTCCCGGTGGGGCGCAGCTTCTCGTAGGCCTTCTTGACGGTGGCGTTGCGCGCCCGCTGCGCGCGCTCGTCGCTGATGGCCAGCAGCGCCTCGGCGACCTCGCCGGCGCGGGCGTTCATCGCGGGGCCAACCGGCTCGTTGCGCGCCTGCGCGGCCGCGTAGAACGGCTCCAGCCGCCTGACGAAGTCGTCCAGCATGCTGTCGACGGCGTCGGCGATGAAGCCGGGCTTGACCGCCTTCACCAGCGCGTAGGCGCCCTTGATGGCAAGACCGGTGAGACCGCCCTTCGAATCAACCTCCTCGTCGATCACCCGAACGCAGTCGGCGACGACCTTGGGGCGATTCCCCGGGACCAACAACACCTCGTTCAGTGTGCCCATGGGGCGCAATCTACCATCACTGCGCGGCGGGTGGTACAGATGGCCGGCATGTCCCGGCTGCCTTCACCGCGCGTGGCGCTCGCGATCCTGACCGGGCTCAACCTCCTCAACTACGTCGACCGCTATATCCCGGCGGCCGTGTTGCCGTCGCTCATCGCGGGGCTACAGCTGAGCGACGCACAGGCGGGGTTGGTGCAGACCCTGTTCATGATCACCTATTCACTGGTTTCGCCGGTGGTTGGCATCCTGGGGGACCGCCGGCCCCGTTTTCGGATGGCGGCCATCGGCGTGCTGCTCTGGAGCGTGGCCACCTTCGCCTCCGGGCTGGCCCCCACCTTCGCCGTGCTGCTGGTGGCGCGTTCGCTGATCGGCGTGGGCGAGGCCAGCTACACCGTGGTCACCCCGTCGCTGCTCTCGGACTTCTATCCGGCTGCGCAGCGCGGTCGGGTGCTGGCTATCTTTTACGCGGCCATCCCGATCGGGACGGCGCTGTCGTACGGCATCGGCGGTCAGATCGGCGCGCGCCTCGGCTGGCGTTGGGCATTCTTCGTGGCGGGCGCTCCCGGGATCGCGCTTGCGCTGGCCCTGCTGTTCCTGCGCGATCCCGAGCGCGGCGCCATGGACGTTGCGAAGCCCGCGACCGGCCAACGAATCCCGATATCGGAACTGCTCAAGCGCCAAAGTTGGCTGCTCAACACGATCGCACAGACGATTTACACCTTTGCGATGGGTGGGTTGGCGGTATGGATGCCGACGTATTTCGTGCGCGTGCGCGGTCTGCGCGCCGACATCGCGACCACGGCATTCGGCGGCGTATTGCTGGCTGCCGGTTTCCTGGGAACGCTGCTGGGGGGACGCTTCGGTGATCGGCTGGCCGCGCGCCGATCGGATGGCCATTTCCTCATCGCGGGCGCCGCGCTCTGTTTGTCCCTACCTTTCACCCTGCTGGCGATCTTGTCGCCCTCGCCTGCTATCTTCTGGCCGTCTATGTTCGTCACATTGACGTTGCTGTTCGTGTGCACGGGGCCGCTCAACGCCGCGATGGCCAACGTGCTGCCCGCCGAGCTGCGCGCGCGCGGCTTCGCGATCAACACGTTCGCGATTCACGTCTTCGGGGACGCCGCCTCGCCCATCCTGATAGGTCTGGTCTCCGACCGCGTTGGACTCGGTCCCCCGGTGTTGGCCACCGGCACTCTGATGTTCGTCGCGGGTTTGGTCTTGCTGCTAGGCCGGCGAGCGCTTGCGCGTGACCTGGGGCACGTCACATGACCGACTTCACGCGCGAGCTGGACATCGCGCACACCATCGCGGTCGAGGCCACCGCCGTCGTGATGCGCTACCACGGAAAAGCGCTGAACGTGCAGAGCAAGACCGGCGACGAACCGGTCACGGATGCCGACCACGCCGCCAACGCCCTGATCGTCGAACGGCTGCGGGCCTCGTTCCCCGACGACGTCATCCTCTCGGAAGAGATACCCGACGATCAATCCCGCCTGGGGCAGTCGCGGGTGTGGATGGTCGATCCCATCGACGGCACCCGCGATTTCATCATCGGTCACTCCGGGTTCGCCGTCATGATCGGTCTGGCCGTCGACGGCCGACCGACGGTGGGCGTCGTCGCGCAACCCTTGACCCACAAGATCTACGGCGGCATCGCCGGCGTGGGAGCGTGGCTGGACGTCGGCGCCTCGCCGCGCGTCTCGCTGCGCACGTCAACGCGCTCAGGCCCGCCGGGCATCCGCCTGGTCGCGTCCAAATCCCACCGAAGCACGCGCATCGACGCCGTGAAGGCGGCATTGCAGATCGAGGACGAGATCAACATCGGCAGCGTCGGTCTCAAGATCGGCCTGGTCGCCGAGGGCGAGCGCGACCTCTACGTCTACACCGGCGGGCGCACCAAACTCTGGGACACCTGCGGTCCCGAGGCGATCCTGGAGGGCGCCGGCGGGCGTATGACCGACATGGACGGCAACCCTCTCGTGTACACGGGTGCGGATCTGTTGAATCGACGCGGGATCGTTGCCTCCAACGGTCCCCTACACGACTTCGTGGTCACCACCATCGCGCCGTTTCTCGGGTGACGCCCGCGACCGCGACCTAGGTTCCGGCGACCGTCATCTTCGCGACCCGGAAGGTCGGACACTGCACCGACCCGCGCGTGTCCAGATCGTCGCCCAGGGCGTCGATGCCCTGCCACAGATCGTCGAAACCGGCGGAGATGGTGATCTCGCTGACGGGATAGGCCCGTTCACCGCCCTCGATCCAGAAGCCGCCAGCGCCCTGCGAATAGTCGCCGGTGACGGGGTTGAACCCGAAGCCCATCAGCTCGGTGACGTATAGACCCCGCGGGAGCTTCTCCAGGGCCGCCGCCGGTGTCCGCCCCGGCCGCAGAATCAGATTGGACACGCTGACGTGCGGCCCGCCGCCGACGCCGCGACTGGCGGACCCGGTCGAACGCCGCCCCAGCTTTCGCGCCGCGAAAACGTCACACAGGAACAGCCGCAAAACCCCGTCGGAGACCAGGACGTTGGTCCGGCTGGGTAGACCCTCGCCGTCGAAGGCCCGAGAACCGGGGCCGCGCCGCAACAAGGGATCGTCGACGATCTCCACCAGCTTTGACGCCACCGGCGTCCCCTCGCGCTGCGCGAGATACGTGCTCTTGCGCCAGACCGCGCCTCCCGACATCACGCCCGCCAGCTGCCCGAGCACACCGCGTCCGGCGTCGGGGGAGAACACCACCGGGACCTCGCAGGTCGCGATCTTGCGCGAGCCGAGCTTCGCGGTCGTCCGCCGCGCGGCTTCCAGGCCGACGGCCTCGGCATCCATCAATCCACCGGCGAAACGCGAGGCCGTCCAGTAGGACCCATTCCGCTTCTTCCCATCCGCGTCGTCGCAGATCGGCTGCACAAAGAACGAGACGTGGGTACCGCGCGACGATCCCGAAAATCCCGCCGACGTCGCGAACGCTCCCGCCCCGATACTGCGACCAAACACCGCCCCTTCAGAGTTGGTCACGCGCCGGTCGGCCTTCATCGCCGCCGCCTCGCCCACCGTCGCCCGCCTGATCCCCTCGGCCACGTCCAGGCTCAAGACGCCTTCGTCCCACAGATCGAGATCAGGGATCTCACGGGCCATCTCTTCTTTCGCCGGAAGGTCACCGGTCGGGTCCGGTTCGGCCAGCGCCGCCAGCTCCACCGTCTCGCGCGCAAACTGTTCCATCGCCGCCGGCGAAAAATCGGACGTGTACGTGACCGCGGCGCGGTGGTCCTTGAGCACGCGCAGTCCCAGCGCACGGCTGCCCGCTTCCTTTATCAGCTCGGTCTCTCCCAGCCGAACCTTGACCTCGAGCTCGGTGCCGTCGCGAACGAGAACCTCCGCGCCGTCGGCGCCCGCGCGCAGCGCCAACCCCAGCATCTGCTCCGCCAGCCGCTGGCAGGCCTTGGGATCGGGCAACGGACGGCGCTGGCCAACCCCGGCGCCCGCGATAACCTGCGCGCCCGCGCTCATTTGGTCCGCGTCCCGCCGACGGTGATCTCTGATATCTTCATGGTCGGCGTTCCGATTCCAACCGGGACCGATTGCCCGTCCTTGCCGCAGGTCCAGGTCCCGTCGGACAGCTTGAAGTCGCTCCCCAGCATCGTGACCTTCCGCAACACGTCGGGACCATTTCCGATCAGGTTCACGCCCTTGAGCGGCGCGGTGATCTTCCCGTCCTCGATGAGGTAACTCTCGGTCAGCGAGAAAACGAAGTCCCCGTTCGAGATGTTCACCTGCCCTCCCGAAAAATGTTTGGCGTAGACCCCGTTCTTCACCGACCGGATGATGTCCTCGGGATCGTCCTCCCCCACCGCCATCATCGTGTTGGTCATGCGCGGTAACGGCTCGTGGCGAAAGCTCTGCCGGCGGCCGTTCCCCGACGGCGTCGTGCCAAAATGCTTCGCCGAGATGCGATCCTGCATGTACCCGACCAGGATTCCGTTCTCGATGAGCACGTTCTTCTGACCGGGGTTGCCCTCGTCGTCGACGTTGATCGACCCGCGCGCGTTGCCGATGGTCCCGTCGTCGATGATCGTGCACAGCGACGACGCCACCGGTTTGCCGATCTGATCGGTGTAGTTGGACGTCCGCTTGCGGTTGAAGTCTGCCTCCAGACCGTGCCCGACCGCCTCGTGCAGCAGGATCCCCGACTCCCCCGCCCCCAGGACCACCTCCATGGGACCCGCGGGCGCCTCCACCGCGTGCAGCATCCCGATCGCCAGCCGCGCCGCCTCGCGACCATGGTCTTCGGGGCTCTGCCCCGGGCGCAGGAAGTACTCCATCCCGAACCGACCGGCGCCACCGGATCGGCCCCCCTGCCGCTGTTTGCCCTCCTCGGCCACGGCGTGCACGCCGAACCGGACCATCGGCTGGCGGTCACGGGCCAGGTGCCCGTCGGAGCTGACCACCAGCACCTCCTTCCACTCCTCGGACAGAGAACCTTCAACGCGAACGATTCGCGGATCAAAGTCGCGCGCCGCCCGGTCGGCCCGGCGTAGCAGCTCGATCTTTTCGCGCCCGGGATGCTCCAGCGACGACCTCGCGATCGGATAAAAATCGCCCACTCGAACTGGTCTGACGGCGACCGGCCCGGGCGCGGCGCCGCTGGCCGCGATCTGCGCCGCCGTCCGCGCCGCCTCCAGCATGCGATCGTCCGACAGCTCCTCGGTGTAGGCGTAACCGGTTGCGTCGCCGCGCAACACGCGCACGCCCAACCCCAGCGTCACGCCGCGGCCGACCGTCCGGACACGCCCCTCCTCGAAGACGAAGTCCGCGCCGGAGCGATATTCAAAGTACAGATCGGCGTAGTCGCCGCCCGAACCCAGCGCCGCCGACAGCAGGCGCTGCGCGATGTTGGCGTCAATGCCCGACAGCGGTGATTCCATGGTTGCCCCTGCGCTCATCGGCGCCCCTCGTTGGGTCGTCCCGCCAGCCCCTTGAAGGTGTCCTCAATGGCAACGGCGGCCTGCCGGATATCCTCCTCGCGCCCGCCCAGCCACAGGCGGCCGACGGCGCCAAACGTGATCACCTCCAGTAGCCGTATCGCCGCCCGTTTCTCAGCCTCGTTGGCCGCGATGGCGGCGTACCCGGCCGGGTGAACCTCCAGCGTATAAAGCGTCTGCCCTCCCAGCAGCATGTCGCCGTGTCTCATTCTGTTGATCATGGCCGACTGGTGGGTGTCGATGCCAGTGATGATCTCTTGAGACAGCACGCGCGGCGCCAGCCGGTCCGATTCGCCCAGGCCGAGCTGCTCGAGGATCGCGGCCCCGGCGGCGCGGACCTCGCCTTGATCGTCCGCATGGACCTCAAGCAGCCCATACGCCCGTTCCACGATCTGCAGCCCGGGGACGACCCGCGTCCGCTTCAGCGCTGCATCGGTCAAAGTGTTGATGGCGATGCCGGGGGCGATCTCAACGACCAGGGCGGCCTGGCCATCCAGCGGCAGGAATCCTTGCGAGACCGTCTGAAGGAATCCTGCCAGCTGCGGCTGCAACACATCCAGATAGGTGAACGCGCGAAGCTCCATCGGCCGCGCGAGTATACCGGAGGGACCCTCCCAGGGTTCCCAATACCGTTATTGGTTTCGCTCCGGAGGGATGCCCAGCTCGTTGCCGGTGTGGTCCTTGATCTTCGCCAATCCGCGCACCTCCACCTGGCGGATGCGCTCGCGCGTGAGGTTCAAGATCGCCCCCACCTCTTCCAGCGTGATCCCGCCGCGGTCCGCGACGTCCAGCGAGCACGTCTCTGCCATCTCCCAGACCTCGAGGTGCGGGAAGTTCAGCTTGATGGCCCCGGTCTCCGGGTTCACGTCCAGATAGAGGTGGTGCGAGCAGCTCACGAACGGGCACGGACGCGGCATCATCTTGCATTCGTCGCGGTTGAAGGGGCGGTCCACGTCTGGCGGATAGACCAGCACCTCCGACAGCCGCCGCTCGTCGCGCGTCAAGCGCTTGGGCGCGATAGTCTTTGACCTGACACGTCCATCCCGCCCCGCGGAATGGACCTTGCGTCTGATGCGGGCCACCTCTGGTTGTGGCGCGTCTTCCTCGTCCACGTCGTCATCGGAAAGCTCCGTCACGCCCCGTTGTTCATCCATCTTGTCTCTCCTCGGTGTGCCCAGCTGTCAGGCGCCAGGCTAGTAGAGGTCGCTCCCGCCCCGGACGGCAGTGCCGCGCGCCGGATCGTCGGCGGCGCGTGATGAAATTCGTCTCTCCAACCCGCTGATTCGCCGCACCAGATCACCTGCGGCCTTCTTCGCCTCCGTGATCTCGCGCTCCAGATCGCGGCGACCGTCGGGATCCAGGGCCCCCCTGGCCTCCCGTTCGAACCCGGACATCAACTCGCGCAGATCCTTCTCAACCGTGTCGATCTCGTCCTTGAAGCGCGCGAACGACTTCTGGATCTCTTCGATGGTCCGGTCTTCGGCCATCATCCCTTTGACGACGTTGACGCGGCGGACGACGTTCGACGGATAGAGCCCGCACGACCCGCGGTGCTTGCCCTTACGCCCGACGCGCACCGATCGGGGCAAGAGGCCCAGCTGCACGTACTTCCGTAGCGTCGCCTCCGAGAACCGGATCCCTCGGGTCTCGAACACGTCGACGATCTGCCGCGACGTCAATCCATCGGGCCAGGACCGTTCGATCTCCTGAATCTCGCGCTCCTCGAGCAGCCCCGCGCGACGAGGCGCAACACCCGCAGGAGGAGTCTGATTGTCCTCTCTAGAGATGCTGCGCTTCATTGGATGACAACGAATGTATTCTATTGAATAGATTCTCATCAATGTAAAAACAGCTGGCTATCTGTTCAGGAGGGACTCATCGCCGTCGTGCGTGCCGGTCGTCGTCGGCGCTGGTCACTCACCGACGGGCGGGCTTGAACGACTGTTGATCGGCCCTCTTGTGCGCGATCCCGCCCGCGTGCCCGCCTATACTGCCCGGATGCGCACCACCGTCGCGATCGCGGTCGCCACAGCCTCCGCGGCCGCCGTGGCGTTCCTGGCCGCTTGGCCGGCGGGCGCACCAGGGTCGGCCCAGGCTGCCTCGCCAAAGGACCGCCGATTCGTAAGCGCCAGGCACGGCGTCGGCGTCGAGGCGCCGAACGGCTGGACGCTGTCGCTGCACACCGGCTATCCCAGCATCGTCGCTTTGATGCTGCACCCGAACGGCAGCCGCATCTCCATCAGCGTTTCGGAGACCAGCGCCGAGACCGCACGCGCGCTTGTCGATCGAAACCGCCACGGCCTCGAGGCGCAAAAGCTCACGGTCACCAAGGTCGCGGAGACCGTGCGGGACGGTATCGCGGTCGACGCACGCGCGCAGGGGCGCGACGAAGCGTTACGCCAGATCTATCTCGTCCGCGCATTGCCCGGCGGAACACACCAGGCGATCATCATGACGTTGACCGCGCGCTCGGACGTCCTAGTCACGGCGACATCGTCGCTCGATCTGGTCGTCGCCCGTCTGGCGCTGGAAACGCCCACCTCTTCATCTGTTGATGCCGGCGCGGACACGGCCCGCCGCGATTAGCCCTGCGGCTGCGCCTGCAAGAGGAACACGGGCAGTTCGCTGCGAATGATTCGCAAGAGGCCGTCCTCCATCTGGCCGGCGCCATCCGGCGCACGCCCGTACGGCGGCGCCATGTACTTCCACATCTTCTTCCACCAGCGGACGGGGCCGCGGTCCGCGCACCCGAGCCGCCGGTCTCCCGGATCGCAGTAGAACCGCACGTGCATGTGGTCGTCGTGCGGCTCCGAGT
>DASRQT010000615.1:0-7087 GCA_035696485.1 Polyangia bacterium | reverse complement strand
CTACCGCGACGCCGGGGCGCGGCCCGACGTCCCGGCCGAGGAACACGTGGCCATGGTTCGTGGCAACGTGGCCGGCACCGGCGTCCTCTGCCGCGTCCACTCCGAGTGCTGGACGTCGGAGGTGCTGGGCTCGCTCAAGTGCGACTGTCGCGAACAGCTGGACGCGGCGCTTGAACGCGTCGCCGCCGAGGGCACGGGCCTGATCGTGTACCTGCGTCAGGAAGGGCGCGGCATCGGCCTTGGAAACAAGGTGCGTGCGTACGCGCTTCAGAACGGCGGCGCCGACACCGTCGAGGCGAACCTGGCGCTGGGTTTCGAAGCGGACGAGCGCACCTACGATCTGGCAGCGGCGATCCTGCACGACCTGGGCGTCAAGTCGGTGCGCCTTCTGACCAACAACCCGCTCAAGGTCGCCGGCCTGAAATCCGCCGGCGTCGTGGTGGCGGATCGGATCGCGCACTGGGTGGGGGAAAACCAATACAACGCGGGCTATCTGGCCGTGAAGCGGCGAAAGATGGGGCATCACCCTGACAACCAGGTCAAACTGCGTGCGTTGCCGTCGGCGCGAAAGCGCTAGCTCGGCCCGCCATCCCGGAGAGTGGAACCATTCCCAGCGTTGAAGATGTCCAGGCTGTCTTGGCCCAGGTCCAGGACCCCGCGTTGCACATGGATCTCGCGTCGGCCGGGATGGTCAAGGCGGTCACGGTCGACGGCGGACGGGTCACCGTCGCGATCGATCTGACCACGGCCGCGTGTCCTTCCAAGGACGTGATTCGCGCTTCCGTGGAAGCTGCCGTGCGTGCGCTGCCTGGCGTGACGGCGGTCGACGTCGCGCTGGGGGCGCGCCAGGTCGGGCGTCCCAACCACCCGTCGAACCCGCGCCTCCCCGGCGTCAAGAACATCATCGCCGTGGCCGCCGGAAAGGGGGGGGTCGGCAAGTCAACGGTCAGCACCAACCTGGCTGCGGCGCTGGCGGCGCAGGGCGCGGCGGTCGGCCTGCTGGACGCCGACGTCTACGGGCCGTCGATCCCGCAGATGATGGGCGTCCCGCAGGTTCCCGCGGGCACACAGACCGGCAACAAGATCGTCCCCGCCGTTCATCACGGCATGCGCGTCATCTCGATCGGTTTCTTCGTGGAACGCGGCGGCGCGGTCATCTGGCGCGGCCCGATGGTGCACAAGCTGTTGCAGCAGTTCATCGAGGACGTCGACTGGGGCGAGCTCGACTACCTCATCGTCGACCTGCCGCCCGGCACCGGCGACGCGCAGCTTTCGCTGTCGCAGCTTCTGCCGATCACCGGCGCCGTGATGGTGACGACCCCGCAAGAGGTTTCGATCATCGACGTCGAGAAGGCGCTGGGAATGTGGAAACGCGTCGAGGTTCCGGTCCTGGGCCTCATCGAGAACATGAGCGGCTTCGACTGCCCGAGCTGCGGGCACCACGAAGAGATCTTCCTGCGCGGCGGCGGCCGCAAGCTGGCCGAACGCGAAGGCCTGACCTTTCTGGGTGAGATCCCGCTGCAGGGCGCGGTCAGCCGCGGCGGCGACGATGGAACCCCGATCGTGATCGGCGATCCGCAGTCAAAGATCGCCGGCACCTTCATGACCATCGCCTCGGCCATTGCATGCCAGCTGTCGGTGCGCAACGTGCCGGCGCCCGGAACCGGCAAGCGAAGCGCGAAGCTGACCATGATCCGCTGACGCGATTCAGCCAACGCGCACCGGCAATTGAAGCCAAGCTCGTCCTGGAGCGAGTCTTGAAGTGTGTCCAAAAAATTGGACGCTCACTCGACCGATCGCGCGCACGTCGAGCGCGCGGGCTCAACTTTGAAGTTGAGAAGCGCTAGACTGCCGGCGTGGTGGAGCTGTCCATACTGCGAAGTCTATGTAGACAGATCACTCCCGCCTCCTTGCGATTCGACGACAAGAGCGCGCGTCGGCGGACCTTCATGGTCGGGGTCAATAAGAGGGGCAAAGACCTGGTCGTCGACCTCAATCCTCTTCCGCGATGGGAAGGCTCGCCGCCTCGCGCCTGTCTAGATTTTACTGCCAACGGCAAGCAGCTCTGGCTGTCAGGCACTCTGGTGCGCACCGGTGACACTGAAGACGCCGCGCAATTTCTTGTTACGCGTGGGCCTGAACTGCGGCCCGACAGGGCGCCGCGGGTTGTCCCGGCCATTCAGGTCGCCTTCGCGATCTTCACGGCGCCTGCGTCCGGAATCGGCCGTCGATGCGAGCCGGTTCTCGACATCGGCATGCGGGCGATGCGCATCGAGTCCGCGGTCCCGATGGACGTGGGGACAATCTTGACGGACCTGATTGTGATGTCCGGGCAGGAATGCATCCGGCGCGGCGAAGGATCTGTCATTGCTTGCGCGATGGTGTTTTGTCCGGATGGTCGCCGAATTCACGAGTGCACGGTCCGGCTGCGTAGTCGCACGACCGTGTCCGCGCCGTCCACTGACGCGGAGAAAATCGAGATCACGGATCTGCCGCGCGTGAGAGCCGTACTGTGGGGTCTGTGCGATCTCGAATACGACATCATCATCTTCAGCGGGTCGGAGGCGACGACCGGCAGACTTCAGCATGCCAGCGGCGACCGCTCCAGCATGCCTCGTTTGACCTGTCATATGACCGCACCCGACCACATCGCCAATGTAACGGGTGTGGTCACGGTCGAATGTTCGCTGTTCGGCAGTGGCTACCGCTTCTTCGCCAGGGTGGTCTCGCGGCTGGGCAGCGTCGTCACCCTCGCACCAGCGCCCAAGCTTCGCGAATGGCACCGGCGCGATGAGGATCGCACGCCGATCGTCAGCGGCTGTGACGCCACGGTCAGCTTCCGGCATCCGCTGGCGAAGATCCGGTGCAAGCGTCGCCTGGTAGACGTCAGCTCCCACGGCTTTGCCTTCCAGCCGGACGGCCAGGCCGACGAGCTCTGGCCAAGCTTGCCGCTGAAAGACGTCCGCCTGCAGCTGCCCAACCTCACGATCCGGATTGACGACGCGATCATCCAGGCCGTGTCGGCAGGGCGGTGCGGCGTTCAGACGCTACGTCTTTCGGAGACCGACGCCGATGCGCTGCGCGTTCGCCTCATCGAGATGAGCCCTGGCCCGGTCGAACTTCATGACGGTGAGCGCCTGGACTCCGTCGTGAGCTTCCACCGTTCCATGAATCTGCTGGAAGAGGACATGGACGCCAGTCTCAACAAGACGTTTCAGCACGCGCAGCGCAGCTGGCGCATCGGTCACCAATCGGGACTCATGCGAACGGCGATCATACCCTGGCACGGTGGAATTGGCGCCACGCTGACGTCGGTGCAAGCGTACGACAATTCCTGGATTCTGCAGCACAGCGCCGTCGCTTCTCCCGCTGTTCCGGCTGGCGCGGGTCAGTTACACGGCCTTCTCATGCGACTTGCCGCCCATCGGCGTGAAGGCGAATACGTCGCCGGCTTTATCGATTCGGGAGCGAAGTCGCTGCACGCGATGGTGAACACCTTCTTCGCGGAGGCGGCGCCCGCGCACCGTGGCGCCAACCGGTTCGTGCTGTTCTCGGCTGCGGCAAAGGGCGGCCTCACGCACAGCATGGGAACCGATGTTCGTCGTCTGGGCGCAAAGGACGAGTTGCTTGTCGAACATGTCGGTCAGCGCCAGCTGGATCCGGTGTGCGCGCGCGCATTGAGCCTGCGCCGAGGAGAGGTTGAGCTACCGCGCACAAGCGCGGCTTATCGCAAGCTCGGTCTCGAACGCCGGCGCGAAGCCTTTGGCGCGTTTGATGGGAACCACTGTGTCGCCATCCTGCTTCGCGAGGTCGCATCGCCTGGTCTTTGTTTGAGCGGGCTTCTCTCGGCAGGGATGCTGTTGCCGGTGCTGCCCGCCGCCGATCCCACCGGGTCACGAAGACGGCAGCTGTGCGATTTGCTCCGCGGCAGCGACCTGCCAGGCTCCCCTCCGTTCCGTTTCCTGTTCGTGCCCGAGGGGTCCGACGAGGCGCCGCTCGTCGGCGCAGGCTTCCGCAGGATTGGTGAGTGTACGTTCTTCGCCCTGCATCGCTTTGGATTGCTCGACTACCAACGCTACGTCTCAAATAAGTATGGGCTGCTGCAGGCGCGTATGCGGGGTAGGGTCGGGCGGGTGTCCAAGGCTGCATGACCCCGCAGTCTGGTAGCTACGACCTCGGGAGGGTAAGCACCGCCGATGAGGCCCAACGACTGGGCAGTCAGGCTGCCAGCATCTGGTCGCGCGAGCAGGCGGCGCTCCGGGCCGCGGGTCTGACTCCAGGGCTCACCATCCTCGACATCGGCTGCGGCGCGGGAGGAATGCTGGGGCAGCTGCATGTTCACTTCCAGCCAAAGCTGGCCGTCGGCGTCGACCTCAATCGTGAGTTCCTCATCAGCGCGCGATCCGTTGCCGCCGTGTCCCGATCGGACGACGCAAGGTTGCCCTTCAATGACAACGTCTTCGATTTCGTCCTCATGCGCCTGGTGTTGCGGCACGCGCCCTCTCGAAGAGAATTGATCAATGAGGCCAAACGGGTCGTGCGGCCGGGTGGAATTGTCTGCGCAATTGACGTGGATGAGGGCGCGACGGTCTTCGATCCCGAACCTCGAACCTGGCCGGCGCTGAAAAATGCCCTGGTTGTATCGGCCCAGCGGCGAGGAGGCGATCCTTTCGTCGGACGTATTCTGCGACGCCTGTTGCTTGAGGCAGGCCTTGCCTCACCGGTGTCCGCGATGCTGCCGGTGACGTCGGCGGACCTCCCCGCGTCGGCTTTCGTGGACGTGATGCTGGCGCCGTCAGCCCGCGCGATCGATCCGGATCTATTGACCCCTCGGCAGACCGAGCTCGCGTGGGCCGAGCTGCGTCAGTGGGCGGCACGCGGCGACGGCTTTGGCTATGTCCTGGGAATACTGGCAGCCGCGAGGAAGTCTCCGTGAAGACGCCCCCCGCCCTCGCGCTCGAGCTCAGTTGCCGATACCTCACGCCGCTGCTGGACATCATTGATCAAGAGAAATGCGACGATCAGCTGTTCGATTTTCTCAAGCAATGGGACGTCTCCCGAGACGAGATCGCCGACCAGTCAAACTGGGTGTCGCTGCGCTTCTGCGAATCTCTGGTTGAATGGCTGGGCGCAGAGATCGGCGGCGACCAGCTTGCCCAGCGCGTGACCAGGGCGGTGTTCTCCCCGAAGGCGCTGGGCTTCATGTACCCGCTCCTGCGCGCAATCGGGTCGGCGCGCCTTGGATACAGTCGACTGCCGCAGGTCGTCTCCATGTTGAACAAGGTGAGCAGCGTCCGCGTGTCCAACCTCCGGCGCGGGGCGGCCGAGATCGAATATCGGCCGGCGGCCCCCCAGTACAGCGAGCGCTCGCCGTTGATCTGCCAGCTGCGCAAGGCGCAGATCGCCGCGGGACCCACGCTGTGGTCGCTGCCGCCTGCCCGCGTTGACGAGAGTAGCTGCCAGGCGAAGGGAGATGACAGTTGCCGCTACCGGATCTCCTGGCTGGAGAGGGCGCCGCTGAAGGGAACACTGCTCGGCATCGCGGCCGGGATTTTGGCTTATCTCGCCGCTGGCCATGGCGTGTTACTGGCCGCTGCGCTTGTGGTCGCTGGCGGCGCCCTGGGACGGCTGTGGGACGTGCGCGCATATCTCAAGGAGATGCAGCGATTCATCCAGGCTCCAACCACCGCCCTGCAAGAGGCAATCGCCGATGCCGAGGAGCGGTTCCTGGAGCTGCAGAAGGCGAAGGCCGAGGTCGATGTGCGGGTCGAGGAGAGGACCGCCGCACTGAAGATCGCGACCGAGAAGCGGATCCATACCGAAAAACTGGCGGTCCTCGGCACGCTGGCGGCAGGTCTTGCGCACGAGGTGCGCAATCCTGCCAGCGCCATCGTGTCGGGGCTTCGCCCGGTCAAGCGGCACCTTGAGTCCCTCAACGCCGATCAGGACTGCGTTCGGATGGTCGACATCGCCATCGAGGCGGCCGAACAGATCAGCGGCCTGGTCGGCAATCTCCTGGACATGGGACGGACCGACCGCGGTCTTGAGCCGTGGGATCCGAACCAGGGCATCGAGATCGCGCTTCGACTCCTGAGCTATCGCACCGAAGGGGTCGACTTTGAACGCAAGCTGGAATATCGGGGGCAAATCCTGGGACGGCCACCGGCCCTCAATCAGATATTCCTCAACCTCTTCGACAACGCGATCCGGGCGGCCGGGGATGGCGGCAGGGTTCGCGTGGCATCGCGCCCCGAGAATCTTGGCGTGGAGATTACCGTCGCCGACAGCGGGAGAGGGGTCCCGCCAGACGTGGCGCCCCTCATCTTCGATCCTTTTTTCACGACGCGCGAAGTGGGGGACGGCGTCGGACTGGGCCTTCATTTCAGTCGCCAGGTCGCATACGATCACGGCGGCACGCTTGATCTGGTCTCTGCCCCCGGTTGGGGCGCATGTTTCCGGCTCTGGCTGCCAGCCCAACCCGTCGAGGCGCCGCCCCCGTGACCCTTCCTCACTACGACGTCCTCTACGTTGACGATGACCCCAGGAACATCCACGCCTTCCGCCTGGCATTCAAGGACCAATTCCGACTGGTGACCGCGCAGAGCGGCAAGGAGGCGCTGGAGATTCTGGCCAAACAGCCGGTCGCCGTACTGCTGGCGGATCAGCGAATGCCCGAGATCACCGGCGCTGCCCTGTGCGCGGCGGCCAAGGCGCAGTTTCCCGATGTGGTCAGGATGATCGTCACCGCCTACTCCGACATGACCGCGGTGATGGAGGCCATCAACAAGGGCGAGGTCACGCGCTATTTTTTCAAGCCCTGGCGGGAAGAGATGGTCGCGGAGGCCCTCCGGGCTGGCGTCGAGGCCTATCAGATCGCCACCCTCGCGCGCGATCTGCAGGTACGGCTGCTGCAGCAGGAGCAGCAGGCGACGACCACATTTCTTCTCGGCAGGGTGCTGCACGAGATCGTGTCTCCCGCGGTCGGGATCCGCGACAACCTCGGATTCCTGGTCGACTCCGTCAGTCAGCTCGCGCGCATGGCCGCGTCAGGAGTTCCGGTCGTGCCGCGCGTCGCCAGTGAGCTGGT
>DASRQT010000614.1:0-16928 GCA_035696485.1 Polyangia bacterium | reverse complement strand
AATGGTCGTCACCTTCGTGCTGGTGGACGTCGGCCCGGTCACCCGATACGTCCAGCTATTGCCGACCTTCCAGGGCAGGAGGCGCCCGGGCGCCAGCCCGCCGTCGGGCGGTGGCCCGCCATCCCCAGCACCGCGCGCGGTCGACCCGCAGCCCGTCGCCAGCACACCCACCGCCAGCACCAGTGTAGCGAGGGCGATCGCCGCCGCGTGTTTCAGCAACGAGACGTTGTGTCCATGGCGCGCGAGCTGGCGCTTGACCAGGGCCTGGCCGCGCGGCGTTTGCGCCAGCGGTCCCAGCGTCTTGACCACCGTCGAGGGCCACGTGTCGGCGTGCGCCTCACGCAGGTCCCAGGCCTCCCTGTCGTCCAGCGCCACGACGCTGTCGAGCGCCTCCTTGCAATCTGCCGCGACGGTTCTTCGCATTTCCCATGCCTCCGGATCGCGAACGCCTCTCAAGGTCGCCATGACCACCTTCGGCGCGCGAAAAAGGTGTTCCCGCCGCCAGGCCCATGCGCGCTGATCGCGTAGCCCTTCGATCGATGCCAGTGCCGCGACCGGCGCGATCGGACGCGCGCGGTCGCGGACATGCCAGGCGGCGTCTTCCGCGCACGCGGTGACCGACCGCGCGCCGGCCCGCGCCACCTCGTAGCTGGTGCCGAGCTGGCTGCGTTTTCCGTCCAGCCAGCGCTCGCGCAGCGCCCACGAACGCGCGCCGCTGACCCTGCCCAGGGAGGCGACGACGGCGTCGGCATGACTGGCAAAGAGCCGTTCGCGCGCCGCCCACGCCGCGTCGGCGTCGAGGCCCGACAGCGACATCGCGATCTCGGCTGGACACAGCGCCTCCAGCGATTGCCGCATGGCTTGCGCCCGCGGGTCGTCGCCGGCGAGTCCCAGCAGGGTCAGCGCCACGGCGTTCGGGTGCGTGCCCTGCAGTGATTGGCGCAGCTCCCAGCTGGTGGCATCGGCAAGGCCGGTCAACCCCGCCAATATGGCCTCCGGCACGCGTGAAGCCAGGGCACGCCGCCGCTCGTCGACGCCGGCGCCGGCCAGATCCGCCAGCACATATGCGGCGACGCGCGGCTCACGCTCGGCGCGCCGATCGATCCACTGCAACAGGGCCTGCAACGCCTCGCCCGGCGATTCCAGCGGCCGTTCGCTCCGGGGCCCGCTGACGGTGGTGTTCGCGCGCAGGCGCTGTAGGGCCGCCGGCGCACCAGCCTGACGCGCCTCCTCGACCAGCGCCGTAACGCGCGCCACGATGTCGTCCATCGGGGCGTCGTCATTTTCGACCACCATCCAGCGGTCGGGCGCGGCGGCCGCCAGCTCCAGGTATCCGCGTCGCAATCGGTGCTGAAGTCCGACCCCGGCCAGGCCCTTGCGCGCCGGTGGGCGATCGTCGGCGGCGGCCAGCTTGGCCGATTTGCGCCGAGCCCGCGCCAGCACCGGATCAACGTCAACCAGCACCACCAGGTCGGGTTCGATCCCGCCGGCCGCCGCCGTCAGGATCGGCGCCATCCAGGCGTCCGACAGGTGACGTCCGTGGTGACCGAGGACCTGCGGCGTGTAGAGAAACCGGTCGGCGACGATCACGTCGTTGAGCCGCAGCGCCGGCCGCAATACCTCCTCGATCAACTGCACGTCGCGCGCGACGTAAAGCAGCAACTCCGCCTGCGGGCAGAGGTGCAGGTTGCGCGCGTCTCGGGCCAGCTCCCGGATCGATTCGGTGACCGCGGACGCGAACTTTCCCTGCGCCCGCAGGTGGGTCACGGACACGCCGCTCGCCTTCAGCCGGTCAGCGACCCGGTTCGAGATGGTCGTCTTGCCGCTACCGTCGATCCCCTCAAATACGACAAACATCAGAGGGCCGTCCCCGATTGTTTGTCACGGTCGTGAAACAAAGACGTCACTGTTCGACTGAGTGGCGGGAGTGAGGGCGAACCTATCAGCGGCGCGGCCACGAGTAGGTGATTGCAAACCCAACGCCACTCTATGATCCCGTAAACACGGTGGCCCCGCCAGTGATCTCAGCCGGTTAGCCTGCCACACCCCTCAGAAAAGCGAGGCTGGCCCTGTCGGATTCGGCATATAAATCAGGATGATGGCCGCATGGCGGCGGCGACGGCTCAAAGCGCGACGTCGTAGCGAAACTGTTCCCGGTGCAGCGAGGCGTAGAGGCCGCGGCGCTCCAGGAGCTCGTCGTGGGTACCAAGCTCGACCATCCGCCCGCGCTCCAGCACCACGATGCGATTGGCCTTGCGGATGGTGGCCAGCCGGTGAGCGATGACCAGGCTGGTTCGCCCGACCAGCAGCCGGTCCAGAGCGGTCTGAATCAGCGTCTCGTTGGCCGAATCGAGGGCGCTGGTCGCTTCATCCAGGATCAGGATGCGCGGGTCCTTGAGGATGGCGCGTGCGATGGCCAGCCGCTGCTTCTCGCCGCCCGACAGGCGGTAGCCGCGCTCGCCCACGATGGTGTTGTAGCCCTCTGGCAGCCTGGCGATGAAGTCGTGGATCTGGGCGGCGGCGGCGGCTTGCTCCACCTCCTGCGGTGTTGCCGCCGGTCGCGCGTAGCGCAGGTTCTCGAGGATCGACGCGTGAAACAGGTACGTCTCCTGCGTGACGATCCCGATGTGCGATCGAAGCGATTTCAGCTTCAGCAAGCGGACATCGTGGCCGTCCACCAGCACCGTGCCTTCGGTCGGGTCGTAAAGCCGCGGCACCAGCGCGGCCAGCGTGCTCTTGCCGGCGCCGGAAGGACCGACCACGGCGATGCACTCACCGGGGGCGATGTCCATGTGGATGTCCTGCAGGATCTGCTCGTCGGCGCCGTACGAAAACGAGACGTGGTTGAACGAGATCGAGCCGGCCACCTGGTCGAGCCCGATCGCGTCGGGCGCGTTCTTGATCGCCGGTTCCAGATCCAGCACCGCGAAGATGCGATCGAAGTAGGCGTAGGACGTGACCACGTCGACGTGAACGCCGGCCAGATCGGAGGCCGGCGAATACAATCTCTTGAGCAGGGCTACGAACGCGACCACCGTCCCGAGCTTCAAGTCACCTTGCAGGATGAGCAGTCCGCCCGCCGCGTACACCAGCGCCGGGCCCAGGTCCTCGAACAGCTTCGTCAGCATCTGGAACCAGCGCCCGACCAGGTTGTAGCGCAGCGACACCCCCATCAGCTCGCCGGCCTTGCCCTTGAGGCGTTCGGTCTCCTGTTTCTCGGTGCCGAAGACCTTGAGCAAGAGCGCTCCGGACACCGACAGCGTCTCCAGCAAGATGCCGGTCATCTCGGCCATGTGGGCCTGCGCGCGGCGCTTGAGCGCCTTGCGCATGCGGCCGACCCGGCGCGCGGGAAAGATGAACGCGGGCAAAAGTCCAAAGGCGACCAGCGCCAGCCGCCAGTCCAGGGTGAAGATCACCGCCGTCGTGGTCAGCAGCACGATCGCGTTCTGCAGCAGCTTGACCAGGTTGTCCTGCATCATCTGGCCGACGCCCTGCACGTCGTTGAGGACGCGCGACACGACCTCGCCCGGCTTGGCGTTGGCGAAATATCCCAGTGACTGCCGCTGCAGATGTCGAAACAGCTGGCCGCGAAGGTCGTACATCACGCGTTCGGCGATGAACGCCGCCAGATATTTCTGGGCCACGCCCAGGACGCCGGCCAGGAGCGGCCCCACCGCCATCCCGGCGCACAGGAGCAGCAAGAGGCGCACCTGCCGCTCGGGAATGGCCTGATCGACGATGCGTTTGATGAACAGCGGCGGCAGCGCGTTCAGGATCGCGGCGCCGGTGATCGACAGCAACACCAGGAACGCATGCCGCCGGTACGGCCGCAGGTACGAGAAGATCCGCCCCAGCGTCGCGCGCTCAAGCTCGGGCAGCGCGCTCGGGTCGAGGTAAGTCTTCTTGGCCGAGGGCAAGCCCACCATGGTTCAATAGTAGATTAACTAGATGCTGGTCGGTCAGTCCACAATGGCAAAGTGACCTCAAAGCGACTGCCACCATCGGCGCGCGCGACGTAACGGACGTCGCCGCCGTGGTATCGCGCCACCTGACGCACCAGCGCAAGTCCCAGGCCGTGACCGCGTGGCGTGGCGGCACCGGCCACCGGGCGGCGGTAAAACGGAGCAAAGATCCGTTCGTGGTCCTCGGGCAGGATGCCCGGTCCGGAGTCCTCGACGGCGATGATCGCCTCGCGGCCGGCGCGCGTGACGGACGCGCGCACGTCGCGCCCCAGGCCGTGTGAAAGCGCGTTCTCCAGCAGATTTCGCAGCAGGTGTCGGATCAGATCCGGATCGCCGTCCATCTCGACGTCAGGCCCCGACACCGCGGCGCCGGTGCGTTTGGCCTCCGCGGCCATCAGCGCGGTCAGCGCCACCCTTTGGAACGGCCGGCGCACGTCGCGACTGTCAGCGCGCGCGAACAGCAGCAGCTCCTCAATCATCGCGTCCAATTCGACGACGTCGTTGCGAATCTCGTCGCAGAGACGCCGGCGCTGTTCCGGATCGGTGGTCTCTAGAACCAGCTCTATCGCCATGCGCAGGCGCGCCAGCGGCGACCGCAGCTCGTGAGACGTGTTGGCCAAGACCTGCCGCTGCTGATCAAACAGCAGGTCGATGCGCTCGGCCGCTCGATTGAACGTCTCGGCCAGCGTCGCGACCTCGTCCCGCCCTTCGACGGCGACGCGGCTGCCAAGCTGGCCACTACCCCAGCGCTCGACGCCGCCGGCAAGCTGTTCCAGGCGCCGGGTCATCCGCCGTGCCACCGGATAGCTGGCGATCGCCATGACCACCGCCAGCGCCAGCAGCGCCGCCGAAAATGGCTGGATCGGCAGCCCGCGCTGCGGGCGGCGCGCCCGCAGCAGCGCCCATCCGTCGCCGCCCAGAGAGACCGTCAGCAGCGGACCGCCCGGCCCACGCCGCCAACCGGGCACCAGCGACGTCGGCACGGGAAACGGGCGGTCGGCGGGCGACGCCACCCGCCGGCCGGCGGCGTCCACCGCCACTATGTCGACGGACAGCTCGTCGGCCAGGGCGGCGATGTGCGCCGGCGTCTCTGGTTGGTCGAGGTCAAGCGGCGCCTCGGCAAGGGCCGCGGCCGCGTGACCAAGACGCCGCGCGGGGGGTCCGCCCTTGTCGTGCAGGAAACGGAACGCCAGCCCCGCCACCAGCAGGCAGCCGAGCGTACTGATCAGCATCACCAGATAAAGCTGAACATAGAGGCGTCGTGTCCTCATGCGGACTGTCCGTCGGCACCACCACCGCCGGCGGCATCGACGTCGTCATCCGTCGCCGCGGGCCCGGGCGAAAATACGTAACCCGCGCCACGGACCGTCTGCAGAAACCGAGGATGCCTGGGATCCTCCTCGATGGCGGTCCGGATGCGGGAGATGTGCACGTCGATGCTGCGGTCGACGCTGTCCCACTCCTCACCGCGCAACGCCTCCATGATCTGCTCGCGCGTCTGCACGCGGCCCGCGCGCTGGGCCAAGAGCAGCAGCAGATCGAATTGCCGGGCGGTCAACTCGCGGCGCTGCCCGGCGACGCGCACCTCTCGTGCCTGGGTGTCGATGACCAGCCGGCCGAAGTGCAGGACCTCGTCACCCACGTGATCGGGAATGCGCCTGGCACGCCGTAAGATGGCACCCACCCGCGCCAGCAATTCGCGCGGATCGAACGGTTTGGGCAGGTAGTCGTCGGCGCCCAGCTCCAGCCCGACCACGCGATCGGTGGCGTCACCGCGCGCGGTGAGCATGATGATGGGAACCGTCGAGTGGGCACGCAGCCGGCGGCAAATCTCGAAACCGTCGATGTCCGGCAGCATCACGTCCAGGATGACCGCCTGAAAATCGCTGGTCTCGACCGCCCGGATCCCGGAATGCCCGTCCGCCCGCACCTCGACCACGAACCCGCGCGACGCCAGATACCCGGCCAGCATCTCTGCCAGCCGGGCGTCGTCGTCAATGATGAGGATGCGATCAGGCATGGCGAGGAGCCACCCTATCAGCGATCCCCTTGACCCTCGTTTCGCGGACCATGCTCATGCTGGCGCTTTTCCATCTCGGCCAGCACCTGCTTGCGCTGGTCAGGGGTCAGCACCTGAGCCGTTGCCACCAGACCACGCGTCAGGACGACGGAGGTCTTGTCGACCAGCTGCACCGACTGCTGCCGCAGCTGCTCGACCCGCGCGGTGTCGATGGTTGGCGCGGCCGCCGCCTGGGCGATCTGCTTCTGTAGCTGCGCCTTCTGTTCGTGCAGCGCCTTCATCTCCGGTCGCAGGCCTTCCCAGGTCGCCTTGATCTGCGCCTTCTGCGCGTCGGTGGCCCCGACCTTGTCCAGCATGCGCTGGATCCGCCACTGCATGAACTCCCCCGGCCCGCCGCCGCCACGTCCCCATCCCCCACCCGGAAACCCGTAGGCGCGCGCAGCCGACAGCCCGGTTGCGCCAACCACCGCGATCATCGTCAACCCCACCCACAATCCCGTCCTCCGCGAAGTCATCTTGTCCTTGGTCATGTCGTTTCTCCTTCTGTTGGTTCGTGAGCACCATTTGCCCACGACCCAACAATGAGGGCCACGGTTTGCGGGACGATTGCCGCAACGTAAAGTTATGTAAAGGTGGCCCGGCGAAGCCGCGGGCGCCGCGACAAAATCGGCGGGCCGCGACGCGGCGGGACTACATTCGCTTGGTTGCGAGCGCCAGGCCGCTCTTGGCGCTGGCGTTGGCGGGGTCCAGCTTCAGCGCGTCCTCGTAGGCCTTCGACGCCTCTTTGAACTGATTCAACCGGAAGTGGGCGTCGCCGAGCAGCACGCGCGCGCGCACGCCGCCCCCGCTCCCCGCTGCCTGGCGCGCCCAGCGGACCGCCTCGGCGTAGTTCTTCTCCTGGAACGAGATCTCCGCCAGGCCAACCAGGGCCGGCCCCCGATCGCGCCGGGACTTGGTCAACTTCGTGAAGATGCCGCGCGCCTCGACGAAACGATCCGCGCGCAAAAACCGTTCGCCTTCGTCCAGCAGCTTGCGGCTGTCGACCATGGGCGCGGGCAGCGCGGGCTTGGTCTTTACCGTCGCCGTCGGTTCCACGTCGGGAGCGCTGGCGGCGGCGGCCGGCTCCTCCGCGGGCGCGGGGGGAGTCGGTTCCGGCACGGGCACCTGCACGACCGGCGGCGGTGTCGGTACGACGGCCGCGGCAACCGGAGGCAGCGGCGCCGTGTCGTGCGGCATCGGCTTGCGGCCGCTGGTTGTCGCGACCACCACCGCCAGCACGAGACCAAACAGCGCGCCGGCGCCGATGGCCAGTTTCCTGCGCTCGCGGCGCTCTAGATTCCGCAGCCGCGTCCATACCGCGCCGGCACTACCGGCCGGAACCAGGCGGTCAAAGACGACCGGGTGAGGCGTGTGAACCGGCGACAGGCGGCGTTCGCTCCTGAAGTTCGGAAACAGGGTCGACATGAGGTGCAAGATCTCGCGTTCGAGCTCCTCCATGGTCTGGGGTCGCGCGGCCGGATCCTTGGCCATCGTGCGCATGATCAGCGCCTCCAGCTCGGCCGGCACGTCGTTTCGGATGGCCGACAGCGCCTTCGGCATCTGGTTGGCCTTCTTGTGGAGAATCTCCATGAAGTTGGAGCCCTCGTACGGAGGATGACCAGTCAGCATCTCGTAGAGAATTCCGCCGACGGCGTAGATGTCAGAGCGCGGATCCGCGGGGCGGCCGGCCGCCTGCTCGGGCGCCATGTATTCGGGGGTCCCCATCGCCATTCCCGGCGACGTCAGCCGCCGCGACGGGTTGCCGGGGCTGCTCTTGTCCTCGTCCAGCTCGGCGCTCTTGGCGATGCCGAAGTCCAGGACCTTCACGAAATCCTTGTGACCGTCGCGCGCCAGGATGAGGACGTTTTCTGGCTTGAGATCGCGATGGATGACGTTGACCTCGTGGGCGGCCTGCAGCCCGCGGCACACCTGCGCCGTGATCAGCAGCGCGCGCGGCACCTCGAGACGCGTCTCGCGAAAGATCAGCTCCCCGAGCTCGATCCCCTCGATGTATTCCATCGCGAAGAAGAACGCGCCGTCGGCGGTGGTTCCAGAGTCGGTCACGTCGACGACGTTGGGGTGCGAGATCTTCGATGCCGCACGCGCCTCGCGCCGCAGCCGTTCCACGAGATCGGGAGTCTGGCTGTAGGCCGGATGAAGGATCTTCAGCGCGACGCGCTTGCCGATGTCGATGTGCTCGGCCTCGTAGACGCGTCCCATGCCGCCTTCACCGTGCAGTCGGCGCAGCAGGTACCGCCCGCCCACGACGGTGCCAAGAACGGCGGTGCTGGGTCCGTCGCTGCCGGACATCGATCCAGTGGTGGTTCGCGAGGTGTCCCCGATGGGAGCGGTGGAGACCGACTGCGAGGTTCGGTCACCGGAGGTGGCCCTCCCCGACCGTGCCTGGCCGTTGTTGCGTTTGTCCAGGCGGTGATCGTGGGCCGCCGGGCCGGCGATCAGTGTGCCCTTTTCGCGGCGAAGGGCGACCTCGCCGTCTCGCGGGGCCAACGGCTGCGCGGCGGCGCCCGGCAAGCGCAGCGGCGGCGGCTTGGCGGCGGTCGTGGATGGCGGCTTCACCACCGGCGCCAGCGGCGGCGACGGCGTATTCGGCCAGGAGATCTGCTGCGTGTCCGAGATCAGCTTCTCACGCTCGAGGCGTTCAGATTCGATGTCCTCGCCGTACAGATCGGCCAGGAACTTGGAGACCCGCACCGAGTCCGTCGCCGGTGAGGTCTGCGCCAGGAAGGTCGCGAGATCGTACCGCAGCTCCTCGCAGGTCTGGTAACGGGTCGTGGAGTCGACCGACAGCGCCTTCATCGCGATGCGATCCAGGTCGGGCGGGACGCGCGACGCGCGACGGGATGGCGCCACCACCTCGGGGTTGCGCACGCGGCGCAGCAGCTCCTCGGCGGTCGGCGTGTCCTTGTCGGCGTTGGGGGGTTTGCCGGCCGGGAAGACCTGCCGCCCGGTCAAGAGCTCCCACAGGATGATCCCGGCGGCGTAGACGTCGGTGCGGCCGTCGAGCTTTTCGCCCCGCGCCTGCTCCGGGGACATGTAGCTGACCTTGCCGTAGATGATGCCGGGCGCGGTCTTCTCCAGCTTCAGCGTGGACGATGCCAGGCCAAAGTCTGTCAGCCTCACCTCGCCGCTATACGACAGCAAGACATTGGGCGGCGAGACGTCGCGATGGACGAGCTTGATGTCGCCGAAGGTATGGGCGTAGTGCAACCCACGCGTGAGCTCCTTGACGATGTGCGCCGCCACGTCGATGGGAAACGCGATGCCTTTTTTCGCGCAGCGATTCCAGGTCGCCCGCAGATCTTTTCCGTCCACGAAATCCATCGCCAGGTAGATCTCGCCGCCCACCTGGCCTGAGTCGAAAACCGGGACCAGGTTGCCGTGCGACAGCCGCACCACGACCTTGGCCTCGTCGCGAAAGCGTTGCAGGTATTCCTTGTCCGCCAGGTGCGGGAGCACGGTCTTGATGACGCACAGCTTGGCGTTCTCCGTGGTGCTGGAAAGCGCCAGGTACAGGGCGCCCATGCCGCCGCGGGCCAGCGGCTTGAGCAACACATAGGGGCCGAACCGGCGCGGGAAGTCGCTCATGACGCGCGGCCCCAATGTGACGGGCAGATCAGCGCGCACGGAGGTGCGCACCTCTGTGCGATCGATGCCGCCTTTGGTGCCACGGTTCCCATTGACAATGTTATCAGGTTGCGAGGACTTAGACAGTTGTTCCCGTTTCGATGGACGCTCGCGCGTGTCCGATGTTACGTTGCTTGATTCCGTTGGGGAGCGCATCAGACAGGAGGTTGCTGGGGATGCCTGCAGAGCACCTGTTGGTCATCGACGATAGTCCAACAGTTCTAAAGGTCGTCGAAGTGGCCCTAACCAAAGCCGGTTACCTGGTAGCCACCGCCGCCGGGGGTCCAGCCGGCCTGGCCCGCGCCCGGCAAGCCGGGGCGCCGCCCGACGTCATCCTGTTGGACAGCGCGATGCCAGGACCGGACGGGGTCGAAACCGGCTTCGATATCTGCCGCCAGCTGGCCAGCGACGCGCGATTGCGCAAGATTCCCGTCATTTTGATGGCCCCCAAGGGCGAGGATCTGGAGCAAAAGTTCTCCAAGGCCAGCAACGTCGTCGACTACATCACCAAGCCGTTTTCGCCCGAGGCCATCCAGGCTGTGGTGTCACATGTCGTTGAAAAGCGTACCTCCGGACCACGGAGCGCGGGTCGCCCCCTGGCCGTGACCGAGGCACTGTCACAGTCGACGGGCGCGACACCAGGAGCGTCCTCCGCTTCGCGCGCCCGCAACTTCGACGATGTGCGGAGTGCGCTCGTGAGCAGGCTGGAAAGTTACAGTTATCGCCCGGAGACCGGCAGCTGGGATTTCTCCCAGATCGTCCAGGGCGCGTTGGATGACGAGACCTTGGCCAGGCTGATGGCGCCGGTCGCCCAGGTCGCGGCCCAGCTGGCGCCGGTCGCCGGGGTCGCGCTGGCCGGGGATCTGCGCGCGATCGCCATCAGCGAGATCTTGTCGCTGTTACAGGAGCAGTCACAGACGGGATGCCTGCGCGCCGAACACGACGCCGCGCGCATCGATCTTTTCTTTCGCAAGGGCGAGCTCGACTTCGCCGCGGCGGTGGGCGTGGCCGAGGAGTTCTTGCTGGGGCGGTTCGCCATCGAGGCCGGCGATCTGACGCCCGATGCGCTGACCGCGGTCCTGGACCAGCGCGCGCGGTCCGCGGGGAAACCCGGGCTCTTCGGGGCGGATCTGGTCGAACGCGGGTTGATCACGCCGGACCAGCTGAAACAGGCAATCACGCGCCAGACGGCTGAGCTGGCGTACGAGGTGCTGCGCTGGGATCAAGGCCAGTTCTCGTTCCAGCAGGCCGCGGAGCTGCCGGAGCTGGCGCGCGACGCAGCGCTGGCGATCTCGGTCGATGCCCTGCTGCTGGAGGGATTTCGCCGCGTTGACGAATGGCGGATCATCGAGCGCGAGATCGAGAGTTTCGATCTGGTGTTCGTCCGCAACGAGGCCAAGCTGGCCGACGTCGCGCGCGGCAAACTGACCAGCGACGAGATCGCGGTCCTGGACTTCGTCAACGGCCGCAGCTCGGTGCGGGAGATCATCAGAGGCCTGCGTATGGGATCGTTCGACGTGACGAAGATCCTTTACCGACTGCTGCGCACCAAGCTGATCCGGCGGCGCGTGCTGCCGGTTTCGACGTCCTAGTCGGAACCCTGGCAGGGTTCCGCGCCTCCCGCGGCGGGCTCGGGCAGGCTTTGCCGTCCCTCCCTCACGCGACCTAGACCGCGTTGCCCATCGCGGTCGCGCCGCTGTGCGGGCGATGCAGCTTGTAACCCATTCCGCGCACGGCCTCGAGGTGAACGCCCAGGGGTCCGAGCTTGGCGCGCAGATTGAGGACGTGGGTGTCGACGGTGCGGATCCGCCCGACGTGCTTGTAGCCCCAGACCCGGGCCAAGAGCTCCTGGCGGGTGAAGACGCGGCCGGGACGATCGACCAGAAAGCGCAGCAGCTGGAATTCGTACGGCGTCAGCTTCAGCGAGCGATCGCCCACGAACGCCTGCAGCGACGTGCAATCGAGCGCGATCTCGCCGTAGCGAAGCCGCGGCGTCGCCACCGACGTGGTCTGGTCGCGCCAGCGCAGCTGCCGCACGCGCGCCCCCAGCTCCTCGGCGGACAGCGGCATCAGGATGAAATCGTCGGCCCCGAGCTCCATGTCCATCACCGGGATGCGCCCCACGTCGACGCACATCAGTACCCGCAGACCGGCGAGGTCCTCGCGGTCCCTGATCCGCCTGATGACGTTGCGGCCGATCTCGAGGTGGGGCCCGGCCTCGACCACCACCACGTCGGCGTTTGCCTGGGCGCGCCGCAGGTCGGCCAGGTCATAGCCCACCACCGCGACGTCGTGGCCCATGCCCCGCAGCAGCGTGGCCGGAGCATCCGGCCGGACGTCATTCCGACCATGATCCAGCGTGACGACAATTACACGTAACGTGGGGAAACCTATGCGCATAATTAGGACCGACGATGAGCCGAGCGAACTTCAATGTAGCGGCCCGACCGTTAACCCGTCGTTTCCGACCTGCACATTTTATGTAAACATCCGACCAAGGATGCCTGCCCGCGCGCATCGCCGCGCAGTTCCGCGGGTTAGTAGACTGTCCAGCGTTTGGGCAAAAAGTACTCTTCGTAGATGCGCAGCGCGTAACGGTCGGTCATGCCGGTGATGAAGTCGGCGACGGCACGGGACAGGCCGTCGGATTCGGGGACGCCCTTCGGCCAATGCTTGGCGTGGAACTCGTCGGCATGGGCATGGAAGTACGCCCACAGGTCAGAGATTATCCGCTGCGCCTTCTCGAACTCGCCGCGGATCTCGTCGCGTTCGTACACCGTCTCGTAGAGGTAGTCGCGCAGCGCGATGAGCGCGTCCAGCACCTCGTCGCTCATGCGAATCTGGCGCTTTTCTGTGAGCCGGGACGAATCGACCATGTCGCCAACCATGCGCGCGATGCGATCGCTGTGGGATTGGCCCAAAATCGCGAGGATCCCCTTCGGAATGTCGGCGGGGTTGACCACCCGGCCGCGGATGGCGTCGTCCAGATCGTGGTTCACGTAGGCGACGATGTCGCTGATACGGACGATCTGCCCCTCCAGGGTCATCGCCATGAGGTTCGCGTTGTCCGAAATGATGTGCCCCTTGCCCTTCGAATGTTTGAGGATCCCGTCCTTGACCTCGAGGCTCAGGTTCAGCCCGCGTCCGTCGCGCTCGAGCACCTCGACCACGCGAATCGACTGTTTGACGTGGTGGAAACCATCGGGCATCAGCTTGGCCAGGACCTTCTCCCCGGCGTGGCCGAACGGCGTGTGTCCGAGGTCGTGCCCCATGACGATGGCCTCGGTCAGCGATTCATTGAGACGAAGCGCGCGGGTGACGGTGCGGGCGACCTGCGCCACCTCCAGCGTGTGCGTGATGCGGGTCCGGTAGTGATCGCCCTCGGGCGCGAGGAAAACCTGGGTCTTGCCGGCCAGGCGCCGGAACGACTTGGAGTGGATGATGCGGTCGCGGTCATGCTGGAAGATGGGGCGCGCGGGATCCAGCGGTTCGGGCCGCACGCGCCCGCGGCTCTGACGGCTCTTCTGCGCGAACGGCGACAAAACCGCCTCTTCGTCGGCCTCCAGCTGCTCGCGGATCGTCATCGCCGGTGTCTCCCTCCGCGCTTGCCGCCCAGCTTGCCCGCGGGTCCTTTTCGGTGCGGCCGGTCCTTGGCCCCGGAGTGGGCCGCCGTCGGGCCGCCAGCTTGTCCTTTGGCCTTCCCCCCCCTACCCTTGCGCACGCTGCGTTCGCGCTCACGTCTATCGGCGTGCGTGTCGGCGTGTTTCGTGCGGCGCCGATCGCGTCCGGCGCGCCGCTCGCCCGCGACCACCGCCTCGGAGCGCCCATGGCCGCGCCCATCGCCGCGCCGGCGGTCGCCGACCCGCCGCTCGTTCTCGCGGTGCTGGTGCAGGGCGAAGTCGATCTTGCGTCTGACCACGCTGACCGACTGCACCTCGACCTTCATGGCGTCGCCCAGGGCAAAGGCGCGCCCCGAACGGCGCCCGACCAGCCGGGCGGTCGGCTCGTCGTAGATGTAGTAATCGTCGGACAGCGCCTCCAGACGGACCAGCCCTTCGACGAACGGCTCGTCGATGACCACGAACACGCCGAAGCCGGTGACACCGGAGATCGTACCGTCGAAGACGTCGCCGATGCGGTCGCGCAGGAAGAAGGCGCGATAGAGGTCGACCACCTCGCGTTCGACCTCCATGGCCTGGCGTTCGGCGAACGAGGCATCGGCCGCCATCTTCTGCAGCGCCGCGCGCTCGGGCGGGGGCGCCTCGCTGGGCGGCTTCCAGCCTCCCGAGGGCTTGCCCAGACCGGCGAGGCGGGTCTTGAGGAGGCGATGGACCATCAGGTCCGGATAGCGGCGGATGGGCGACGTGAAGTGCAGGTAATCCGCCGACGCCAGGCCGAAGTGCCCGATGTTCACGACGTCGTAGGTCGCCTGCTTCAGCGAACGCAAGATCTGGAACGACAGCGCCTTCTCGGCCGGATGCCCCTTGAGCCGTTCGAGGACACGCAGCAAACCCTTGGGCGTGCGCGCGTCGTCGACGTCGATGCTGATGCCGTAGTGTTCGGCCAGCACCGTGAACTCCTCCATCCGCGCTCGATCGGGCGCGTCGTGAATACGCCAGACCGCGTCCTCGTTGCGCTCGTGAAAGCTGGCCGCGACCGATTCGTTGGCCGCCAGCATGAACTCCTCGATCATCGAGTACGCCTGGCGCTCGCCGGGATCGCGGCGTGACTTGCGGATGTCGCGGACCAGCCGCGGGTCGTCGTGATCCAGCTCGACCACCGGCTCCGGCAGGTCGAAGTTCAGCGCCCCACGCTGGACGCGGTGCTGCCGCATCTGGCGCGCCAGCGAGTCCATCGCGCGCAGATCGGGAAGGAACGGTTCGTATTTTTTCCGCTTGCCGCGCGTGTCCCCGGCCAGCGCCGCCGCCACACCCGGGTAGTCCAGCCGCGCGCGCGAGTGGATCACCGCCGCGAAGAAGTCCTTGGCGACCACCTTGCCTTGTTTGTCCAGGTCCATCTGGACCACCATGGCCAGCCGATCCTCGTCGGGGACCAGCGAGCACATCCGCGCCGACAGCGGCTCCGGCAGCATGGGGATAGCGCGACTGGGCAGGTAGATGCTGCAGCCGCGCCTGCGCGCCTCGTCGTCGATCGGCGCGCCCTCGCGAACGTAGTGGGACACGTCGGCCACCGCGACCCACAGGCGCGTCCCGCCGTGAGGCAAGGGCTCGATCGCGACCGCGTCGTCGAAGTCGCGCGCCGATTCCGGATCGATGGTGGTGAACGGGACGTCGCGCAGATCGGCGCGGTCGGCGCGATCCTGGGGCAGGACCTCCTGCGGCAGGCCGTCGGCGATGCGGGCGACCAGTTCGGGAAATTCCTCGCTGACGTCGGCGCAGGCCAGCACCTTCTCGACCTCGGTGCGCGGATCGTCGGGATCGCCGAGGACCTTCAGCACCTCGACCTCGAGCGGCCCGTCGGGAACCTCGGGGTAACTGGTGATCTCGGCCACCACCGCCTGGCCGACCAGCGTGGACGCGACGTGGCCGCGAAGGCTGACCGGCCCGGTGATGCGTGGATCGTCGGGCTGCAAGGTCAGGTGTTTTCCGGCGCGGGTCAGCTGACCGGTGATCTTGGCGCGGCCGCGGGCGATGACCCGGATGACGCGGCCCTCGACGCCACGAACACCCATCCAGGCTTCGATCTCGACGGTGTCGGCGTCCATGGCGACGCCGCGGTTGCGGCCCGAGACGTGAACGTCTTCTGATTTGTCGTCGGGGACGACGAAGCCGTAGCCGACCGGATGGACCTTGATTCGTCCGGTGAGCACGCGCGTGTGCGGGGTGGTGACGGGGCGGGAACGGTTGTCTTCTAAGCTCAAACGGATTCCATTTCTTTGTGTCTCTTGTTTCTGTTGTTCAATTCTAATGTTAGTGCGCCGCAGCGGCAGGGGCCCGTAGCGCGTACATCTTGCGGTCATCCGACCCGACGAAGATGGTGCCGTCCGAGGCCAGCGCGGGAGAGCTGTCGATGTCGCCGCCGAGCTCGACCGACCAGCGCAGCCGGCCGTCGGGTTCCAGCGCGTACAGGCGATCGTCCTGCGATCCGAACAGCACCGCCCCCTTGGCGTCGACCAGCGCCGACGACAGGATGCGATCGCCGCTGCGGAACGTCCAGGCCAGCGTGCCGTCAAACCGGATGGCATACAACAGCGAATCGAACGAGCCGACGTAGATCATGCCGTTGCCCAGCGCGGCCGACGCGCGGATGTCGCCGCCGGTGGTCAGCGCCCAGCGCAGCGAGCCGTCGCTGCCCAGGGCGTACATCTTGCGGTCGTCGGAACCGATGTAGATCGTCCCGTCCTCGCCGATGGTGGCCGCCGCCTCGACGTCGCCGCCGGCGCGAAAATCCCAGCGCTTAACCCCGTTGGGCGCAATGGCGTAGATCAGATCGTCCTGGCTGCCCGCGATCACCGTGCCGTCGGGCATCACCGCCGGCGCGGACGCCACGTGACCGCCGGTGACGAAACGCCAGCGCAGCGAGCCGTCAGGGTTGATGGCATAGACGCCGTCGCCACCCGTGTAGATGACGCCGTCGGGGCCGATGGTCGGACCCGCGTCCACGTCGCAGCGGCTGGCCTCGGGTCCGACGCCGACCCGCTGCGGACAGGCGCCGACCTGGAACACCCATCTCGGCTTGTCGGCGCCGGGCGCCACCGCGTAGAGGTGGTCGTCGTCGGAGCCGAAATAGACGGTGCCGTCGTGCGCGATGGCCGGCGAGCTGAAAACGATGTCGCCAGTCAGGTGCGACCAACGCAGGGTACCGTCGCGCGCCAGCGCGTACAGCTTTCCGTCGTGCGATCCGAACAGCACCGAGCCGTCGTCGGCGATGGCGGGTGAGGAGGCGACCGGCCCGCCGGTGGGAAAACTCCACCAGATGCCGGGTTTTGCGGCCGGAATGACATACGGCGAGCGCCCGCGGTGCGCGGGACCGAGGCGGAACATCGCCAGCGCGGGCTCGGTCGCGTACTGCGGCAGCGGCAGCGGCGACGACGGCGAACCGACGGGGCGGCCGGCCCGAGCCGCCGCCTGGTGCGGCCACAGGCACTGCCCGGCGTCGCAGATGCGCTGCAACTTGCAGTCACGGTCGGACCCACATTCGGTGATGGTGTGCGCGCACGCCGAAACAGCCGAGAGGGCCAACAGGGACGCCAGGGAGAAGAGCTTCGCGGCCGCACGCGGCGAGCCACACGAAAGACGAGA
>DASRQT010000613.1:0-27920 GCA_035696485.1 Polyangia bacterium | reverse complement strand
GGCCGGGCGAAATCGCCGCAGCGTCAGCGCGTTGGATGTTGGTTGTGTGCGGTCGGCTGGGGCGGCCGGCGGTGGCCCCGTGCGGTCGGTGTAAGGCTTCACGGTGACCGCCTCCTCGCGCCAGGTGTCCTCGGCGTGCGGGACGCCGACATTATCGGGCCCGACCAGCGCGGCCAGGCGCGCGATGGTGGCGGCCAGACGATCGGGCGCCGGGCCGGTGGGGCGCAAAAAGTCCAGCTGTGCGGTGCGGGCGCGCGCGGGCAGCGCGATCAGCCGGACGCCGGTCACGGGCGAGGCGGGCGGCCGGCGCGTCAGATCCAGGCGGGCCAGCTGCAGCAGCGTCGCCGATTCACGCGTCGGCGCGGCGATGGGGATCTCGCGCACGTCGAGGCCGCGCGGATCCAGCTGCAGGCGCAAGGTCAGCCCCGCGCAGGCCAGGCTCCGGCATGCGAGCCGCGTCAGCGCGCGGTCCATCAGGCCACGCAACACGAACGACAGCGGTTCCAGCTCGGCGACCGCATATTCCAGCTCGATCGCTTCCTCCAGCGCGTCGGCCGGCAGGTGCGGGACGAACGGTTCTTCCTCGCTGCCGGCGGCGCGGCGGCAGAGACGCGCGCCGATCTCGCCCAGCCGCAGCGCCACCTCGGCGGCCGGCAGCGCCGCCAGCGCCCCGGCGGTGGCGATCCCCCATCGCCGCAGGGCGACCAGCACCGGATCTTTCACAGAGGCGTTGTCGCTGTCTTGCGGATCGTTGCCCAGCAGCACCGCGATCGGAAGCGGCGCGAGAAAGGCCCGGGCGCTGGCCACACCGGCGCCCACCACCGCCAGAGTACGGGCGCGCGTCGCGATGCGCGCCACCACTTTTGATGACGCGATGGCCACCCGCACGCCGAGGCCGACGTGCGCCGCCCGCGCGGCGATGGCCTGCACGATGGCGGCCTCGCCTTCGGGGTAAAGCCGGTCCAGATCGCCGACCTGGAAGAAGACGCGGCCGGGTTCGCTGTCGTCGATGCGCGGCGCAAAGCTGAAGCCGACGTCGGCCAGCGCCGCCGCCGCGGCTTCGATGTCGGCGGTGGTGGCGGTGACGAGGCGCAGGGTGGGGGACGCGGCCTCGGCCTGGGCGGCCGTCATCCCGCGCCGGACGCCGGCCCGCCTTGCCTGGTCGGTCATCTCGGTGACACGAGGTTTGGCGCCGTCAGCGGACAGCAGCGCGATCGCCCCGTCGCGGCCGTCGGGGTTTCGTCGCAGCACGGAGGCCAGCGCTAGCTGCGGTACGAAAACGCAAGCCATGCGCATCGCGGGTCCTCACCTTCGCCTTGCCACCGTCCACGGCCGCGCGCGGCCTTCGATTCCAGCGCCAATAACAGGGGTAGGCTGTCGCTAGATGCGGGACCCTGGGAGGGTCCCGCGCCCCCCACGATGAGCTCGGGCCGGCAAAGCCGTCCCTCGCTCACGCGGGCGAAACGGGCGCCGTGGGATTCCAGCGTGACGGCGGTGGCGGCGAAGGCGCCGACGGTCTGCCAGGGGGTGGCCACGATGACGGCCGCGCGCTGGCGTTCGGCGGCGTGTTTCAGCCGGTTCCATGCCGCGCTGGGGATGCGCGCGCGCCCCTCGCCCAGGTCCAGCGCCACCAGCCCGAACCCGCCCGCCGCGGTGACCAGATCGGCGGCCTTGAGCGTGTGTTCGGCCGGGCAGCGCACCCACAGCAGGTGAGACAGGGTGATGCCGCTCTGCGCGGCGCTGCGCGGATCCAGCGCGCCGCCGCTGTCGATCAGGGCGACGGTTTCGCCGGCGTTGATGGCGGTGGCCAGGGTCGCATGCAGGATCGCCGTTCGTCCGGACGACCGCCGCCCGACCAGCTCACCCAGCGCGCCGCGCGGCCAGCCGCCACCCAGCAGATGATCCAGGGCGGCCACCCCCGACGCGCAACACCCGCGGATCTGCTGCAGGCGGGTGGCCGGAACCAGCCGCTGCAGCAGCGCAGGATCAAGGTTGAGCGCCGTTTTGATCGACACGCCTTGATCCTGTGACTAAACATCTGTTCAGGTCAAGGCGGGACGCAAGTCGGTGGCGACCTGCGTCGAGAAAAGGACCGGACAGTGCTGAGGTAGTATGCCGCGCATGATTCCTGCCAGGCGGCGTGGTCCCCAGATAGCCTTCTTGAGTTTCCTGAGCGTGATGGTGGCGGCGACGGCGGCGGCCGCCGAACCAATAGCGCGCATCGCGATCGTACGGCTGGATTTCGAAGGCGGGCTGGTCGAGGGGAGCCGCGAGCTGTTCCAGCAGCGCCTGGTCGAGGGGCTGAAGGCGGTGCAGTTCGAGGTGGTCGCGGGATCGGGGGCGGCCGCAGGCACCCCGCCAGGCACCCCGCAAAACATGGCGGCCGAGTATCAGGTCGTCGGCAAGGTCGCCGCCAGCAACAAGACCTACGACATCACGCTGGAGCTGATCAACGGACGCACCGCGCGTTCCATCGGAACCAACCGCGAGCGCTGCGAGATCTGCGGCGTCGAGGAGGCGGGCGAGAAGATGGGGCTGGCGGCGTCGGCGTTGCGCGCGCGGCTGGAGGCGCTGATGAAGACGCCGGCGCGGTTCATCATCCGGTCACGCCCGCCCGGTGCGGTCGCCGTGCTGGATGGGCAGGCGCTGGGTCGCACGCCAATCGATCGTGAGATTGTCGGGGGGCCGCACAAGCTGACGCTGACCAGCGACGGCTACAGTCCGATGGAACGGACGTTCACCGCCGTCAGCAGCGTCGACGAAGTTCTGGATCTGGATCTGGTGCGGGTGCCGAGCCGGTTCCCCTACCGCACCGCGGGCTGGATTGCCATCGCGACCGGCGCGGCGCTGGTCGCCGCCGGCCTGTGGGCGGTTGCCATCGATGGCGACGAGATCGCCTGTCCGGCGTCGGAGCGCGACATCCTGGACCACTGCCCCAAGGTGCGCAGCACCCGATTGCTTGGCGCCCTGCTGGCCGGCACCGGCGCCGTGTCGGCGACCCTGGGGGGCGTCTGGCTGTATTTCGGCGCGGTGAGCTCGCGCGGCAGCACCCGAAACGCCGACACCCGGTCCGGAGCCGGCCTGTTCTTGCGCGTTACTTTCTAGCTCCTGAGGCCAGTTACCGTTAGCGGGCCAGCTTGGCCTCCACGCGGGCCAGGCGGTTTTTTATGCCCTCGTCGGTGGGGGCCAGCGTGCGCGCTTGCTGGTAGGTCGCCTGCGCCTGGTCGTAGCGCAGCAGCTTGAAATAGGCATCACCGAGCAGCACCAGATACTTAGACGTCTTGGGCGACAGGCGCGCCGCGCGCCGGGCGTAGTCCATGGCCTCGGAGTATTTCGCGCGTTCGAACGCCACCTCGGCCAGGCCCGCGACACCGATGACGTTGCTGGCGTCGGCGCGCACCGCGCGATTGAACCAGGACTCGGCCTCGCCCAGGCGCCCGCGGCCCAGCGCCGCCGCGCCCGCCTCGGCCGCCTTCTGCGCGGCCACCGGATCGCGCGCCAGCTCCGGGGTGGTGTCGGCAGCGGGTTCCGCCTCCTTGCGTTTCCCCTTCGCCGCGGCTGGTGCCGCCGCCAGCGCCAGGGCGGCGGGCGCCGGTTCCGGCTTGGTGTCGGCAGCCGTCGGTGGTTTTGCGCGCTCGCGCGCCTCGGCGTCTTGCGGATCCAGCTGGGCGATGAGCTGGTACATCATCTGCGCGTTGTCGAGATGGCCGGCCTTCCACTCGGCCGCCGCGCGCGTGCGCAGGCCGTCGGCCAGGCGCGCGGTCTGGACGCCGCCGATGTCAAAGTCGGCCAGCATTTTCATGGCCAGCCGCGCCTCCGACGGGCGGCGCTGCGTCGCCGCCACGAAGATGCGCGTGGCCGCCTCCCTGGCGTTGTCGACCGGCGGCGCAGGGGCGGGAGGCGTCGGCGTCGGTCCGGTCGCCACCGGCCGCTGACGGCTCTTGCGCTCCTCGGGCGTCAGCTCGGCCTTCGCCTGTAGCTCCGAATCATCCGGTAGAAACAGCAGGGCCTCCTTGTATTTGGGGATCGCCAGATCGCCCAGCCCGGACTTCAACAGCTCGTTGCCGATCACGGCCAGCGCCGACGCGTAAGCGCGGCGCAGGGTCATGGCGCCCGCCGACGTGCGACCGAGCTTGGCCGCCTCGGCCTCCGCCGACTGGATGTGCGACAGCGCCGAATCGTGCGCCGGCCGCGTGTAGCGCTGATTGCGCGCGGCCTGATCGGCGTTCATCAGCGCGGTGGCGACGGCCGGTGCCTCCTCGGTCTTGGTCAGCTCGACCCGGACCTCCCTGATGATGACCTCCGGCTTGCGAATCGCGCCCAGGTATATCGACGCGCCCGCCGCGACGATGGCGATCCCGGCCGTGACCGCCAGCACCGCCTTGCGCGATCGACTGCCGGGCGCCGGCATCCGCTTGGCCAGGCGCGCGCGCCATTCCTCGTCGACGGCAGGCAGCTCAAGGTCGTCCCAGGGCGTGACGAAGCCGGCGGCGATCTGGGCTTCGCACAGCAGCGCCTCGACCTCGGCCATGCTCTGCGGCCGGGCCGCCGGGTCCTTCGCCAGCATGGTCATCACCAGCGCCTGCAGCGGTTCGGGGATGCGCTGCGTGGCACGCTTGGCAAGCGGCGTCGGCACGTCCTTCACCTGCATGGTCAGGGTCGCCCGGCTGGTTCGTCCGTGGAACGGCACGGCGCCGCACAACATCTCGTAGCCGAGGACGCCCAGCGCGTAGACGTCGCTGCGGTGATCGAAGCCCTCGCCGGCGGCCCGCTCGGGGGCGATGTACTCCGGCGTCCCGGCCAGCGTCACCTCCTCTTCCACCTTCTGGTGGATGAGACCCGCGATCCCGAAATCGACGATCTTGACCGCGTCGGCGCGTTTGTCGCGCGACACCAGCATGATGTTGTCGGGCTTGACGTCCAGGTGGACCATCTTCTTCTCGTGCGCCGCGCCCAGCCCCTTGCTGATCTGGCGCAGGATCGCGACGGTGCGGGCCGGGTCCAGGTGGTCCGTCTCGCGCATCACGCGCCCCAGCGACGGGCCGTCGAGATACTCCATGACGAAGAAGACGCGGCCGTCGGGGATCTCGCCGAAGTCGGTGACGTCGCAGATGAAGGCGCTGCCGATCTTGGACGTGGCGCGCGCCTCCTGGCGAAACTGCTTCAGGGTCTCGGCGTCGATGTCGATGTCGGCGCGCAGGACCTTCAGCGCCACCTTTCGTTCGATGTCGACGTGTTCGGCGGCATAGACCGCGCCCATCCCGCCCTGTCCCAGCTTCGACAGGATCCGATAGCGCGTCCCGGGTACCAGCTCGCCCGCGGTCAGATCGACGCGCGCCGCCGCCCCGGTCGGGTTCGACAGGCCCTGGTCGTTCCCGCTGCCCTGCTGGGGGGAGCGGGCGTCGTGGGGGCCAATGCCCTTCATGGTCGATTCCTTCATGCCAGGCCCTCTGCAAAAGTAGCACGATCTTCCGAGGCGCACGCTCTAGGGTTCGAGATCGGCCCAGCGGCGAAGGGTGTCGGGGCCGTGGGTGAATCGCCGGGCAAACTGCTCGGGAAAGATGGCGGTGGCGGCGATCTCGGCGCTGTCGACCAACCGCGGACCGGGGCGGTTGAAGAAGGCGTTGCCGTCGATGATAGCGATCCGTTGCGATCGGGAAGCGGGCAGTTCCATGAACGCCGGTTGCTGTTTCAGCGTGTCGAGCTCGCGCAGCGTCTGCGCGACGGAGAATCCACACGGGATGACCAGGACGACGTCGGGCCGCGCGGCGGCGATGCGGTCCCAGCCGATCGGGCCGGTCGGCGCGCCGTCGTGACCCAGGATCGGGTCGCCGCCCGCGATCCGGATCAGCTCCGGTGTCCAGTGACCGGCGATCATGGGTGGCGCCAGCCATTCCAGCACCAGGACGCGCGGACGCGGCAAAGCTGCGGTCGCTTGTGACAAGCGCTCGAGCCGCAGGCGCTGGGCGGTCACCAGGGCGCGCGCCTCGGCCTGCCGATCGGTCGCCTGGCCGACGCGCACGATGTCGTCCAGGGTGTCGGTCAACGTCAGCGGCGATAGCGACAGGATGTTCACCGCGCCGCCCAGCAGACGACAGGCGGCGGCGCGCACCTCGTCCAGCGAGACCGCGCAGACCTGACAGGTGTCCTGGGTGACGATGAGGTCGGGCTGCAGGGCCGCAAGCCTTGCTTCATCAATACGATAGATGCTGAGGCCCCGGGACACCAACCCGCGCACTGCTCGATCGATGTCGGCGGAGGAGGCCCGCGGATCAATCTGGGGCGCGGTCAGGACCGGTAGCTGGCGGGCGGCGGTCGGGAAATCGCACTCGTGCGAGACGCCGACCACCTGATCCTGCAAGCCCAGGGCAAAACAGATCTCGGTCGCGCTGGGCAGCAGTGAGACAATGCGTCGCGGGGCCAAGAAGCCGAGACCCTCGCTGCGGTTAGAGGCAAACGCCGTAGATGTTGTTGGCGGCCTGCATGGTGCACGTCTGGCCGGCCGGGCAGTCGGCATTGTTGTCGCTGCGCTTGCAGAGCTTGCGGCATTTGCGATTGGGCACCCCGCCGGTAACGCCCATCTCGTTGCAGATCAATCCAGGCGCGCAGTCGCTGGCGCTCGGGCAGTCGGCGCCCTCCGGTTTTACCCGGGCAGCGCCCGGGCACAGGCAATCGACCTGGTCCATGTCGCCCTGCACGCGGAAACACTTCAGGCCGACCGGGCACCCGATGGTGGCCGTGTCGCGTGGGTCGCAGTCAAAGCTGCAGGTCTTGTAGCCGGAGGATTTTCCGCTGCACTGCACCTCGCCCAGGCAGACCGCGCCGTTGCCGACGCCGCCGTCGGTGACGCCGGAACAGTCGCTGTTGGACTTACAGAACTTGAGGCAAGCAGTCGCGTTGCAACCGAGGCTCGAGTAGTCGAAACATTGCGTGCCCGGCTGGCAGTTCTTGTTGTCGTTCTGACAGGCGCTGCCGTGTCCGCCGGTGCCGGCCTTGGTGCACGTCCCCTGATTCACGGTGCAGTTTATGTGGCATGTCATGCCCTCGCCGCAGGTTCGCAGGGTTGGATCGCAGCCCGGGAACACGGCGTCGGGGGAATCGCCCGCGCCACCGTCGGTGGCCGGCGCGCAGGTCGCCGGCGTCAGCGCGATCGGCAGCAGGGCGACGGCCCGTTTTCTGATGACGGTGCTGTCATGCCCGACCGCGCACCCGGTCGGCGTCACCGCCTGGACGTCGAACACCACGGTGCCGGTCTGGTCATCGCCGAAGCTGACCGACAGACTGGTTCCGACGTCGGGGCCGATGGTCTGGTGTTTTCCCGGGTAGACCAGGGTGGTGACCTTGGTCTCGCTGGTGACCGTGACACGAACCTCGCTGACGTCCACAAGAGACGACGTCTGCGCGACGCGCAGGGACAACACCACGAACGATTCGTGAGAGACACAAGCCGCCGCGGCCATGGCAGCGCATGCGGTCACGGCCAGCGCCAGCGTCGACTGTCGACCACGCCGTCGCCTAGTTCGCACGCATGTTCCCCAGGGTCGTTGTCGGCATGCCGGGCCCTCCCGAGACCGCCATGATCATGAGGGTCGTGACACCGACGACAAACAACCCGCCCCAGAACCACTGCCGTTTGTAGAACGGCGGGTCTCTTTCGGCCGGAGGCGCCGCCGCGTCGACCGCGATCGGTGGCGCCGGCGGCTCCGGCGCGGGTGGCGGCGGCGCCGCCGTCGGCGGGTTGCCGGGCGGAAGCGGCGTGACGACCTCGCTTCCCGGCGCGGGGGCCTGGGCGGTGGCGCGTCCGGCCGGAAGGAGAATCAGCAGCGCGACGATGGTGGCGACGAAAAGCGACGGGGTGTGACGCGACATCGGCGCCATTGTGCTTATCCGAAACTCGCGAGTCCAGCACTTCGCATGTGGTCAGCGTCAGGCGCGGTCACGGCGCGCCGACCGGTCCGACGCGCGTCCGCGTCTGTTCCAGCCAGGCGATCCTTTGTTCCATGTCCAGCGATCGCAGCCGTTCGGCTTCGCTGTCCGCCTTGGCCACCAGCCGCCGCAGCGCAGCGCGCGCGCGCGGGAAATCGCCTACCCGATAGCCGGCTTCCACGATCATACGCCGGCACTCGCGCAGGAAATCCGGTGGCAGCGGAGGCGCGGTGTGCAGCGCGGGCGCGTCGTCATCCTCCTCGCAGGCCCGCCGCAGATAGGGCAGGGCGTGGGCCGGGTCACGTCCGAGGAGCTGTCGGCCGACCAGGTATGGCCCCAGCCGATCACCCGGAAACAGCCGCGCGTATTCGGTCAGCAGGAAGAAGGTCAACACCGCATCGGCCGGCTCGCGGAATGAGGCGCCGAAGATGGCGCGCCCGAGCGTGTCGCGCGCGGCCTGCGACTGCACCGCCGTCAGGCGCGTGTGCCCGAGGCGCCGATCGCCGTCCTCCGTCGCCAGTTCCATCACCTTGTGCTCTTCGGCGGCGACGTTGACGAAATCGCCGCCGTGATAATAAATCTCGGCCGCGACGCTGGCGATGCGTGCGCGCAGGGGGCCGGTCAGATCGGCCTCGTTCGCCAGCCTGCCGAGGATCTCCAGCGCGCGACCGCGCTGTCCCATGCTGGCCCACGCCTCGCCGAGCTCAATCCGGAAGGTCGGTTCGTGCGGATCGTCGGCGCACGTCTCCTCCAGTATCCGCACCGCCTGCTCGGGCGCCGAGCGCAGGCGCGCGCGCGCATCGCCGACCCGGGCCGCCAGCTCGCGCGCGCACACCTTCTTGAAGATGGCCGGGCGCCTGAACTGCTCGCTGGCGCGCGAGCGGTCCTGCGCCGACAGCGGCTGGCGCGCGAGAAACTGCCGCCATTCCTGCTCGAGATTGTGCAGCGGCGTCCGGTAGACGTCGATGAAGTTGCCGGCCGAGCGATAGAGCCGGCGCAGTTTTTCGGCGCCGCGCGTCTCCAGCAAGAACGCACAGAAGGATCCGGCCAGCGTATAGGCGCGCGGACCCGACACGGTGGAAAAGCCGGCGCCGACGATCGTCTCCAGCGGCGGCGCGCGCCCGTCGGCGACGATGGCCTGGGCGTCCTGGTGAACGGTCGTGGCGCCGTCCGGGTCGCTGCTGTCCGCCGCCTCGGCGACGCCTTCAATCAAGCCGCTGGCCAGCGTCGGCAGCGGCAGCGGCCCCTTCCAGCGCCAGCCGAGCGCGATCCCGAACAACCGATCGCCGAAGGCGCCGGCGAAGACGTGGGCCATCTCGTGACGCAACCGGCGTGAGGGGAACCGGTCCGCCTGCAGGAAGATCTCGCGCGTCCAGGGCTTTGCGTACAGCGTGTATCCCGCCCCGACCAGGGCCTTCTTGGTCTCGGCCGAGGGAAACTCGTACACCGTGACGGGCCCTAGCGGCTCGATGGCCAGGATCTCGTGCAGTTGTTCGTAGCGGAACTCCAGATCCTCGGCGCCCAGGGCCAGCTCGGCCTTGGTCTTGCCCGCCGCCGACGCGTACCTGAGGATGAAATGCTGGGTACGAAGCTCGGCATCCAGCACGCGCCGCAGATCGGTGTGGCGAACGTGGAAGCCCAGCGACCCACGCAGCGCGAACAGAACGCACGAGGCGACCAGGAGCGGGACCGCGGCCACCAGCGCCCGCCGGCGCCAGCGCCGCGGGTCGAAGCCGCGCCCCAGCGAGGCGGCGGCCAGCGCCACCGCGGCCGCGATCCACACGAGGTTGGTCAATCGGAACTCGAGCAGCCGCACTGGCGGACGCAGGGCCTCGTCGTAGATGGGTCCCGGGAAATAGCCGCCGAAGGGGTCGAAGGCAAAGACCGCCGGATCGCGATACATCCGCGCCAGCGCCCAGACGATGGAGAGCGCGGGCAACGCGAAGGCCAGCAGGCGCCCGCGGCGCGGGAAGGCGAGGGCGAGGAGAGCGCCGGCCGGCGCCGCGTAGACCGCGGTGGCGACCGGCAGCAGCGCATAGAAGCCGAGCCCGGCGCCCACGCTGCAGTTGGGGACGCGCACCATGTTGGCGAGCGACAGCAACAGCGGCGCCACCAGCGTCGCCAGCGCGGTCGCCACCGCTTGCAGGGTCAGGCGCAAAACCGTTCGAGCGTCCTGCTCGAGGTTGCGTGCCCGCGCCCCCACGCCGTGGCCGATGTCGGCGCCAGCCCACGCGGCGGCGATGCCGATCGCGAACGAAAAATCGAAACCCAGCAGATTGAACAGCGGCACGAAGTTGAGAATCAGCGCCAGCACGGCCAGCACGGCCGCCCACAACAGGGCCCGGCGCCCCAGACGTGCGTTGACCACGGATAAAGCGCGCCCTACCATGAGCCGCCTGGTTCTAGCTGTAACCGCCTGGGGGGACAATGACCGACGAGAATGAGCGACGACGGGAGCTGCGAGCACCCATCGAGCTCAAGGTCGAGTACAAGCGGCTGAACACGTTTTTCCACGATTACACGAAGAACATCTCGAAAGGCGGGACGTTCATCAGAACCGACAAACCGCTGGAGGTCGGGACCGTGTTCCTGTTCAAGCTGGTGCTGCCGGCGCAGGAGGACCCGATGACCTTGCGCGGCGAGGTCCGCTGGGTGGTCAAGGAAGGGCAGCCGCTGCCACCGGAGGCGGCCCCGGGCCACGAGGCCGGGATGGGGATCCGGTTCGTGTACGACGACCCCAACCAGCAGCGGATGCTGGAGCGCGTGGTGGAGAAGATGATGGTCGGCAGTCTCGGGCAGCTCATCTACGCGCGCCTCATCCGATGAACATCTCTTCGCGTTGCGACGGGCCACCACGGCCGCCGCCGCCCGCCGCCGAGAAGCGGTCCGCGCGCCAGGTCTCGAACAGCTCGTGGCTGCTCTCGCCCAGCAGGTGCAGCGCGTAGTACTTCCCGATCACGGGCGCCATCATGAAGCCGTGGCCGCGAAAGCCGCAGCAGACGTAGAAACCGGGGACGCCGGGCGCCTGGCCCACGATCGGGTTGGCGTCCGGGCTGAGGTCGTAGGGTCCCGCCCACTGCCGTACCACCTTGACGTCGCCCAGTAGCGGCATCACCCGGCACAGACCGTCGGCCATCTGCTGCAAGAACCGCAAGCGCGATCCGAGGTTGATCTCGGTTTCGGGCGGGTCCGCCAGCGAGATGCCTCCGACCACCTCACCGCGCAGCGACTGCGAAAAATACAGCCCCGTCTCCAGCACCGAGACCATCGGCTTGAGGAAGGGCTTGAGCGGCTCGGTCGACATGATCTCGTGGCGCGCCGGCCGATTGGGAAGCGTGACGCCCACCAGCTTGGCCACCTGCGGTGACCAGGCGCCGGCCGCGTTCACGACCCGCCCGCAGGTGATCGCCCCCCTGGGCGTGCGCACGATGAAATCGTCACCGCGGCGATCGATGGCGGTCACTGGCGACTTCGTGTGGATGGACGCGCCCCGCTTGGCGGCGGCGCCCGCGTATCCCCACAGGAACGGCCACGGGAAGACGATGCCGTCGGTCGGGTTGTAGGAGGCGGCGACGAAGCCGTCGGTGTTTAGCTCGGGCACGATGGCGCGGACATCGTCCAAGGAAATCTGGCGCGTCGGCACGTCACAGCGGTGCTGGAGCGCGATGTTCTTCTCCAGCGCCGTCGCCGTCGCCTCGGTCTCGGCCAGGAACAGGTAGCCGCCCTGGCGCATCCAGACGTTGATGCCCATCTCCTGGGCGAAACCCGCGCAGATCTCCATCGATTCCTGCATCAAGCGGATGTTCATCTCGGTCGACCACTGCTGGCGCAGACCGCCGCCGTTGCGACCGGAGGCCCCCCAGGCCAGGGTGTGCGCGTCCAGCACGACGATCCCGCGCTGGCCGCGCACGGCCAGGTTATACGCGATGGCCAGCCCCATCACGCCGGCGCCGACGATGACGATCTCGGCGCTGGCGGGAAGCGGGGCTTCGGACCGCGACCGCGACCCTGCCGCGGCCTCACGCGCCATGGTCGGGCGTAGGGTCAGGTTCAGTCGCGCCCGCCGCCGCGAACAGCTTCAGCTCGGTCGGCACCAGCGGGGGCCGGGTTGTAAACGGCAGGATCGCCTGCGGCGGCTTACCGGAGGCGGCGGCGATGGCGAGCGCGATGTCGCGCAGGCATTCCTTGCCCTGGCAGGGGCCGGTGCCGAAACCGGTGTAGCGCTTGACCTCCTCCAGGTCGTCGAAACCGGAGGCCACCGCGTGCTGAACGTCGGCCAGGGTCACGTCTTCACAGCGGCAGAGGATGACCTTCTTCGACATGGCGCCGGCGGCTTACGGCTTGGCCTTGGCGCCGGCCTTTACCTTGCGCTTCGACCTGGCGGCCGGTGCGGGCGCGGCCGGGGGCGTCTCTGGTTCGGGGGGCTCGAACATCTTGTCGGCGACCGGTTCGTCGAAGCTGACCGCCTTGACCGTCCCCTTGAAGGTGATCGGGCCGGCCTGGGTCAAGACGCCGAACGCCATCTTGAGGCCGCCGACGCTGCGCCAGTCACTGAGCGTCGATGAAAAAGGCGTGTCGCCTTGTGGTGTTGCACGCGTTCCCTTCTGTGACACTTGAAGATGCGTGGCGGCGTCGTAGCAGTTCGTGGTCGGCGGCGCCGACCTGGGGATCAGGACCAGACACTCGAGCGGCTTGCCGGCGGGGTCGGTCTCGTTTTTGGCCTCGATCTTTCTGTAGAGCTGGTTGAGGCGCAGCTCCGGGTTCCAGACCGAATCGGCGCGCGCCTGCTCTTCCTCGTTGCCTTCCAGCAGTCGGACGCCGTGAATCGGATCGGCGGACCAAAAGGTTGATCCATTCGACCCTTCGCGGATGACGCCGACCCCGGGGATGTTGGTGACGACCAGCGACTTGTCGGTGGCGGTCACGATGCGCTCTCCGGTGCCCGTGATGCCCAGCCCCTGAAACGTCATCTCCAGCGTGACGCGCATGGTTTTGTGCGCGTTCCAGGCCTCCGGGGTTCCGATCGCGCGGATGGCGTCACCGAGGATCTCGCTGGCGGAGCGAAGGGCCGCGGGCGGGCGGGCAGCGGCAGTGGGTGCCGTTGGTGGCGGCGCCGGGGCTGCCGGAGACGTCTCGGCCGCCAGCGTGGCCGCGGGCGGTGGAGCCTTCGACGCGCACGCCGCCGCGTTGACGACCAGCAGACAGAGAGCGGATGCAGCGACGCGCATCTTCATTTGGCCCGAGATGCTCTGACGGCGACGAGGGCGGCGTCAAGGACCGGGTCGCGGCCGGTCTTGAGCCCGGCGCGGGTCTCGATGACCCGACGATCGGGTTGCACGCCGCGCCCCTCCAGCACCACGCCCTTGGGGGTCTTGAAGTCGGCGACCACGTATTGCAAGACAGCGCCCCCCGGCAGCGACTCGACCACCGAGGGCAAAACCGCGCCCAGCGTGGCGTCACCCACCACCACCGCGCGTTTGGCTTCCTGCAGGCCGGCCGCCAGAATCTCGGACGCCGAGGCCGTTCCCTCGTCGGTCAGGATGGCAACCGGTCCCGTGAACGGGGGCGACCCGGCCTGCGGTCGCGCGCTGAGGACGTTGTTGAAGTCGCGAAAGTGCAGCGTCCCCAGCGTAAGCGGTTCTTCGACCAGCAGGGCGGCAACCGGAATCGACATCGAGCCGTGTCCGCCGGGGTTGCCGCGCAGGTCGATGATCAGCGCCCGGCTGCCGCGCGCCCGGATGCCGGCGATAGCCTTCTTGATCTCCGCCATCACCGGCTCCAGCAGGAAGATGTTGAAGCTGAGGACGGCGACGTCGCGCAGCTGGTGGACGCGCACCTCGGGTGACAGGAACGACACGTGCCCGAAGCGGACGGGCGGTGTCCTGGGCGGGTCGCGGACCAGCATCGCCTCGCCGGCGCGGTCGTCGTTGTCGAGAAAAGTGATGGTGACCTTCGAGCCGACCGGCCCGGTCAGTCGCTGCTGCGCCAGCCGGCGAAGGGCGAACCGTTCCTCCACGGGTCGCAGCGGGCGCGGCGGTTCGGCGGGCACGCGGATGTCGCGCCCACCGATGTGCGTGACGATGAACCCCGGCAACAACCCCTGCCGTTCGGCGGAGGATCCCGGGCGTATCGCCGTGATGGTGGGGCGGTTCTCGATCATCCGCACGGTCAACCCGGGATCACCGATGCCGGTGATCGCTTGCTGGAACGCGGCTGCGTCGCCGCCGGCGGCGGACCGTTCCTCCTCTTCGTCGTCGTCGGAGCCCGGCCCGCGGATCATCATGTGCGACTGGCCCAGCTCGCCGATCATCTGGTTCACGGTGCGATAGAAAGACGCCTCGCTGGGGGCGGCCAGCGCCAGGGGCTGGTATTTTTTTCGCTGCGCCTCCCAGTCAACACCCCCCAGCGTCTTGTCATAGTGCTTGTCGCGTACCAGGCGCCAGGCGGCGTCGAAGATGGCGCGGTGATTGGCTGTGCGTGCGTCATCAGCTTTTTGTCGGTTGCCGGCGTCGGGTGTGGCCTGAAACGGCGGCGGTTGGACGTGGTCGGAGGGGGCCGGTGCGGCGGGTTCCGGGTTCGCCGGCGGCGCCGCTGGCGTGGTGGCGCAGGCGGCGGCCGTGAGCAGGGCGGCCACGGCGCACAGTGCCCGAAGTTTTTCAAACGCGTTTTCGGCAACTGGTCGTTTCAAGTTCATCGCAACGCCTTCCCAATAACCTGGCCGGCCCGTTGCCCCGCGTCGAGCGCTGCCTGCGGTCCGGCAAAACCGGTCACGTCGCCGCAGGCATGGACACCGGGCCCGCAGGCGAACTGCGGGTCGATCTGGACCGCGAACCCGCCACGTGCCGGATCCAGCACCACCGGGGCGCCGTGTTGCCGCGGCAGCTCGGACGCGGGCGCGGGCGACACACCGACGGCCACCAGATCGCCTTTGACCGTGCGTTGGTTGTTTTCGCCGTGGCTCTCGACGTCGACGCCGCGGACAACCTTGACGCCGCGGGCGGCGACCACTCGATGGAGCGCGAGATCGACGACCTCGACCTTGATCCCGGCGGCGGCCAGCCCCTCGGCCAGCCTCGCGGCGTACGGCGACCCGTGCAGAACGACGACCGACCTTCGTTTGGCGGCCGGTCGGACACCGTGATGAAAAACCAGACGCCCGCAGGCCCGCGCCGAGATGATGCCGGGGCGATCGTTGTCGAAGAAGGGCAGGTTCTGATCGTACGCGCCGGTCGCGTACAGGTATCGCCGCGCCGATACCCGGACCAGCTTGTCTTCCGTCGCCACCGCCAGGATCCCGGCGCCATCCTCGGGATAAAAAGCGATCGCGGTCGCGCCTGAGACCAGCCGTGCCCCGGCTGCCGTGGCGGCCCGGGCCAGCGCCGCCGCGGCGGCAGTACCGGCGGGTTCGGCCAGCAGCGAGCCGCCGGGCGTCGTCTGCTCGTCGAAGAGGACAATGCGAGCGCCCGGGGCGGTTTCGGCGGCTGCGCGCGCGGCCGCCAGCCCGGCGGGTCCGCCACCAACGATGCAAAGGTCGACGGTTTCGTCGTCGGGTCGCTTGAGGGCCGGCGGCGCCTGGTCGGGCAGGGTGCCGGAACCGCCCATCTGCCGCACCAGCTTCAGGAACAGTTTGTTCGCCACGCGCGACCCGGTCATCAGCGTGTGGTGATCCATCCCCCGCGGAAACAACCAGTCGGCCGCCATCAGCACGTCGACATCGACGCTGGGGAAGGCGTTCTGACGCTCGCAGCGCAGGTCAGGGTGCACGGGAGTCATGCAGGCGCGCCGGTTGGGGCGGCCATCGATCCGCAGGTAACAGGACGCGCAGTGTCCTTCCAGACAGAAGGCGCCGCGCGGGCGGTGGTATTTCGATGACCGACCCAGCGTGCGGACGTCGGCGGCCCACAGCGCGACCGCGACCGATTCACCGGCGAACGCCCGGATTGTCTGCCCCTCGAAGTTGATGGCCAGCGGCTCGCCGCGGGTTTGTCCAGGCGGGAGATCGCGCGCGTCAGCGGTCAAGGACCCTCAATGTAGAGGCGAAACTGGGCGGACGCAACGCGCGCCCGATTTGCGTCGCAGGCAGCAATTTTCAGCGTGGTTTTTAGCCGATTGTGCGGCGCGCACGCTCTGCAACACCGTTGAAGCAATTTCCCAGGTCGCGTAGAAGGGGCCGAGGAGACGACCGCATGGCAAACCAAACTACCCCCCGACGTGACTGGATGCGCCTCGGGCTGGCCGGCCTGGGCGGCGCGGCCGTCGCGCTGGCCGGAAGCAAGCTGGTCGGTGGGCCGAGCGGCGGCGCCGGCGCCAGCGCGGCGCCCAGCCGTCTGCGGACGGTGCTGGACCGGGGCAAGCTGATCGTGGGGACCGGCAGCACCAATGCGCCGTGGCACTTCGAGGACGAGAAGGGGAAGCTGACCGGGATGGACATCGCCATGGGTCGCATCCTGGCCAAGGGGCTGTTCGACGACGAGAACAAGGTCGAATTCGTCATCCAGGACTCGGCCGCGCGCATCCCCAACATCGTCACCGGCAAGGTCGACATCACGATTCAGTTCATGACCGTCACGGCGCAGCGGGCGCAGCTGGCGGCGTTTTCGCGGCCTTACTACGTGGAGGGGATCGCTCTGCTCGCGCACAAGGACGGCGCGCGCAAGACCTTCGAGGAGATGCTCAAGGCCGGCGCGGCGACCAAGGTCTCCATTTTGCAGAACGCCGACGCCGACAACAACGTGAAGACGGTGTTGCCGCACGCGCAGGTGCTGCAGATCGATACGCAGGCCAACGTCATCCAGGCGCTGGACTCCAAACGGGTCGACGCGGCGGCCGTGGACCTGTCGAACATGGCCTGGCTGGTGCGACGCCACCCCGACAAGTACGTCGACGCCGGCAAACACTGGCAGACCCAGCTTTACAGCGCGGCCATGCGCCAGGGCGATCCCGACTGGCTGAATTTCGTGAACACCGTGTTCAACGTCGCCATGCACGGGAACGACACGGCGCTGTACGACGCCGCGTTCAAGGAGTTCTTCGGCGTCCAGCTGCCCGGACGGGTCCCTGGTTTCCCGAGGATCTAGCGTCCGCCCGGTCGGGCCGCGGTCGCCGCGCGGGGCGCAACCCGACATCGACAGACGGAAAGCCGCGTGTCCTACCACCTGAACTTCGGCTTCGTCTGGCAGCACTTTGACCGCTTGCTGTGGGGGCTCTTGCTGAGCCTCGAGATGGCGGCGCTGTCCATCGTCATCGGCGTCGTCATTGGCCTGTCGCTGGCGCTGATCTTTGTTTCGGGGTCGAAGCTGGCGCGGGCAGCCGTCTCGGCCTACGTCGAGATCTTTCGCAACGTTCCGCTGCTGTTGTTCGTGTACCTGGTTTTTTACGGCCTCCCGACCCAGTTCGACGTTCGCTACGGCGCCACCACGTCTTTCATCGTCACCTTGTCGATCTACGCCGGCGCTTATCTTGTCGAGGTGTTTCGTGCCGGACTTGCCGCGGTGCCGATCGGGTTGATCGAAGCCGGCAAGGCCATTGGTCTTTCGCCCTGGCAACGGCTGCTCCACGTGCGCCTGCCCACGATGTTGCGCATCTCCCTGCCGGCGCTGGGCAACAACTTCGTGTCGTTGTTCAAGGATACGTCCGTGGCCGCCGTGATCGCCGTTCCCGAGCTGACCTTCGGCGCGCAGTGGATCAACCTCAACAGCTTCCGCGTGATGGAGGTGTTCATGGTCATCACGGTGATGTACCTCGGCACCGGCTACGCGTTGTTGCGGCTGATGCGCGTCTTCGAGCGCCGTTTTGCCGTGGGGCGTTCATGAGCGGCGTTGTTTCGGCAATCATGGAAGCGCTGCCGTTCGTCTGGCGGGGACTGCTGGTCACGCTGGCGGTGTCGGCGCTGGTGGTGACGGTGTCGTTGCTGCTGGGGGGAGTGCTGGGTGTATTGCGCGTGTTCGGGCCGCCGCTCCTGCGTCCCATCATCCAGGCTTTCAGCGACATCGTGCGCGGCATCCCGGTGCTGGTCCTGATCTTCTTTGTATTCTACGGGCTGCCGGCCATCCTCATTAACCTCGACAGCTTTGCCGCCGCCGTGGTGGCGCTGTCGCTGTTCTCGACGGCGCAGGTGACGGAGCTGGCGCGCGGCGCGCTGCAGTCGATTCACCACGGCCAGACCGACGCGGCCAAGGCCATCGGGCTGACCTTCGGACAGCGCGCGCTTCATGTTCTGTTGCCGCAGGCGTTGAACCGGTTTCTGCCGGCCTGGATCAACAGCGTCACCGACGCCGTGAAGGGCAGCGCCCTGGTGTCGCTGATCGGTGTGGTCGATCTGATGCTGGCGATCCAGCAGGTCATCGGCCGCACGTATCAAACCCTGCCGCTTTACCTGCTGGGCGCGGCCATCTACTTCGCCATCAACTACAGCCTGTCGACGCTCAGCCGCCGGCTGGAGCAGCGGACGGCCTACAAGGCGCAGCACTGACATGAAAACAAGCCAGCTCGACAGGTCGGGTGCTCCGGTCGTCGCCATCCGCGGCGTCAAGAAGTCGTTCGGGCAGACGCCGGTCCTGGGTGGCGTCGACCTCGACGTGCACCGCGGCGAGGTTGTCACCATCATCGGGCCGTCGGGCTCGGGCAAGACGACGCTGCTTCGTTGCATCAACCTGCTCGAGGTCTACGACGAAGGCAGCGTGACCATCGACGGCGTCGAGGTCGGCTACCGAGGGCAGGGCGCCGATCGCGTGCTGCGCAGCGAGAGCGAGCTGGCGCCGATCCGCGCCGAGACCGGAATGGTCTTCCAGATGTTCTATCTCTTCCCCCACCTGACCGCGTTGCAGAACGTGATGCTGGGGCTGGTCAAGGTGCGCAAGATGCCCAGGGCCGACGCCGAGGCGGCGGCCGCGGGCTGGCTAAAACGCGTCGGCCTGGCCGACCGGATGTCACACCTGCCGGCGCAGCTCTCCGGTGGTCAACAACAACGCGTCGGCATCGCGCGCGCCGTCGCGATGGGCCCCAAGGTCATCCTGCTCGACGAGATCACGTCCGCCCTCGACCCGTCGCTGGTGGGCGAGGTGCTGGCCGTGGTGCGGACGCTGGCCGAAGAGGGCCGGACGATGATCCTCGTGACCCACGAGATGGCCTTCGCCAAGAACGTCTCCGACCGGATCGTCAAGATGGACCAAGGACGGATCGTCTCGGAATCCGGTTCCCTCGCCCCCGAAGGGGGAGAGCATCTGTCTTCCGGGTCAAGTGGCAATCTCCCGATTCCAAGGGGTCCGGTCGCGGACGATGGCGTTGAGGATGGTGAGGAGCTTCCGCATGCAGGCGGTAAGGGCGACCTTGGGTAGTTTGCCGGAGGCGATGAGGCGTGCGTGGAAGGCCCGGATGGTGGGATTAAAGCGGGAGGCGACTAGGGCGCCCATATACAGGACCGCTCGGACGGGTGCGCGGCCGCCCCAAACGCAGCGTCGGCCGCGCTGCTGGCCACTGTCCCGATTGAGGGGAGCTACTCCGACGAGAGCTGCGAGCTGTTTCTTGCCGAGAGTGCCAAGCTCAGGAACGAGCGAAAGCAGAGTGCGCGAGAGCACCTTGCCGACGCCAGGCACGCTCCGGAGGAGGTCGTCCTTCTCCCGCCAAGCTGACGAGCCCCTGATGGCGCTGTCCAGGTCGTTGTCGATCTCTTCGAGCTGCTTCTGGAGCCACTTGATGGTCTTGCCGATAGCCGTCCTCACTCGCTTTGACGGTGGTGCGGCAGCCAGCCGGTTTTTCTCTGCCGTGATCATGTCGACGACCTGGCGACGACGGACCACGAGTGCTTCGAGTTCTCGGGTTTCTTCGTCGGGTAGCGGTCGTACTTGGGGACGAATGCGATCCGCAAAGAGAGCCAGTACGGCGGCATCGATTGCGTCCGTCTTCGCGAGCTGTCCGGTGGCCTTTGCGAAGTCCCTAACCTGGCGTGGATTAACAGCCACGACGGGAAGAGCTGCTCCGGCCAACGCAGCCACGGCTCGCCGTTCCAGACCGCCGGTCGCCTCCATGACGATTAGCTTCGGTGAGATTTCCCCAAGTCTTCCGACCAGCTGCTGCATGCCCTCGGTCGAATTTGGGACTGACCATGCCTCGCCCGTCGGCGCGACAGCGATGTCGAGTACGGCTTTCGAAACGTCGATTCCCACGAATATGTCCACTGGTCTTCGTACCTCCTTCGCAGTCGGCGGGCGGCGAGGTGGGCGTGGCTCTTCCTTGCGAATGCGGGCTCGAGGCCCTCGCATCTGTTCGAGCTCTTTCCCTAAGTCAGCACGACGACCCACGCTCTCCCACGATCTCGAGGACCTCAGGGTTGACGGTCTGTCGTGCCGTTCATCTGTTTTTGCCGCCTCCCGCTGCTCAGGCGAGCGTAGCGTGGCTTTGCCACGCGGAGCGAGGGGGTTCGGGGGGTGCGAGCGGCAGCGAGCCACCCCCTGAGAGATACAAGGGTTAGGCAGAGGGGTCAGCGCGGCGCGACGACTCGCTGGCGGGACTGGCCCAGGCCCTCGATGCCCAGCTCGACGACGTCGCCCGGTTTCAAGAACTGGGGCGGCTTGGCGAAGGCGCCGACGCCGGGCGGGGTTCCGGTGCTGATGATGTCCCCGGGCAGGAGCCTCATGAACTGGCTGATGTAGCTGACCAGCGTGGGGACGTCGAAGATCATGTCGGAGGTGCGCCCGTTCTGCTTTTGCACGCCGTTGACCTTCAGCCACATCGGCAGATCGCTGCCGTCGATGGCGTCGGAGGTCACGATCATCGGGCCAAACGGTGAAAACGTGTCGCAGCCCTTGCCCTTGTCCCACTGGCCACCGCGTTCCAGCTGGTACTCGCGCTCGGAGTAGTCGTTCAGGACCGCGAACCCCGCCACGTGCTTGAGGGCATCCTCCTTCGTCACATAGCTGGCGGTCGTTCCGATGACCACCGCCATCTCGACCTCCCAGTCGGTCTTCTGCGAGCCACGCGGCAGCACCAGATCGTCGTTGGGACCGCAGAAGGAGGTGGTCGCCTTCATGAAGAGGATCGGCTCCTTCGGCGGCGGCACGCCCTGCTCGCGCGCGTGCTCGTGATAGTTCAGCCCGACGCCGATGATCTTGCTGGGCGTCGCGGAGGCCGGTCCCCATCGCACGTCGTCGGCCACGCGGGGAGCGTTACGCGCGTTGTCCTTGACCCAGGCGGCCAGGCGCGACACCCCCTGCTCGCCGAAGAAGGCCCCATCGTAGTCTTGACCGAACGCGGACACGTCGATGCGGGTGTCGTCGTCCAGGACAAGACCGGGTCTTTCCTTGCCCGCGGGACCGAATCGAAAGAGTTTCATAGACGTGCCTTAGTCCGGGTAGGGCACCGTTGTCAACGGAACTAGCGTGGGGGCGGCAGGGGCAGGAGGTTTCCGCCGGCATCGAAGCGCATCGGCGCCGGTGCGCCTTCCAGCGTGATGCCCGGGCGTCCGTCGCCTTCGCGCGCCAGCGTTTCGGAGACCTCGATCTGGCCCAGCGACAGCGTGTCACGGATTCTCACGACGCGGGCCGTGCGGGCATCGTCAATCGCCAGCGTGGCGAGGGCGTTGGCCAGCACCTCGCGGTCGCTGTCGAAGTGAATCGGGATCTTGGCGGACAGCACCGACAGGGAGGTGAGCGCGTTGGTATAGGTGGCGCCGCTGTCGATGGCCTTGACCAGGCGCGTGGTGGCGAAGTCGGCCAGCCCCAGGCCGGTGGCATTGCCGTGGGACTCGGGCGTTAGCTCGCGCACGAACAGCCGCCGGACGAACGGCCGTCGCGGCCCCGCCTGCGTCAGCGTCGAGACGTAACCGCTGCTGCTGCGGCCGATGACGTTGGGGTCCATTCCAGCGCCGCTGATGTTCTTCCCCATGCTGTCCACGATGAGGAGGTCGATGTCGTCGAACGGGATGCGGGGCATCAGCTCCTTCGCGTGCTCCAGCAGCGACTGCTCTCCTTCCACGATCCGGTCGGCCGGCAACACCTCCAGGCGCGCCAGCTGATGGCGCTGGTTCTCGACCAGCGCGACGCCGCCCAGCACCGGTGCCTTGGCCAGGCTGATTCGCGCTACCTGAAGGACGACGCGCGAAAACCCGAAACGCGCCACCCCGGCATGGAAGGCTCCGGCGCCGATCTGCTTGCCCAGCCCCACGGCGATCATCTTCAAGAGGCCGCTCTCGATCGGACCGTGCAGATCGGTGTGCGGCTTGATCCGATTGATCACGACGATGCCGTCGGCTGCCAGCGCCTCGGCGGCCATGTGCACCGGCACGCCGTCCTCGGTCTGGCCGATGACCTTGACCTCCATCGACGCCCTGACCGGAACGCCCAGCGCGGCCTCGCTGATGCCACAACCCGCCAGCAATTCCGCCTGGGCCGCGGCGGTCGCGCCCGCGTGGCTACCCATCGCCGGCACGATGAACGGTTGCGCGCCGGCCGCCCGCAGGCGGCAGATCACGGCGCGCACCACCTCGTCGATGCGGGCAATACCGCGGCTTCCCACCGCGATGGCAACGGTGCTGCCGGCACGGACCGGCAACGTCCACCCCCGTTCCACCGCCGCGGCAATGTCCAGCGCCGGCGCCGACGCGAACTCCTGCCGCAGGGAGGTCATGTGCGGAAACTGTCCAGCAGGCACGGGCGCCATGACCGTTTAGTTTATCCGCTGGCGCGCCCAGGACGACGTTAATAAACAATGCCCGGGAAATCGGTCCTGGCGCGGATGAGGCTCAGCTCCTGGGCCAACGTCAAGGCGAAGGCGCTCATGGCCAGCGGCAGGGGTTGTTGCCGTCGCGGGTGAACCCAGGCCGCAAGGCGGCGGGAATCGGTATATTGCCTGGTGATGTTTGGCCTGCTCGCGCTCATGGGCTTCGCGGCGGCGTTGACCCCGCTGTCCGACGGCGACATCTGGTGGCACCTGGCCGCGGGACGCGAAATCCTGCACAGCGGCGCCGTGCCGATGACCGATCCGTTTTCGGTTGGCGCGGCCGGGCGGCCCTGGATCGACGTGCACTGGCTGTTCCAGGTGCTGGTCTACGGCGGCTATCAGCTGGGGGGCTTGCTGCCCTTGGTGGTGGGCAAGGCCGTGGTGGTGGCGATCGGCGCCGTAGTCCTGCTGGCCGGGGTGGAACAGGGCGCGCAGGCGGACGCAACGCGCTCCATGACCGCGGCAACATCGGGTGGACGGGCGGCGCCGACTACCGGCGTGGACGCTGCCGCCGCCCGAAGTTGGGCCGGCGGCGTGTTTGTTCCCTTGCTCTTGCTGGCGTTGCTGGCCGCGCGACCGCTGTTGCTGCTGCGGCCGGTGGTGTTGACGTTGCTGTTCGCGGCGCTGTTCGTCTGGGTCATCGAACGGTTTCGTGCCGGCGGGCGCGCGCGGGTCTTGTGGCTGTTGCCGGCCCTGCAGATCGTCTGGGTCAACTGCCAGGGCCTTTCGGCGCTGGGGCCGGCGATCATCGTGTGTCACGCCGTCGGCGCGGCGATCGCGGCCCGATGGGGACGCGCCGAGCTGCCGCAGGGTGGGCCGCGTCGGCTGCTGCTGGTGGGTGTCGCCTGTCTGGCGGCAGGGTTCATCACGCCCTACGGGCTGCGCGGGTTTCTGTTTCCGTTGCGCCTCCTGGCCCGCATCCAGCCGGGCGCCGGTAACATCTTCTCCGAAAACATCGCCGAGAACGTCCCTCCCTTTGTGCTGGCGCGGACCGCGCCCGGCGAGCTGTGGCACCTGCCGTGGTTCCTGGCGCTGCTCGCCGTCAGCTTCGTCGTGGCCCGGCGCGAGCTGGTGTTGGGCCGTTGCCTGGCGGCGGCGGCCTTTGTGGCGCTGGCGCTGATGGCGACCCGGAACGTGCTCCTGGCCTACTGGATTGGCACGCCGATCGTGGCGCTGAACGTTGCGCCCTGGCTGGCGCAACGGCTATCGCAGGCCCGCGCGCGCGCCGGTATGGCCAGGTTCGTGCGACCGACGCTGGCGCTGGTTCTGCTGGCCATCGGGACGCTGACGGTGCTGTCGCTCCGTCGCGAGACAGCGCTGGCGGCGCCGGCGCCGTTTCGCGTTCCCGCCGACAGCGTGGCCACGATCGCCAGGCGCGGGGGGCAGGGCGCGATCTTCGCCGCCGATCACTATGGTGGCTACGTCATCTGGGCCTTGTTCCCCGACTTCCGCCCGTTCATCGACACCCGCCTCATCCTGCGCACGGCGGACGAATACCAGGAGTTCCTGGGCGCCCTCGGCGACCCCAAACGTTTCGACGATCTCCAGCGCCGCCATCAATTCTCGTACGTGCTGGTGCCGTCTGCGTTCCCCGATCGCTATCTGGGGTTGATCCAGCACCTCTATCAGGCCTCGGAGTGGAAGTTGATCCACACCGACGGCACCGAGACGCTGTTTGTTCACGACCCGGTGGGCGTGGAGGCCGGGATTGATCTCCGGTCCCGTGATGTCACGACGCGCCTCCTGGCGTCCCTCGACGGCCGCTATGGCAAGGACGCGCCTGTCCTGCGCGCCGCCCGTTTGCACCTGGCCAGGCTGCAGCTGGCGCTGGGTCACCTTGATGAGGCGAAACAGGTTGTCTCGGGCGCGCCGGCGTCCGATGTCGACGCGCAGTCGTTGCTGGCGCTTGCGCACCTGCTGGCCGGGGACATCGGCGCGTCCGAGGCGGTGGCGCGCGCCGCCGTGGACGCCGACCCCAGGGCGGTCACGCCGCTGACGTTGCTGGCGCGCGCGGCGTTACAGAGGGGCGATCGCAGCGGCGGGCTGGGCTGGTTGCGGCGCGCGCTGGCCATCGATCCCTACGATGCCGACGCGCAGGCCCTCCTGACCCAAATGGAACAAAATGGGCCCCCGCAGCCTTGATCCCTGTCCGACGGTTTCGGCGGTGGGGAATCGGCAACTTTCTTGGTATAGACGCTGTCATGAATTTGGCTGGCCCTGGCCCCTTGCCCCGCTCGCGTCCGGGGTTGCGCCTCGTGCGCTGGCGGGCCGCCGGTGCCGGCTTGCTGGGGGCGCTCGCGCTCGGAGCCTGTTCGAACGGCAGCGCGGCCAAGGCGCGTACGCGGCCACCGCCGCTGGTCAGCGTCGCGCCGGTCGCCGTCCGCGACGTTCCGGTGGAGGTTCGCGCCCCGATTGATCTGCGGCCGCTGGCTCAGGCCGACGTCGGTTCCAAGACGCTCGGTTACCTGGACGCGGTCCTGGTCGAGCGGGGCGACAAGGTGAAAAAGGGTCAGATCGTGGCGCTGGTCCGGCCCAGCGACCTGCCCGACCAGCTGGCGGTGGCGCGCGGCGCGCTGGCCCAGACGCAATCCTCGGCGGCGCTGGCCCGCACTAACTACGACCGCGCCAGGGCGCTGGCCCCGCAAGCCGTGGTGTCGCAACAGGAGCTGCAACAGGCGGAGACGCAGCTGGCCACCGCCGAGGCGGCGCAGCAGGCGGCGCGCTCGCAGATCTCGGCGCTGGCCGTCCGCCTCGGCGAGACCAAGATCCAGTCACCGCTGACCGGCGTGGTGTCGCAGCGACGCCTCGACCCCGGCACGCTGGTCGGCCCACCCGGCGGCGGCGCGATCGTGACCGTCGCCCGCGTCGACGTCCTGCGCGTGTTCATCACGATCAACGAAAGGGACCTGGCCGGCGTCACCGTCGGCAAGGACGCTCACCTGGCGCTGGACGCCCTGCCGGGCCGCCTGTTCACGGGCAAGGTGGTGCGGCTGGCGCCGGGCCTGGATCCGGTCACGCGCACGCTGGACGCCGAGGTGCAGCTGCCCAACGATCTGGGCGAGCTCCGGCCCGGCATGTACGGTCGCGGCGCGATCATCGTCGACGTGCACCCGCGCGCGCTGGTGGTGACGGTGGGCGCGGTCGTCATCAGCGACGAAAAAGCCCACGTCTTCGTTCTGGCCGGCGACAAAGTCCAGAGGCGTTCGGTGGAGCTGGGCGTGGACGGGGGCGACTGGCTGGAGATCAAGAGTGGCCTGCGTCCCGGAGAAGAGGTGGTGGTGGCCGGGGCCGACGGACTGGCCGACGGGAGCAAGGTTCGGGTTTCGCGCGGCGTCGACCCCTACAGCGGCGCGCGTAGCGGCTCTCCCCCTGCGCCGGCAGAACGCGCCGCCGCGCCCAGCAACCCCGGTTCGGCACGGAACTGACGTCGCATGTGGCTGACCAGACTCGCGCTTCGGAATCCGGTCCTCATCCTGATGATGTCGCTGATGATCATTGTCCTCGGGACGGTGTCGTTGCGGCGGCTCAGCGTCGATCTGTTTCCGCAGATCAACGTGCCGGTTATTCGCGTGGCGACGTTTTATACGGGCGCCGGGCCCTCCGACATCGAGAAGACCATCACCGAGCCGGTCGAACGCGCGGTCGCGGCGTCGCCCGGCATTGACCGGATCGAAAGCCTGTCGCGCCAGGGTGTCTCGGTGGTCAGCGTCTGGTTCAACTTCGGGACCGACCTGGACAACGCACAGTTCGAGGTCTCGCAGCGGGTGGCCCAGATCCTGAACACACTGCCGCCAGGGATTCAGCAGCCGTTCATCATCAAGTTCGACATCACCAACATCCCGGTCGTCCAGCTGGCCGTGGGCGGCGAAGGGCTGGACGAACGGCAGCTCTACGACCTGGCCTACAACGTCATCGAACCGCAAATCGAACGGCTCACTGGCGTCGCCAGCGCCAACGTCAGCGGCGGCAAGGTCCGGCAAATTCAGGTCAAGGCCCACCCGGATGCGCTGCGGGCGCGCGGACTCGGCGTGCTTGACGTCGTCGACGCCGTCAAGCGGTCGAACCTGCTTCTTCCCAGCGGAAATCTGCGCGCCGGTGATCGCGACTACAACATCTTCTCCAACACGCAGGTGGTGGCCGCCAAACCCCTCAACGACGTGATCGTGCGGCCGGGTACCAGTGGCCCGGGGCGGGAAGGGGCGGCACCAGTGCGCATCAGCGATGTCGCCAAGGTCGAGGACAGCTCCGCCGATCAGTCGGAGATCGTGCGCGTGGACGGCAAGCGTGGCGTCTTCCTGCGCGTGCTGAAGCAGCCGGGCGCCAACACCATCCAGGTGGTCGATTCCATCCGGGCCGCGATGCCAAACTTTCGCGGCATCCCGCCCAGTGTGAAGCTGTCGGTCGCCTTCGACCAGTCTTCCTACATCCGCTCCGCGGTCAGCGCCCTGCAGCACGAGGCGGTGTGGGGCGGGGTCATGGCGGTGCTGGTGATCCTGATCTTCCTGGTCAGCGTGCGCGCGACCGGCATCATCGCGGTGGCCATTCCGCTGTCGGTGATGGCCACGTTCATCCTCCTCGGCGCCACCGGCCAGACGCTGAACGTGTTCACGCTGGGCGGACTGGCGCTGGGGATCGGCCGCCTGGTGGACGATTCCATCGTGGAGCTGGAGAACATCCACCGGCACCTTCAATTCACGAAGAATCGGCGCGAGGCAGTGCTGGCGGCGGCTCAGGAGGTGGCGATGCCGATCCTGGTCTCGACCATCACCACCATCGTGGTGTTCTTGCCGGTGCTGTTCCTGACCGGCGTCGCCCGCAACCTGTTCGTGCCGCTGGCGCTGACCATCTCGTTCGCGCTGGCGACCAGCTTCTTTGTCTCGCGCACCGTGACGCCGCTGCTGTGCCTGTACATGTTGCGGTCCCACGTCCCCGAGACGGCAGGCGCGCCCGCGTCGGGATCCGTCAAGACCGCGCTGGGCGGTTTCGGCGCCGCGCTGACCCGCGTCTTCGACCGTGGCGACGAGGGTTACGCGGGAATGTTGCGCTGGGTGCTGCGGCATCGCTTGATGACGGTGTCCGCCATCCTGCTGGCCTTTGGCCTTTCGATGCTGGTCAAGAGCCGCATCGGGACGGAGTTTTTTCCCGACACCGACGAGTCGCAGTTCAGCGTCAGCTTCAAGGCGCCCATCGGCACGCGCGTGGAACGAACCGAACAGGTGTCGAAGACCATCGAGGGCGCCGTGGCCAAGCACCTCGGCTCGGGTGACCGCCCGGCGGCG
>DASRQT010000612.1:0-1916 GCA_035696485.1 Polyangia bacterium | reverse complement strand
CTGGACCCTCGAGCCGCGGCGGCCCGGGATCCCGACCGCGGGCCGCCGCGAGCCGACCGCGAGCCGACCGCGGTGCAGATATGCGCGGCGGCGACTAGACGCGGAACGAAGACGGGCGGCGATGTCCCGGCCCGGGCCAGGGTGAAGGCCACGGCCAGGACCAGCGGGCTTCGGGCGGCAGGGTGCCGAACTTTTGAAAATAGGCGCTGGCGAACGCGCGCGTGGCGGCGTTGACGTAACCCTGCCCGCGCACCGGGCCAAATTCATGCTGGTAGCGGCGCGCGATACAGGCGAAGAGCTCGTCGCGGCGGACCTTGGCGCAGATGCTGGCGGCGGCGACCGAGACGTGCGCCAGCTCCGCCTTGTCGACGGCGACGAGGTGCGGATAGATGGCGCGCAACGGCGCGAACATGCGCTGGCCATCGGCGATCATCCGCCGGCAGCGGGGGGCGGCGCGGATCAACCGCTGCGCGCTCTCGCGTTCCAGGACATTGAGCGCTCCGCGTGCGACGTACGCATCCACGACCTCGACGTCGCACACGTCGATGCCGATCCAGCGGGCGTGGCGCTTGATCAGCGCGAACAGCGCCGAACGCGCGGCGTGTGCGTCCGGCCCGGCACCAAAGGCCTTGGAATCGGTCACGCCGGCGCGCGACAGCCGCCGGGCGGCCACCGGCGACAGCGCCACCGCCGCCAGCACCAGCGCGCCCAGGGCCGGGCCGCGCCCGGCCTCATCGATGCCCAGCGTCAGGGGCGGCAGCGGCGGGCGCTTGGTCGGCGTGCTCATGTTGCGACGCCAGATGATCCACCGCCTCGGCCAGCAGGTCCAGGGGGCGCGTCAGCCTTTCTTCGCGCATGAGGGCGGCAATGGCAGCGCCGGTCTCGGCGTCGTCGAGCTGGGCGCGCGCGATCCGGAACAGCCCGGTCAGGTCGGCGGCCAATGTTCCGAACAGCGCCGCTTCGGGATCAGGAGCGCGCCGGGCCAGCGCGTTGCGGATCGCGACCAGATCAAGGCGGATGCGCGGCAGGTCGTGACGGAAGAACTCCGCGACGGCGCCGCCCTCGATCACGCCGCGCGCGTAGGCGCGAAACCGATCCAGCGCCACATCGACGGCCTGGGTGACGGCGGGTCGCAGCGTCACCAGCGCCGGTGGCGTCGATGTCAGCGCGGCCGAGCCTGTCGGCGACGCGCCGGGTGCCTCCGGGTCGGGAGACAGAGCCGCCAGCAGCGTGGCGCGCGTGGCGGTGGCGGCGCGGGCGATCGCTTCGTCGAGCAGGTCGATCAGGAATTCCTCGTCAGCTTGCTCGGCGCGATGTTCGCCGAACAGCCAGGTACGCGGTCTCACGAACTCGCGCACCTCGAAGGCGGCGTTGCGATAGGTCTCGTCGATGCGCGCGCGCAGCGCCACGCGTTCCACTGCCAGCGCGCCGCGTACTCGGGTCTCACACGACGCCAGGGCGTCGCGCTCGCCCGCGAAGTCGCGCACCGGCAGCGGCGCGGCCGCGACGGCAGCGCGCGCGCCGCCGACGAATCGGCGCAGGGCCGCCACCGCGGTCGTGCGTTTGAGCGCGCGGGCGTTGCGAAAAAACCGCGCCTCCAATACCTCCTCGAGATCTTTGAGGCCGCTGGCCTTGGTGCCGGCGTCGTCCCCCTTTTGCCGGGCCTCCAGCGCGCGCCGCGCGGACAGCGGCACGATCACGTCGACCAGATCGCCCACCGCGGCGGTCACGTGCGCGGACACCTGGGCGATCTCCGCCGCCTCGGCGCGGTCGACCTTGTTGAGGACGCCGACCACGCGCTTGCCGGCGCTGCGCGCCAACCGCAGCGCCTGCTGCTCGGTTGCTTTGGCCGCCTGCCCGACGGCGAACAGCCAGACGATGGCGTCGGCGTCCAGCAGGAAGTCGCGCGCCACCTT
>DASRQT010000611.1:0-13344 GCA_035696485.1 Polyangia bacterium | reverse complement strand
GTGTCCGTAAGCATGTGGGGGTAACTCATTTCTACAAACCCAGAGTTACCCCCAGAGTTACCCCCACCGGTCAGGAGCTGTCAAGGGATACCGCGAGACCTTGGAGGACAGAAATACGGCTCAAGTATGCGAAAATGCCACACATACTGAACCTTCCTGGGACTTCCTGAGACCCCGCGGGAACTCGCAGAAGTAGGCGGGACAGGGATTGAACCTGCGACCCGGGCCGTGTAAAGACCCCGCTCTACCACTGAGCTACCCGCCTGAAGGGCGCGCGCAGTGTAGCGCACCGGCGCATGCGCAGAATCAGAAACGGAAGGTCAGGCCGGCGGGGGATAGCTTCACGACGGAGCGTTCTTCGTGGTCGTCGCCGTAGTTGGAGACGGCGTCGATGATGCCGATGATGACGGTGGCGGCGAACACGCCGACGGCGACGCCGTTCAGGGTCTTCAAGGAGTGGGCGGCGTCGGTGTGGGGTCCGAAGGTGTCGTCGGTCGGGTTCTGCCAGGCTTTGAGCTGCGCGTAGCTGGCGATGGCGGTGCCCAGCGAGACGAGCTCCAGCGTGGCGATGGTCCAGCCGCGCGCGTGGTGGCCGTTCTGGAACTGGCCCACGGGGGGGAGGAAACACCAGATGAAACGTTTACCGGGCGGCGTCTTGGCGGCCTGGCGGATCTCGTCGGAGTGACGGCTGCGCACGCCCTCGAAGAAGGCGACGACGTCGGGGCGCGTATTGGTGGTGTCCAGCTTGGCGCCGGGCTTGAGGCGCAGCAGATCGAAGAACGCGGTCTCGGCGCCCTCGGTGCGGCCGGTGAGAAAAAGGCCGATGCCCAGGAACCGCAGCGCCTGCGCGCGCTGGGCCGGGGTCGGGCGCAGGCGGCCCTCGGCGACTAGGCGGGCGGCGTCGACCACCATCTCCATGTCGCCGTATTCGTACGAGGATCGGGCGCGTTCCAGCGCGGTGGCGGCGTCGGGGGGCGGTGGGTCGGCCGCCGGCGACGGATGAGGCGGGGCAGCCGGCGGCGCGGGCGATGGCGATGGCGACGGTGCCGCCGATCCGTCGCCGGGTTGCGCGACCACGGGCGGCGCGGCGGCAGCCATGACCAGGGGCGATAGGAAAATGGCGAAGATGATCCCGAAGCGTCGGCGCATCTATGGGCTCACGGCGGATTGACTCCGGGGTCAGGCAGCATCAGCTGAAACAGACCGAGCTCCCCGGTGACCGCTTCGGCGACGGGCGTGTTGGGGTCGGTGCAGTCGGGGGTTCCGGGCAGGCAGTAGATCTGCATCAGCGCGCCCTGGATCCCCCCCAGCGAGGGATCGATGATGGTGCCGGTATATAGAAGGGCGTCGGGCATGTTGCGCGCGGCCACCGAGACATCGTCGCCGGCGACGGAGACGCGGCCGAAGCTGGCCCGCGCGAACCGTTGACCCGGCTGCGGCAGCGCGCGAAGAGTGTACGTCCGCCCCGGATTGACCGCCATCTCCCAGGCGCCGCCCGCGACGGCCTCCTTCACGAAAGCCAGCGGCAGCAACGAATCCATGTCCAGGGCGACGACCTGGATGCCGGCGGCCTCGGCGCCGGGCATCAGCGTCCCGCGCATAGTGACCTTTCGAGCCAGAGTAATGGCGCGCACGGTGACGTCGCCGGGACCGACGTCGATGTCGGTCACCGTGGTGACGGCGTCCGCCGCGCCGGCGCCCCCCGCGGGGTAGATGGTGGCCTTGTAACGACCGCGCGGAAGTGTGGGGGCGACAACCGTGCCGTCGGCGTTCGGGGTCAGCTCGCCGTGAATTCGCGCGGACAGGGCGTGACTGGAACCGCCGATGCTCAGTGTCGCCACGTCGGCGATGGGCGCCATCGATTCGATGACCACGCGCGCGGTCGGCCCCAGGCTGTCGGGCGCACCCGACAGCGCCAGCGTCAGGCGGGCCGATCGGAAAGGCTGCAACCGGAATCCCAGCGCCGGGGTCGGCGTTGCAGCCGTCGGGCTGGCCGTTCCTGCGGTATTTGGTGCTCCCGTCGGTGCTGGCTTCGCGGCGGGCGCGATGGTGACGCCGGTCGCGATCGGAAATTCGGCGCGCAACATCCCCAGCGCGACAGGCGGCGACACCGTGGCGGAGAACTGCCCCGGGCGGACGCGCACGCGAAAAGCCCCGGTGGCATCCGAGGCGCCCAGCGTCGAGGTCAGCTCGCCGGCGCGCAGGATGACCTTGCTGTCCGGCAGCGGCGACCCGTCGGCGTCACGCACCATCCCCTCGACGGTGATCCCCTGGTCCACGGTCAAAGCCGTGCCCATCATGACCGACAGCTCCGACGCCGGCGTGGGCGGCAGCAGCAGCGGGGCGACCTCGTCGCCCTCGGGAACAATCAGCGTTTCGTACATGCCCTCTTGAACGTGGGCCAACAGGTCCTGGCCGGGGCGGCCGGTCTGTCCCTCAAAAACGATCCCACGTTCGTCGCTCATGCGGACATAGGCGCGTACCGGCGCGCCGGTTTCGCCGAGGCGCACCTGCAGCGGCACCTTGGTCCCGGGTAACAGTTGCAGGTGGTTGCCGCCGGACGGCGTGCCGCCGATGACCTGGACGACGAAGTCTCGTGTCGGGAGATCATAGCCATACGGTGGCGTCACGTGGAAGCGGAACGAACGGAGGCGGGCGCCCGTGCGCGCCACGACGGCGGAGCGTTCGCCACGGCAGTATCTGTCGGCCAGCAGCTGCGCCTTGATCGTGTACGTCCCCGGCGACGGCAGCGAAAACTGAATCACGTTGTCGCCCGGGATGGGCATGCTGAACGGAACCGCGCTGCCGTCTGCCAGGGCGACGCTCCACTCCCATTGATAGCTGGCCGACGGCACGCCGGTGACGACGCCGCGAACCTTCAGCGATGCGTCCGGTCCTGCGGACAGGCCCTCGAATGATAGCGGTGAAGCCGGCATCAACTCGATCTTGCAAGCTTCGTAGGTCGGCCCCGGTGCCGGCCCGCCAGGCCCGGAGCCTGATGGGGGCTGGCCGCCGGCATTCCCGCCCGAGGTGCTGACGTATCCCGAACAGCCGCCTCCCGTCAGCGACACCGTAAGCCCCAGCGCGCAGGCGAGCGATATTTTCCCGCCGGCGCGCATCAGTTGACCCCCGGATCCGGCAATAGCAACTGGAACGAGCCATCGCTGACGGTGACCGTCTCCGCGATCGGGGTCTCGGTGTCGGCGCAGTCGGGGCTGCTGGCGATGCAAAACACCTGAATCAGCGCGCGATCGATCCCCTGCACCGAATGATCCATCACCGTTCCCGCGTACAGCAACGCCGGTGGCATCCGCTGATCGGCGACGGCCGTGTCGGTGGCAAGGACGGGAACCGGCCCGAAGTTGGTGCGCGCCAGCATCCGCCCCGGCTGCGGCTGGACCCGCAGCGAGTAGGTGCGTTCGGGATTGACCCGCAGTGACCAGATGCCGGCGTCATTGGCGCTGCCGGGAACGGCGATGGGAAAATCACCCAGCAGGTCCACCGCCGTGATCGGCAGGCCCCCCGCCTGCGCACCGGGGAGCAGCTTGCCGGTCAGTGTCACCTTGCGTTTCAGCATCACCGTCCGCGCCGCCAGATTCCCGGCCGTCAGATCCAGATCGGCGATGGTGGTCACCGCGTCGAAGCTGTTGAGAGCGCCGGGGAACACGGTCGCCTTGTAGCGCGCGCGCGGCAGCCCGACCAGCGCCACCGAGCCGTCGGCCTTGGGCGCAACCTCGCCGCGCACCTTGAGCACCGCCGGGCGCGTGATCGTCCCCATGGTCAGCGTCACCAGCCCTTCCAGCGACGCCGCCGTCTCGACCAGCACGCGCGCGGACGCCGACAGGCTGCCGGTTTCGCTGGCCATCAGGTTCAGCGACAGCCCGGCGGTGGAAAATGCCGACATGCGGACGTCCAGGGCCGGCTGCGGACCGACGGCCCCGACGGTGATTCCCGGCGTTGCCGGCATGACCGCCTCGATGGTCCGGCCGGCTTCATCGCCGCGCGTGATGGTCATGCCGTACGTGCTGCCGGGCGCCACGCGAACCGTGAAGGCGCCGGTTGGTCCGGTCACCGCCAGGGTCGACGGCAAGGTGCCGGCGCGCATGACGACCTTCGCGTTGCTGACCGGGCCGGAGGCGTCGACCACCTGGCCTGACAGCGCCATCCCCTTGTCGATCATCATGGGCATCTGGGCAGCCAGCTCGGACGCCTGTCTTCCGGCCAGCAGCACCGGAGCATAGTCGCCGTCCGGGATCACCAGCATGTCGAAGGCACCGGACATCAGGCGCAGGTTGGCCGCCTGACCGTTGCTGCCGACGTGGGCCTCCGCCACGATCCGGTGGGCGCCGTCGGTCACGCGCACGTAAGCCGGCAACGGCGCGCCGCCGGCCTGATCGCGCGGGTCGAACGGCACCAGCGTCCCCGGCAGCAGGACCAGGTGGTTGCCGCCCGACGGTGTTCCGCCCGCGATCTGAATCTCACGTTCCTGGGGCGGATCGCTGTCGGCCGGCGGGACAAACCGGAACCGGAACGAGGTCAGCTTCGCGCCCGGTCGCTGCGCGACGACGGTCCTTTCCCCACCGCAGAACCGCGCGCTGCCCGCCAGCTCGACGGTCACCGTGTACGTTCCCGGCAGGGCCATCGAGAATTCGATCACCGAGGCGTCGCTGCTGGGTGGCTGGACGTGGGTGACCGCGCTGCCGTCGGCGAAGGCCACGTCCCACGCCCAGGTGAAGCTGGCGCTGGGCAGCCCCGTGACCTCGCCGCGCACGCGCAGCTTTGCGCCCGGGCCCGCGGTCAGGCCATCAAAGGAGGTCGGCGACTGCGGCGTGATCTCCACGTGGCAGGCCGCCTGAACACCGCCCGTGCCGCCGGCGCCGGTGCTGCCGCCGCTACCGGGGCCGCCCGGGTTTGAGGCGGGCGCGCTGACATCGCCGGCACATCCAACGACAGCGGCTGTCATTGGCGCCAGCAGCAGCGAAAAGACGCGCAGCAACCGCGCGTCCGTCATCGATACTCCATGTTCCAGGTGATCCGCTGCGGGTGCTCGGCGGGGCAGATATCGGCGGTTCCGCAGGCGGCCAGCGAATGCAGCGCGACCCGATCCAGCACCTCGACTCGCAGATCGACCCTGTCGCCGATGACGAAGGTATCGGGCGCGATCACCACCGAGGCCAAACTCTCGAAACCGGGGATGGCGCGCCACTCACCGCCCTTTTGCCGGAACGTCCAGGAGAACTTGGCGGTGCCACGCGGCGCCTCTTTCCCGGGGTAGGGATCGCCGTCGTCCTTCACGGACAGAACCGCGAACGACCACGGTTGCGCCGGATCCAGCACCAAGGGGCTTGCGGCCGCCGACGGCAACGATAGCTCGATCCAGGGCGGAGCGTCCTCGTCGACGCGGATCGTCTGTTGCGTGGCCTGGCTGTCGTCCGTGCCGTCGTTCACGGTCAGCGACAGCTGATAGTCGCCGGCAACGTCGGCCAGGAAACATTGAACCTCATCCTCGGGCGACGGTCGGGGTGCGCACGGCATCAGCTTGGCGTTCGATCCGGCATTGGGCGCCCGCAACACCCAAACGCGTTTGACGATGCCGTCACCATCGGGATCCGACGAATCGGCGCCCGAGACGCGGAACCCGCTGAACAGGTCGTAATGCCCCAGGTGATTGTCCACCGGAACCTGCACTTTCATTGTGGCCACCGGCGGGCGATTGCCCGCTTCAATCGTTCGCGTGCTGAGGTCTGTGGCGCCGTGCGAATCCGTGGCCAGAACCCAGATGCAGAGCACGCTGGCTTTGTCCGCGCTCAACTTCACCATGTACACTTGGTGCTGTTCCGTTGGTGGACGTTTGCTGGCGTCCATCTGATCCGGACACCGCATCGGGCTGCTGGACCATTCGAGGTCGATCTTGTCCCCGTCCGGATCGCTGACCTCGGCGGTGAAGGTGAGGGTCTGCCCACGAACCACAGTCATCGACGTGACGATGCCGTTGATATGCGGCTTTGTGTTCACGGGGTCGGTGAAGAGGCAGCCGAATAGACCGCCGCCCGCGGCGATGGCGCCGATCGCGAACACGAGAAATTGCGAGAAGCGGTTCATGAAGAGGGGCCCGGAAGCAAAAAGACGGGATTCCGCACCCTTCGGGGCTGCAAGGCCAGGGCCATCTGAGGTCATCGAGATTCTAGAGGATTAGCCCTCCCCGCAGGGGCCCAACCCACCGACTACGACAGCACTGTCGTGATCATGTCGTTTGGGCGGGCTATTCCGGACGGGCCAGGACCGGTTTGCCGCCCGGGCCCGGGATAATGGCCAGGTTGGGGCGGGTGCCGGGGCGGAGGTCGTAGCTGCCAACCAGGTGCTTTTCGCCGCCGGGCAGGGTGCAGTAGATACGGTGTACTCCGGGGGCGACGCCCTCGTAGACGGGCCGAATCTTCGCCGGGTGGTCGTCCATCGACGGCGAACAGAACCCCTGTGATGCGCGGATGGTCAGGCTGGCGGTAGGTGTCACCAGGGCTGGAACCGGGACGGCCGCCGGAACCGGCGCGGGCGGCTCCCTGACGACGGCGACGGGAGCGGGGTTGGTGGGCAGCAGCGGGGCGTCGGCCGGCGTCGGCCGGGCAGAGACGGCGGCGGAACGTTCAGTTGCTTCCGGCACGCGCGTGCGCGGTCGCCGGAGATTGCCGGCCTTGGCGGCGGCGCCTGGTTGAACCGGCGGCGAAGGGGATGACGGTGGCGGCGTCTCGGCCGCTGCCAGCGTCGGGGGCGGGGCGACGGTCGGCAACGCCGGCGGCGGTGGCGCTGGTTCCTGGCGTGGCGGCGCGGCGGCCGACGTTGTGGAGGGCGCTGGCGTTTCGACCGCCGACAGCGCGCCGTCCGCGATCAGCCGCCTGGTGGCGTATCCACCCGCGCCCAGGATCACGACGCCGGCGGCGGCCATCGCGACCTTCGTCCAGCGCCGGCGTGAGGCGATGCTGGTCAGCAACGCTTCGGCGCCGCTGTGGTTGGGGTGATAGGCGAAGACCCGGTTCACCTCGCTCAGCGCGCGCGTCAGGTCGCCGCGCCGGGCGGACTTTCGCGCCTGGGCAAACGCCTGCTCGGCGATGCGTCGCCGCAGGGCCGCCAGCAAGGTCTCGCGATCGTCGAAGAACGCGCGCAGCGACGCCGCCTCGTCGGTCAGGCCCGCTTCCTCCGCCAGCGCGTTCAGCGCGACAAAAACGGCGCTGGCGTCGGGGTAGCGCTCGGCGGGCGCGCGGTTGAGGCAGCGCAAGATGATGGCCTCCAGCGGCGCGCCGACGTGCGCGTCGACCTGCGACGGTCGCAACAGCTCACCGTGCAGAATGGCCGCGATCATGGTCAGCGGATCCTTGCCGACGAACGGCGTCCGCCCCGCCACCATGTGATAGAGCAGGACGCCCAGAGAGAAGACGTCGCTGTGCGGGCCGACCTCCTGGCCGCGCGCCTGCTCGGGTGACATGTACGCGGGCGAGCCCAGCAGCGATCCGGTGGCGGTCATGGTGTCGTCGGCGATGATGTGCGCCACGCCAAAGTCGGTCAGCACCACGCGCACCGGAGCGCCGGGGCGACGCTCGATCATCACGTTGTCGGGTTTGACGTCGCGGTGGACGATGCCGTGCTTGTGCGCCGCCCCCAGCGCGCCGGCCACGCGCGCCGCCAGCAGCGCCGCCACCTCGGGGAGGATGCGCCCGCCGCATTCGTCCATCAGCTCGCGCAGCGTGGGTCCGTCGATGATCTCGGTGACGATGTAGCCGGGTTCACCGCGCGCGCCCGGCGCGAAGTCGAAGATGTCGAGGATGCTGTCGTGTTTGATCGCCGCAACCGCCTGCGCCTCGCGGCGGAAGCGTTTTTCGATGTCGCCGCGGCCCGCGAACGTGCCGTGCATCACCTTGACGGCCACCTCGCGACCAAGCTGCGGGTCGGACGCGCGGTAAACCGTCGCCATCCCCCCGCGCCCCAGCTCAGCCGTCAGGTGATAGCGGCCCAGCGTCTTCCCGATCAGACCGACCGGATTAGCGGCCGGACCGCCGGCCGAATTGGCGTCGTCGTCGCTGGCGTCGGTCACGTTCCCCGGTATCACCTTACCCCGGGAACGACCAACAGCGCGCGCGGTGTGAGAGGCGGGCCCCCCCCAACCCCTCACACCGCGTCGCACCCCAACCCCCAGAACCCCAACCCTGAACGTGATTATTAGTCAGGTAATGTTTCCGCATCCTTTCTAAGTTGATAATTACCTGTAAATTCGAGCGCCCATGAGCTCCGGACACCTGTCGTCACAACCCGACACCCGCACCCCCGTTCTCGCCAAGGCCCCGTACCGCGTGGCTCGGTCCCTGTTGCCCAACGGGCTGCGCCTGGTGACGGTCGAGACACCGCACCTGCACACGGCGGTGTTGTCGCTGTTCGTGAGGGCCGGCTCGCGCTACGAGACGCCCAAGACCAACGGACTGTCGCACTTCGTCGAGCACATGTTGTTCCGGGGGTGCGCGCAGTTCCCCGATTCCTTCGCTCTGAACTTGGGCATCGAGGACCTGGGCGGGACGCTGTACGCCGAGACCGGGCGCGACTATTCGCTGTACCAGGTGCCGCTGCACGCGCCTCACCTGCCGCGCGGCCTCGAGATCCTCGGCGATCTGTTCAGCACGCCGTCGTTTCGCGACATCGATCTGGAACGTCAGATCATCCTGGAGGAGATCCTCGAAGATCTCGACGACGAGGGGCGCAACATCAACCTCGACGATCTGTCGCGCTCGGCCGTCTGGCAGAAGCACCCGCTGGGATACACGATCACCGGGCCCTTGCGAAACGTGCGGCGTTTCAAGGTCGAGGACGTGCGCGATCACTTCAGGCGGTTCTACGGCGCCGCGAACATGGTTCTGTGCGTTGCGGGGCCGCTGCGCCACGCGGCGGTCGAGTCGACGGCGCGGGCCGCCTTCGCGCGCGTGCCGCGCGGGCGGCGCTGCCGGCCGGTCGCGCCGCGGGCGTCGCTGAACGGGCCGCGCTTCCGTTCCATCCACAACGAATCGGCGCAGACGCAGGTGCACGTGCTGTTTCACGCGCTGGCCGAACGGGATCCCGACTACCAGGCGCTGCGCGCGTTGATGCGCGTCCTCGACGACGGCATGTCGACGCGGCTGCACTACCAGATCTGCGATCAGAAGGGGCTGGCGTATTCCGTGGCCGGCAGCCTGTTTTCGTATCACGACGCCGCGCTGCTGGAGATCGACGCCGCCTGCGCCCACGCCAAGCTGCCCGATCTGGTGGCCGAATCGCTGGCCATCCTGGCGCGGTTCCGCACCGAGTTGGTCAGCGAACAGGAGCTGGGCAAGGCCAAACGCCGGTTCCTGGGCGATCTCGAGGCTTGCTACGACGACCTGGACAGCCTGTGCAGCTGGTTCGGCGGTACCGAGCTTTTTTACCGGCCCCACTCCCAGGAACGGAAGATCCGCGAGGTCGAACGGGTGCGCCCCGAACACATCCTGCGCGCCGCCCGCCGCGTGATCCGTCCCGAGCGCCTGAACGTCGTCGTGGTCGGGGCCCTGGGACGCCCGATCGCGCGGAAGGTCGCGGCGATCGTGAAAGGGTTCCGCTAGCGGCAGAGGGTTCGTCGGAGGCGCTAGATCTTCTTCGTGCGCTTGGCCTTGGCGGCCGGGGCGGCGGTCGGCGGCGTCACCTCGATGTTGATCGAGACCGTCTCCTTGACCGGCTTGCAGGCGGCCTCCTGGCACAGCACGAACCGCGCCTCGCCGGTGACCACCTTGATGCCGGCCTCGATGGCCTCGAAGGCGATCTCGAACTGGGCGGCGTCTTGCGTGCTCTTCGCCAGGTCGCTGCGACCGAGCTTGGTCTTGGAAAGCGTCAGGCCGGTCGGGGCGACAAGCGACACGCTGAACGGCGCCTCGGCGTTCAGGTGCCAGCCGTTCTTGGCCGCGATGGTGACCGTGGCGCTGGACTTGGCGCCCACGGCGACCTTCGGTTCCGTCTTCTGCAGCTCGTAGTGAGTGCCGTCGGCGAGGGCCATCGGGGCCGCGATCAGCAGGGCGCCGGCAAGCAGGAGAGCGGACAACACGACGCGTGGTTGCTTCATGGGGAGTCTCAAAGAGTAGTCGGTTGCATGCCCAAGCGCCAAGCGCCTTCATCGAACGCGCCCAACACGTCGAAAGGCCTGGGTTTAGGCCGAAAACTTGACGGGGGTAATACGCCGATGTAGTCCTGTCACTTACAATGTTAACCAAAAGATTTTGGGGACCGGCGCTGACCGATAGACGTGCCCGCGAGCGGATGGGAGCGGGCTTTTATGCCGTCGAGGTGACGAGCGACGGCGGGCGGTACCTCCGTAAGGTTGCCAATGTCTCGCGCGATGGCGTCCTGTTCGATAGCCCGTTTGGCTCTGAACAGCCTGGAAACGTCGTGGAGCTGGAGCTGCCGCGGCTGTCGTCACCCGAGGATCCGGTGCGGGTCAAGGGCGAGGTGGTGCGCGTGACCAAGGACGGCCAGGTCGCCGTCCGCCGGTTGGACTGGACGTTGCCCCTCGAGATCGAGCGACTGGGCGGACGGATCAACCTCTAGTAACATCGCCGCATGGCCCTCATCGACAAGCCGGAGCGTGCGCGGCAGCTGGCGCGTGCCATCGCCTCTGACCTGACGCTGTACCACGAGGCCAAGATCGCGCAGGGGATCGAACGCGACACGCTGTTCGATGTGATGCGCGACGAGATCGAGGAGGGGCGGACGTTGTACAAGAGCCGCGTCACGCCCGACATCTACGTGCTCGGCCTCTATGACCGGGCGCTGGTCGACGTGATGCTCAAATCCAAGGCGCACCTCAAGTCGCGCATCTGGTAGCCACGCAGCGCTTCGTCGTTGGTCGGCAGTCCGCCGGGCAAAGACTGGATCTGTTTCTGGCCGGCGCCGCCGCCGGCGTTTCGCGCACGCAGCTTGGGCGCCACATCAGCCAGGGCGCCGTGACCGTCGACGGCAAGGTGGCGGTGCCGTCGCGCAAGCTGCGGTCGGGCGAGGTGGTGCTGTGGGCGCCGCCGCCAGTGGCAAAGACGGAGATCGCCGCCGAGGCGATCCCGCTGGCCATCGTCCACGAGGATCGCTGGCTGGTGGTGATCGACAAACCGGCGGGGCTGGTGGTGCACCCGGCCCCGGGGCACGAGGCGGGAACGCTGGTCAATGCGCTCTTGGCTCACTGCCGGGATCTGCGCGGCATCGGCGGCGAGCTGCGTCCGGGGATCGTGCACCGGATCGACAAGGACACGTCGGGCCTGCTGGTCATCGCCAAGGACGACGCGACCATGACGGCGCTGGGCGCGGCGTTCAAGGCGCACGACATCGCGCGCATCTATGAGGCGCTGGTGGTCGGAAAACCGCCCGGGAAGAGCGGCCGTATCGATACGTTGCACGGCCGCGATCCGCGCGACCGCAAGAAGTTCTCGACGCGGGTCAAGACCGGGCGGCGCGCCATCACCAACTGGCGGCTGCTTGAGTCCCTGGGCGGTGCGGCGCGAATGGAGGCGCAGCTTGAGACCGGGCGAACGCATCAGGTGCGCATCCATCTGTCGGCGCTGGGCTGCCCGTTGCTGGGCGATTCAGTCTACGGTCGGCCGCCGCGCGATCTCGCCATCCGAGAAATTGGAAAGACACTGGGGCGGCAGGCCCTGCACGCCAGGACTCTGGGGTTCCGCCACCCGGCGACAGGCGTGGCGATGTCGTTCGAATCAGCTCCACCGGCCGACTTCCAGGCCGCGCTGGCCGCGTTGCGCGATACAATCCGGCGCCCATGATCGAGGCCCCCTACACCGAGGAGGATGTGGTCCTGCCGCTGTTGCGGTCGTCGGTGATCCCGGCGCGGTTTCACCACGGGTTCACCACCCGGCGCGGGGGCGTCAGCGCGGCGCCGTTCGACACCCTGAACCTGGGCATGAAGTGGGGCGACGCGCGCGACAACGTCATGGAGAACCGCCGCCGCTTGCGGCGCGCCGCCGGCGGCGAGGACATCTACGTGGCGTCGCAGGTACACGGGGCGACGGTGATCGCGGTCGCCGCCGGCGACGCGGTCGCCGACGTGGCCAAGGTCCAGGCGGATGCCCTGTGCGCGATCGCGCCGGGGGTGGTGGTCGGATCGTTCGTGGCCGACTGCATCCCGTTGCTGATGGCCGACGTGGTGACCGGGGCGGTCGCCGCCGTGCACGCCGGCTGGCGCGGGACGGTGGCGGGGGTGGTTCCCGCGGCGGTCGTGCGCATGGCCGCGGAGTACGGCACCCGGCCCGAGGATCTACGGGTCGCCATGGGGCCGGCCATCGGTCCCTGCTGCTTCGAGGTGGGCGACGAGGTGATTGCCGCCGTCGAGGCCAGCATCCCCGGTGCGCGCGACGAGGGCGTGATCCGCGAACAGGCGGCCAACGATCTGACCAAGCGGCACGTCGACCTGAAGCGCGCCAACGCACTCTTGCTGATGCGGGCGGGCGTGCCGCGGGCGTTCATCGACGCCGGGCCGGAGTGCACGAGCTGCGACGACAAGCGGTTCTTCTCTTACCGGCGCGACGCCGGCGTCACCGGTCAGATGATCGGCTTCATCGCCACGGCCGCGGGCTGGCCGTCGGCGATGGCGGTCACGGCAGCTTGATCCCGTAGCGGTCGAGGATGTCGCCGGTCAGGGCGGCCAGGGCGGCGTCGTTGACCAGGATATCGACGATGGCGCGGGCCAGCTGGATCTGCGCCTGCTTCAGCTCTTGCTGGCGCAGCAGGACGTCGTTGTTGGTCGAGCGGCCGACCTCGAAGCGGGCGCGTTCGGCCTCCAGGTTTTGCCCGGCGTAGCCGACGGCGGCGCTGGCCAGCTGTTGCCGCTGCGAGGCGGCGCGGATGCGCGCGCCCAGGCGGGCCACGCCGTCGCGGATCGCCAGCTCCAGATCGCCGGCGTCGACGGTGGCGCGTTCGCCGGTCAGGCGGGCGGCTTGCTCGGCGCCGCGGGCGGCGCGGTTCTGGATCGGCAGCTCGAAGGTAAGGCCCGCCGACCAGGTGGTCTTGTCGAACGACAGCGTCTGGCTGGCGCTGTCCGAGAGCGTGTTGTTGCTGCTGCCCGTGGCGCCCACCGAACCGGCGAAGTCCAGCCGCGGACGCGCGGTCGCGACCGCGACCCGTATGTCGATCTCGGTCAACGCCACGCCCATCTTCAGGGACTTGAGCGCGGGGCTGTTCTGCAGCGCGCGCGCGATGTCACCGGCGACGTCGACCTCGTGGCCATCGGCGCTGGGACGTTCGCCGGAGGCGTAGCCCGCAAACGTTGGCGGTACCGGGCGGCCGAACAGGCGCATCAGATCA
>DASRQT010000610.1:0-9460 GCA_035696485.1 Polyangia bacterium | reverse complement strand
CCAACGTGACCGGAATCGTCGACAAGCTGGAATCGCGCGGCCTCATCGAACGACAGGGGGCCGAGCACGATCGCCGCATCAAGATGCTGGTGGTGACCAAGGTCGGGCGCGAGCTGCGCGAGCGCCTCGCTGCGCGGTCGCTGGAGCCGCCAGCGTCGGTGGCGGCGATGCCCGAGGACATTCGTCGTCAGATGGCGGCGGTGCTGGCCGAGATTCTCGCCACCCGCGGCGGTTCAGTGCTCTGGCGCTGACGCGCGTCCCAACTGGGGGCCCAGGGCGGCGGTAAGCCGCGCCGAATTTGCACTGTAAACGCTGGGCGACGGCGATCGCGGCGCGAGCATCCTCAATCGGGCCGCCGGGGTGTAGAGTATCGCACGCAAAATGATCGGGCAGTTGTTCGGAAATTACCGCGCGATTTCGTTGCTGGGGAAGGGTGGCATGGGTGCCGTCTACCTGGCCGAACACCCGGAGATCGGCCGCAAGGTGGCGGTCAAGGTGCTGCACACCGAGCTCTCGGCCGACGCGCAGCTGCTGGGGCGGTTCCTGAATGAGGCGCGCGCCGCCAACGCCATCAGGCATCCGAACATCATCGAGATCCTGGACTCGGGCATGCTGCCGCACGGTCAGCCGTTCCTGGTGATGGAGTTTCTCGAGGGCGAGAGCCTGGCGACCCGGGTCGGCCGGCTGGGCCGCGTGCCGCTGCCGGATGCGCTGGAGTTTACGTACCAGACGGCATCGGCGCTGGGGGCAGCACACAAACAGGGGATCGTTCACCGCGATCTGAAGCCGGACAACCTTTTCGTCGTGCCGGGGCAGCATGAGGGGGACCGCGAACGGATAAAGGTGCTGGATTTCGGCATCGCCAAGCTGCAGCGGACTTCCCCCGGCGATTCGGTGAAGACGCGCACCGGGATGTTGATGGGGACTCCCATCTACATGTCACCGGAGCAGTGTCGCGGGACCAAGTCGGTCGACCTGCGCAGCGACGTGTATTCGCTGGGCATCATCCTGTACGAGATGCTGGTCGGCCGGCCACCGTTTGTGTCGGAGGGTTTTGGCGATCTGGTGAACATGCACCTCAACGTCGAGCCCGCTCCGGTCCGGTCATGGTTGCCGGCCATCCCGGAGAGCGTGGAGCGGCTGGTGCATCGGGCGCTGGCGAAGAATCCCGACGATCGTTTCCAGACCATGGCGGAGCTGCAGTCGGAGCTGAAGGCGCTGGGCGGGCCTGATCTGGTGGTGCGAGGATCGTCGCCGGATCTCGGGTCGGTGCCGCCCACGAAAGCGACCGATCCGACGATGGCGGCGCCGCGGGTGCGAACCACGTTTTCGACCGGAACCGGCGAGATCAGGGCCGGCAGTCGGTCGCGGGGATTCAAGGGTCTGCTGGTGATGGTGGGCGCGACCGCGGTCACCGTGATGGCGGTTGGTTATTTCGTGCGCGACCGGGGAGCAACCGAACGCCTGCCGAGCGAGAAGGTGGTGGCGCCCTCCGGCCCTGCGCTGCCCATCGCCGCGGCGCCGGTCGACGCGGCCGTCGAGCGCACAGCGGCCTCAGATGTGGGTGTTAACAAGCTTGTGGAACAAGCCAAACCGCCCGCCGTTATCAAGGTGGACACCACCAAGGCCGATACCCCGACCAACAAGACGAAGGCGAATCCGGCAAGGCCAACGGCCAAGTCGACGCACAAGGGCGGGGGCACCCACAAACGTCCCGCCGACGAAGAGCCCGCCAAACTTTGACAGGAGCCCATGAGAGCCATCGCCCTGGTTGTTAGCTTGTTGTTCACGTCCGCCGTCGCGGCGCCGCGAAGCGCGTCGGCCGCGACCGATCAGCGGGAGCTGCTGGCCCGCGAGAACTTTGTCGCCGGTCGTTATCGAGAGGCGCTGGAGCTGTTCGCGAAGCTGTACGCGGAGAAGCTGCACCCCAATTACCTGCGCAACATCGGTCGCTGCTACCAGAACCTGGGCGAGCCGGACAAGGCCATCACCAGCTTTCGCGACTACCTGCGCAAGGCGAAAAACGTCGGCGCCGACGAACGCGCCGAGGTCGAGGGCTACATCGCCGAGATGCAGGAGATGAAGAAGAAGCGCGAGGCGGCCGCCGCGGTTGTGCCGGCCGCGCCGGTGGCGGCGGCGGCGACGCCACCAGCGCCGACGGCCAGCGCCCCGCCGGCCGCGACTACGACCGCGCCGCCGACGACGATCAACCTGGTGATGCCGCCGCCGGTCACGCCGCCCCCCCCAGAGGTGGAGCCGGCGCTTTATCAGAAGTGGTGGTTCTGGGCCATCGTGGGCGGGGTCGTGGTGGCGGGCCTGGGAGGGGCGGCGGCAGCCGGGGTTTTCACCACGCACAAAGACGCGCCCTGCGTCGGCCTGGATTGTGGCCCATGAAGAAACGCGTCCTCATTGCCGGGCTGTTGGGTGCGCTGGCCGCCGCGTGCACCGAACCGGGACGTTCGATAGTTGCCATCGATGTTTCGGCTCAGCCTCCGATGCCGAATTTGAAATCGGTCGAGGTAGTCGCGACCCAGGGAACCCAACCCAAGGTTGAGGTAGGGCGGCAATCTTGGGCGTGGAAGGAGATTGGTCTGAAAATCGGTCTGCGTTTGCCGGCCAGCGTGAAAGGCAAGGTCGACGTGTCGGCGATCGGTCTGGACGGACCGACCGAGCCGGCCATTGCCCACGCGGATTCCCAATCCGTTCAGGTGACGCCGGGACAGGTGACGACGATGACGGTCTCCTTGGTTCTCAAGCCTGGCGCCCCCCCGCCGCCGCCCGACGGTGGCACGGGTGGCGCGGGCGGCGCTGACGGCGGCGGCGGCGCTGGCGGCAGCGGCGGTGGAGTTGGCGGCAGCGGTGGCACCGATGCGTCGGTCGACACGAACACGCCTGACGGGTCGGCCGACGTTCCGCGCCCCGACGTCGGCACTGACGTCCCGGTTGTTTCGCGCGCCTGGACGCCGGCGGGGTTGGCCGAGATGAACGTCGACGAGGCCGACACGCAGCCGTACCTGGCGGTCGATCCCGAGGGCAACGGGACACTGGTCTGGTTGCACGGCGGGCTGCTGTGGACGAACCGCTACAACGCGCAAGCGAAGACCTGGGGGACCGCCGGGCCGCTCGGAGCCACCATCAACGCCGATGCCCCGCAGGTCGCGGTGGATAGCAAGGGGATCGCCACGGTCGTGTGGGCACGGGCCAGCTGCCTGGCCGAAGAGCGCGGCATCTGGAGCTCGACGACCATGGCGCCCGGCGGGGCGTGGACAACGCCGGTGCGGGTCTCGGCGGGGCACGGCGCCATCCCGTCGCTGGCGGTCGGCGGCAACGGCACCGCGATCGCGGCCTGGACCGAGAACAACTACATCAACTCGAACAACGAGTACGTGGTCTGGATCAGTAGTCGCCCGTTGGGGGGAAGCTGGGCGCCGACGCGCGCGATTCAGAACGCGCGCGACGTCGGCAATCGCAATCCACGCGTCGCCATGGACGGGGCCGGCAACGGATTCCTCATCTGGCAGCAGACGCCGCCCCAGGTGGTGGTGGGCGATGACAACGACAGCGTCTACGTCTCGCGCTACACGGCAGGGAACTTCGGCGTGCCCATGTTGCTGGAGAGCCTGACGGGCAATGACGCCGATGCGGCCAACGTGTCGATCAACGCGGGCGGGGTCGCGGTCGCGACCTGGTTGCAAACCCTCCCCGACCGCTTCGAGCTATGGTCGCGGATCTTTGCCACCGGATCGTGGGGAGCTCCGATGATGGTCACGATGGGTTCGGGCATCGACTGGGATCCCGTGCCCGAGTCGGCGGTCGATCCAGCGGGCAACGCGACGCTGGTCTGGGCGCAGACGGTTGCCAGCGGAAACTACAACGCGCGAATTGCCCGTTACCGCGCCGGCCAGCCGAAATGGGACGATCCGATCGCATTGGAGACCGACAACCAGGTCACCGGCAACGCCGCGGATAGCGCGCTGTTCCCGTGGCCGGACGTCGCGGTCGACGCTCTCGGGAACGCGCACGCGCTGTGGCGCAAGAAAACCGCCAGCGGCCTGGTCACGTTGTGGACGCGCAGGTTGGATGCGGCCGGAACGCTGGGGCCGGCGTTGCGCCTGGACACCGAGAACATGCACAACGTGTTCAACCCGCAGATCGAAGCCGCCGCCAACGGCATCGTGATCGCCAGCTGGTACCACGCCATCGAACTGAACATCTGGGCGGCGGTCTTTAGATGACGGTTCGCACGAAGGAGCCCTCTGCCAGGCCCTCTCCTGCAAGCGGGAGAGGGTTCACGGATCGGATTAGCGGCGGCGGATGCCGGCGGGTTCTTCGGCGCGCGTGCGGTCGGTGGCGGTGAGCGAGTCGTCGGTGGTCGCCGCGGTGAGCTGTTTGGCCTTTTCAGTGGCGGCCAGCGCGACCGCGCTTTGAATCATGTTCTGGACCTGCTGCGGGGTCGTGCCCGATGCGCCGGCGATGTCGATGGGGACGGGAAAGACGATGGTCGACGACGCCGAGGCGGCCACCTCGACCAGCGTCTGATAGAGGCGCAGCTGCAGCGCACCGGGGTGGGCGGCGATGATGCGCGCCGCCTCGGTGAGCTGCGCCGCCGACTGGACCTCGCCCTCGGCGGCGATGACCTTCGCGCGCCGTTCGCGCTCGGCCTCGGCCTGGCGCGCCATCGCCCGCTGCATCTCCTTGGGAAGCTGGATGTCCTTGATCTCGACCGCGGAGATCTCGACCCCCCACTGTTCGGTGCGGGTGTCCAGGATGGTGCGGATCTCATTGTTGATGGTGTCGCGGTGGGCGAGGATCTCGTCGAGGTCCATCTTGCCCAGCACGGCGCGCAGGGTGGTGGCCGCCAGCTGCAGCGTGGCCGGCATGAAGTCCTCGACCTCGAGCACCGCGTGCCGGGGCGAGGCGACCTCGGCGTAGACCACGGCGTCGACGCTGATCGTGATGTTGTCGTGCGTGATCACGTCTTGCGGGGGGATCTGGATGGCCTTGATCCGCACGTCGACCACGCGCAGGCGGTCGATGCCCCAGGGCAGCAGAAAATTGAGCCCGGGGTGCGCGAGATCCTTGCGCGCGCGCCCCAGCCTGAAGATGACGGCGCGTTCGTACTCCTGAAGCTGCCGCACCGCGGTCAGCACGGAGATCCCCATGAAAACCGCGGCACCACCAAGAACAAAGTCCATGATCATGACGCCCCCATTCTAGTCCACGCGGCCGGTCAGGGCCGCTTTGCCCGGAGTTAGTGAACCATCGTGACTGCCATCGCCACAACGGCTGAGACTACGCCCAGCAGCACGGCGTCGCGGTTGATTCCGGCAGCGACGCGGCGGCTGGCGGCAACCTCGTCAGCGGCGGCGGTGGTCTTCGACAGATCCTGGTGTTCGAACGTCCCCTCCGTCGCCCGGCGGACGCAGGTGTTTCTGTGCGCCTGCAGAAAGCCGAACGCAGCCAGAGTCGCGGGGAAAAACACCAAACCCCGCCAGTACCACGCCACGCCCAGCGCAGCGAAGGCCGCCACCATCAGGACCGCGACGCTTGCCATCTGGAAGCCAAACCGGCGCCGCCGCCGCTGTCCGCGCGGCGAAATGTTTGGTTTGCAAGGCGGGCCAGCAGCGACAGTGGGAGTATCACCCATCACGGAAACATCAGCGGCTTCGGCACGCAGGGACGCCACAGGAGGGAATATGGGCCGAGTTCTCCCTTGATGCCAGGGGGCGAAATCGCGGCGTTACCCTGGTGGCGCGCGGCGCCTCAAGAGGCGACGCCGGCCCGTTCGGCGGCCGTCGACGGCAGATCAACGGTGAAGGTGGCACCTTCACCCGGTCGACTGCTGACTTCCAGGCCGCCACCCATCCGCTGAACCAGCCGGCGCGAGATCCACAGGCCCAGTCCCAGGCCGCCGAAGTTCCGCGACGAGACAGCCCGCTCGAAACGTTCGAAGATGCGTGTCTGGTCGGCCGGCTGGATCCCGATGCCGTGGTCGCGCACGGTGATGACGCCTCGACCGTTGCGCGTGAACACCGCGACGTCGATCGGTTTTCCGGCGCCGAATTTCGTGGCGTTGGCGATCAGATTGGACAGCACCTGTTCCAGCCGTGCCCCGTCGAAGGCCGCGGTCACCACGGCGGTCACGTCCAGGCTCAGCGCGCAGGCGGCCCGCTCGGCCAGCGGCGCGCAGCGTTCCAGGGTCTGCTGGACGCTGGCGACAAGATCGCCCTCGGCGACGACGATGGGCAGACGATCGGCCTGGAGCTTCGACAGATCCAGCAGGCTGTCCACCATCGCGACCAGTCGGTCGACCTGGCGATCAATGCGCGACACGATGTTCTCGTTGTCCTGTGGCGACAGACCGGTGAAAATCGGCTCGTTGCGGAGCAGCCGTTGCACTTGCAATCTCAACGCCGTCAGGGGGGTCCGCAGCTCGTGGCAGGTCCGCCGCCAGATTGCGCGCGGCGATCGCGGCGTACGCCAACAGCCAGTGGGATTTTTCGTCGTGGCAGCCGCAGGCGGTGGTCATCAACCTGGGAACCAACGATCTCAGCACGGCATCGGATCCGACCCAGGCGCAGTTCACGGCGGCGTATCGGGCATTCCTGCAGCGCGTGCGCGGCAAGTATCCGGGCGCGCTGATCCTGTGCACCGTGGCTCCGTTGCTGGGCGGCGCCGAGCTCACGGCGGCACGGGCGTACATCAATGAGGCGATCACCGCGCTCGGCGACCCCAGGGTCAAGTCTTTGGACCTGGCGCCGACCGATCCGAACGACGGGTGGGGCTGCGATTTTCACCCCAGCGTCAAGACCCACCAGAAGATGGCGGTCGCCGTTACGCGACCGAGAGGAATTCGTCGCGGGCGTTGACCGCGGCTTCGGACGCGCGCGCCCTGGCGCCAAACCGGTCGCGATGGGCGACACAGCGAAGGCCCCCGGTCATCCAGGTCAAGACGGCAAACAGCGCGCCGGACGCCCGCGCGCCTCAAGACCGAGCTCGGCTGGTAGATGCCGACGCGAGACGAGCGCCTCTACGCGGTCTTGTCCTGCAGCCGGCCGCCAAGTTTCGCGCGCGTTGACCACAGGCCCGCCGACGGCGTCGGAATGAAGAAGAATTCCTCGCCGTCGGTGGTTCTGGCCCAACCCTCGCTCTGGGACGCGGGGCGATAACGGTTCATGGCCTCGGCGAGATCGGCGTAGCCAAGGCCCACCTGTTCCAGCTCCTGCCGTCCGAGATGGCCCGGCGCATAGGTGACCTTGAAGCGTCCCTCCGACGAGCCATGGATCAGGTGGGCGGTCGCGTGCGCCAGATCCTGCAGATCGCGCTCGGTCCGGTACTGCTCCATCACTCGGGTCGTGCCGGTGTACCCGTAGCGGCGAATCAGCCGGTCGACGTCGGGCTGCTCGCCGAAGCGCCGTAACCCCGGCGCGATGATCAGCAACTCGCCGCCGTCGGCCAGGGCCATGCGCGTCCGGTAGACCGCCTTGTTCGCGACCCAGGTGCTGGCGAACTCGTCGTCCATCACGCAGACGATCTTGCGCAGCGGCTGTTCGAACAGCGTGATGTTCTGCTGCCGCGACTGGCGGGCCGCGCCCAGGTACGTGTCCAGGTCGTCGCCGACGTGGACGCCGGTGTGCACCAGGTGTCCGGCCGGGGTCCGCGCCATGACCAGCTGAACGTACAGATCGGGAAGCGCACCCAGGTAGCGTTCTTCCGCCAGGTTGAAGCAATGGCGTACCGGGGTGACCAGATCGGCGAGGTTGTTCTCGATCCCGCAGCATGCCGCCGCCATGTGCGAGGCACAGATCAGATCTTTTCCGCCCAGGCCGATGAAGTAGTTCTTGTTGTGGTTGGCGAACCCCAGCACCTCATGCGGGACGACGTGCCCGACGTTGATCACCAGGTCCCACGGCTCCTGCATCAGGCGGGCGTTGAGCGAGATCGGGATCGGCCAGCTCACCTTGCGGCCGGTCGCCGCCGCCACCTCGTCACCGGAGATTTCGCCCACCTGGACGCAGCCGCCGCGCCAGTCGTGGGGATGGATGCGATCCTCCGGGATGGAGCCGAACATGCGGACGTTCTCGGAGCGGGTGTGCGGGACATGCTGGCCCAGCGTCGGAATCACGTGAACCTCCGCCTCCGACGCGAAGTCGTGATACAGCATCTCGGTCAAGCGGCCGGCCCCCGAGTGCGCGCGCGTGATGTCGGGCGGCAGCAGCAGAACCCGCCGGGGCCTGGCGCACAGTCGTTGCCGGGCCTGGGCCGCCGTCTCGGCCATCAGCGCCGCGAGCCGTTCCCACGAAATGTTGTCAGAACGCTCGACTATCCAGGGCATTGGTTGTGCCGACCGGGGATTCCTATATCCACCGGCGACAACCTCGCAAGGGAAATCTTGTTTTTGCCGTGTTGTGGACGTAAACCTGAGCAATCCTGCGAGGCGTGTCCGCCGGGGTGTCCAATCGTGTCGCGTTCACGCCAAAAGGTCAGTCGCCCGGCCGAAGCGGGCGAGCTCTTGCCGGGCGTGAGCGTGTCGCTGCTGCAAGAGCTGCACATCCTGACCCGCGACGGGCAGCTGAACGCGGACGCGCGTCGCAAGCTGAAACAGGTCAATCACCTGCTGGGCCTGCTGCGTCCGGCGGTCGACGATCTGCTGGCCCGATTTCCCGATCCGCTGGTGGTCGATTGCGGCGCCGGCAAGGCGTATCTCGGTTTTCTGCTGGCCCAGACCGCCCTGATTCCGGCCGGCAAGGGGCACGTCATCAACGTGGATGAACGGCGCGAGCTGATAGAGCGGGCGCGCGCGATCGCCACCCAGAACGGCATCTCGAACATGGAGTTTGTCGCGGCCCAGGTTGTCGGCGCGGCGCTCCCCGATCGCGTGCATCTGGTCACGGCCTTGCACGCCTGCGACACCGCCACCGACGATGCGCTGGCGCTGGCCTTGCGACATGGCGCCGATCACATCGCGGTCGTGCCGTGCTGCCAGGCCGAGGTGGCCCGACAGCTCAAGGACAGCAAGCCCGCCGACGCCGCGATCGCCGAGCTGGCCGCGCATCCGATTCACCGCCGCGAATTTGGTTCGCACCTGACCAACGTCATTCGAACGCTGGTCCTCGAGGCGCACGGTTACCAGGTCACGGTGACCGAGTTGGTGGGCTGGGAGCATTCACTCAAGAACGAGCTGATCCTGGCCCGGCGCGTTCACCGCGAAAACCCGGCCGCGCGCGCGCGACTGGACGAGCTGCTGCACGCAACCGGCGTGCACCCAAAACTTCTGTCGCTGGTGTCTTTCGGCAGCGCCCCGCCGCCAGGCGCGCCCGGCTAGCAGCCCGTGGTGAAAGTCGTCGGGCTCACGGCGCCATCAGCTCCGGCGTGAGCCCGGTCGAGTCGCTCGCCGTCGGCCGATACTCGGGGTGCGGATAGCCAGGCACGGCGAGCAGGTCGTAGATGAGGTCGCTGA
>DASRQT010000609.1:0-24847 GCA_035696485.1 Polyangia bacterium | reverse complement strand
GCCTTGACGCTGCGATCTGCGCATGGCTAACATCCCTGCGCGCATGGGTTTCCGGGAATGTAACGCGCGTCGCCTCGGGCTCGGCCTCACGCTGGCGATGGTATCGCTGCTCACGCCGCTGGGCGCCGGATGCTCGAAACCGACGTCCGATAATATCCAGCTGTGGAAAACCACGCAAAAGGGGCCGGACCGATTGAAGGAGGCGGTGGGCGACCGTTCGGTGACGCCCAAGCTCCGAGCTGAAGCGGCGGCGGCGCTGGTCGACATCGGCCGCGCAGAGGAAGGCGAGGCGATCCTGGCCGGCGCACCCGCCGAGGATCGCGCCGCGATCGTGAAGGTCCTTATCCCCATTGACGAGGTCGCGATGAAGGATCCGGCGCCCGACAGGGCGCTGGCGTATCGCGATGCACTATTTTCTCTACGCCAGTTCGCGACGCCGGAGGATCAGAAACGGATCGACGGAACGCTGCTGCCGCTCTTCGAAGCCGATCTCAAGAGCGGGCGCCTGCGGGTCGGCCGCCATTCCCTCGACAAGATGTTGACCGCTGTTGGTCCCGAAGCCGGGACCATGCTGGCCAAGGCGTTGAGCGAGCCGATTCCGAGTTATCCGCTGGCGGCCGAGCTTTTGGGGAAGGTTGGCGATGAGACGGCGCGCGCGGCGGGCGGGGCGGCGCTGGTGGCGCGGGCGCGCAAGGAGAAGGATTCGCGGCCGGCCATGTGGAAGGCGATGGCCGCGATCGGCGGTGCAGCGGTCAACAAATACCTCGAGGAGAAGGCGCAGGGCGCGAACAAGGAAGACGCCGTGTCAGCCGTGCGGGCCTTGCAGGAACGGCGCGATCCGGCGGTGCTGCCGTTTGCGCTGAAGGTCGCCGGCGACGGCAAGGCCGACAAGCTGGTCCGCGACGAGATGTTCGGTGTGATCGAAGCCATCGGTGGCGAGCCGGCGCGGCAAGGGCTGCTGTCGATCATCTCGTCCGACAAGGAGGAGATGGTGCGCTACCGCGCGTTCGAGGTCATGCTGGCGGCCGCGAAGGCGGACGGCGTCATCCCGGCGCTGGAGGCCTTCCCCGCGGGCGTGTCGTACAAGAAGGTCGACGTCGATGATCTGCTGGTCAAGTTAATCGAGAAGCTGGGGCCGCCGGTGCGCCCGGTGCTGGTCAAGGCGCTGGACTCGCGATCGCCGCTGGCGCGCATGACGGCGGTCATGACGCTGGAGCAGGTCGGCCGCGCCGAAGATGCGCCGGCGCTCGAAAAAATTGCCAAGGATTCGACCGCGCTGAAGGGGTTCCCGGCCGGCGAGACCATTGGTCGGGAGGCCTCGCGAGTCGCGGAGGTCGTCAAGAAGAAGGCCTGACGATGTCTGCAGACGAAAACCACAGGAGCCCGCGCCAGTTCCAGTGCAGCGATCTGCTCTGGAAGACCTTCCAGCGCATGTCGGAGGAGCAGGAGAAGGGGCTCGACGAGCTGATCAACGACGCCATGACCGCATATGCGCAGCTGTCGGGATATCAGACCGGGATCGGCGACGAGGACACGCCCCCGCCCAAGGTGTCCTCGGGGCTGTCATCGTTGCGGATGACTGCGCCGCTGGATTTGGGTTCGGACGGGGATTCTGTCTTTGGCGGCGTATCGACGCCGCCGCCGCCGGGCTCTCGGTTCGGACGGCCGATCTCGGCGTCGCCGTCCGGGTACGCGGGCGTGCAGCCGGTGCCCCCGTCGCCGCCGCGGGTACCGAGCGACGCCCTCGCCGGCGGGTTGCCTCTGTACCTGGTGTTCGACAACCAGAAGTACCGGATCGACAAGGACCAGTTCATCATCGGACGTGGGTCGAAATCCTCCGACTTGCCGATCAAGGACGGCAATATCTCGCGCAAGCACGCGGCCGTGATCAGGCGCAATGGGACCTACTTCATCAAGGACCTCGGCTCGACGAACGGGATCGACTTCAAGGGGATGCGCATCGACAACAAGCGCATCGACGAAGGCGACGTCTTCCATCTCTGCGATTACGAGCTCCGGTTCACGTACAAGAGGTGATGTTGCAGTGCCGTCAGCTCTGAGCGCCACCCTGGCGCCCAGTCCCCATGATCCGCTGTCGGTCCTTCCCGGAGCAGGCCCAGCCACGGTGGCGCGTCTGGCGGCGCGCGGGCTGACCACGGTGTCCGAGCTGCTGTCACACCTGCCACGCGCGTACGACGATCTTCGCCGGCTGACGCCCATCGGGGAGCTGGCCGCGGTGGAGGATGGGGTGGTGGTGGTGGTGCGCGGGACGGTCGTGCGAACCCATATCTTCCCGCGGAGATTTCTGGATGTAACACTTGAAGAAACCGGCGCCAAGGTGCGGGCTCGCTGGTTTCGCGCCCCGGCCGGGATGGCCAGGTCATACCCCAAAGGGGGCACGGTGGCGCTGGCCGGTCCGCTGCGGACATCGGAAAAGGGTGAACGTGAGCTATTGCACCCGGCCAATGTGACGGGGGCCTTCACGGCCGGGGCCTCGGGCAAGGAGTCGGGGTTGGGGATCCGGGCGCGCTACCAGACCATCGAAGGCGTCAGCGGGCGCGTGCTCGAGAAGATCATCGGCGCGGCGGTCACCCGCTACGCCGACCTCGCCGTCGACGTGCTGCCCAGGGCGGTGTGCCAGCGGTTGGGGTTACCGCCGCTGCCCGAAGCGCTGCGAGCTGTTCACACGCCCCGGCACGACGCGGATGGCGCGGAGCTGGACGCGCTGGTGACCGGTCAGTCGCCCGCGCACCGCCGGCTGGCGCTCGAGGATCTGCTGGTGTTGCAGCTCGGGTTCTCGTCGCGGCGGGCGCGCGCCCGTGCCGCTGCCGCGCGCGCGTGCGCCGCTCCCCTGTCGCGCACACTCGCGCGGGTGCGGCGGGCGGTGCCGTTTTCGCTGACCGCCGAGCAGGAGCGCGCCATCGCGGAGATCGGCGCCGACATGGCCGCGACGCGCCCGATGCAGCGCCTGCTGGTCGGCGACGTAGGCAGCGGGAAGACCGTGGTCGCGCTGGCGGCGGCGGCGCTGGCGGCGGCCTCCGGGGGGCAGACACTGCTGATGGTTCCGACCGAGGTCCTGGCCGAGCAGCACCTGCGGACGTTCACGGCGGCCTCGTCGGGGGGCGCGCGGGGCGCCGCCGGCCTTGCCGATCTTGGACTGCGGGCCGCGGTGCTCACGGCGTCGGTGCCACGGGCGCAACGGGAGGCGCTGCTGGCCCGGGCGCGGGCGGGCGAGATTGATGTCTTGATTGGCACCCAGGCGCTGCTGGATGAACGGGTCTTGCTGCCCGATCTGCGCCTCTGCATCATCGATGAACAGCACCGTTTCGGCGTGGCGCAGCGGTCGCGCCTGCGCGCTGGCGGCGCCGGCGCGACGGCCGCAGAGGCGCCGGGCAAACCCCTGCTGCCGCACCTGTTGGTGATGTCGGCGACGCCGATTCCACGCTCGCTGGCGCTGGCGTTCTACGGTGATCTGGACGCGACCTGGCTGGCGGAGCTGCCACCGGGACGGCAGCCTGCCGCCACCGCCGTCTGCGAGGGAGGCAGTCAGCGGGAGTCCGCCTATCAGGAGCTGCGCGCGGCGATCGCAGCCGGGCGGCAAGGGTTCGTGATCTGCCCGGCGCGCGAGCACTCGGTGCGTGACGGCGGCGTCACGGCCGTTGGACGCCACGCCGAGCTGCGCCTGCAGCTGGCGCCCGCGCGCGTGGGGTTGGTTCACGGGGGCCAGGGCGGAATTCACAAGGACCGGGCGCTGCGGGATTTCGACCGACAAGCCACCGACGTGCTGGTCGCCACCACGGTCGTCGAGCTGGGAATCGACGTCCCCAACGCGACCGTGATCATCATTGAAGAGGCCGATCGTTTTGGCCTGGCGCAGCTTCACCAGCTGCGCGGTCGGGTGGGGCGGGGCCTCCATCGCGGAACCTGTTTCCTCTGCACCGGCGCCAGCGGGTCGGTCAGCGAGGCGGCGCTGCAGCGGCTGCGGCGGCTGGCCGAGACCAACGACGGCTTCCGCATCGCCGAGCTCGACCTCGAGTTGCGCGGCCACGGCGATCTCTTTGGCGCCCGGCAGGCGGGGCTGCCCGGGTTGCGTTTCGGGGCGGTGGCCGGGTACCTGCAAATGCTAGAACTGGCGCGCGCCGAGGCAAATCGTTTGACGGCCCAAGATCCGGAGCTCCTGCACCCCGACCATCAGGCGCTGCGCGCGGCCATCGAGACCCGTTGGGCCGCGGGCAACGTCTTTGCCGAGGAGGCCGGCTAGATGAAGGAATCCGTCCCGCTGCGGCAGGCCGGGGATGCGTCGCAGGTGGCGGTCTCGGGACCGTTCGGTCTGTGGGCCGCATCGGGTCTGGTAGCCGGTGCCGTGGCTGGTCTGGTGGACGCGCTGACCGCGATCATCCGGGGCGTGGGCGGGTTGGGGCCGGAGAAGGCCGTGCGTCTGGTGGTCATCGCGACCAGTCTGCTGGCGGCGATCGGCCTCGTGGCCGGGGCGCTGATCGGCATCGCGGGGCGCCGGCGACCCCAGCGTCTGACGTCGCTGCTGGCGGTCGTGGCCGGCGCGCCGCTGCTCATCTACGACGCGCGCGCCCTGTTCGCCGGGCGCAAGGCGTCCGCCATCCCGGGGAACAAACTGATCTCGATCGCGATCGTGCTCGCCGGGTTGGCACTGACGTACTGGCTGGCCGGCCGATTCCGGAGGGTGCTGGCCGGCGCGGGCGCCGGGGCGATGAACGCCCGCGTGGTCCAGTTCGGCCTGCTGGGACTGGCGGCGGGAGCACACCTCACCAACGTGCTGGTTTTGCCGCGCCTTTACCCCTGGTTCCACGCAACCGCCTCGGCGGCGACCTTTGGGTTCCTGCTGCTTGGGGTGCGGCTTTCGCTTGCCCGACGCGCCGGCGTTCGGCCTGCGCTCCGCCGTCGCCGTGTCTGGATTGCCAGCGGGCTTGCGCTGGCCGGGGTCGTGTTCTCGCTGCAGCAGCTACGCGGCAGCCAGACGCTGCGCTTTGCGGCTTACGAACGGACGGCTGTGGTCGCGCTGGTGCTTCGCGGCGCCCCCCTGTCGCTGACGCCACACACGGTGGCCGCCGCCGAGCGAGACGAGGCCGAGCGGGACCTGCCGCCCTTGCCCGACGGGCCGCGCCGGCCCGAGGCGGACGTCGTCGTGATCACGATCGATGCGCTGCGAGCCGACCACGTCGGGGCCTATGGTTACAAACGTCCCACGACGCCGAACATCGACGCGCTGGCGGCGCGATCCACCCGTTTCGCGCGCGCCTACACCCAGGCGCCGCACACGTCATTTTCGGTGGCCTCGATGTTGACCGGAAAATATTTTCCGACGCTGGCGCGTCTGGCACCCGGAGAGATTCATGACCCCATCGCCGGCGTGCTGCGCAAGTACGGCTGGCGCACGGCCGCGTTCTATCCGCCGTCGGTATTCTTCGTCGACGCGCCCAAATTGAAGGCCTACGCCGACACCAACTTCAGCTTCGAGTACGTCAAGTTCGAATACATCGACGCGGAACGACGGGTGGATCAGATGATTCACTATTACGAGACGGTCAAACCCAGCAAGGCGATGGTCTGGGTTCATTTCTTCGAGCCGCATGAGCCCTACGACATTCATCCAGGTTTTCGTTTCGGCGCCAGCGACATCGACCGTTACGACAGCGAGATCGCCTACGTCGACGCGGCGGTGGGACGTCTGCTGGCGTACGTCAAGAAACACCGGCCGGGCGCGATCGTCGTCATCTCCGCTGATCACGGCGAGGAGTTCGATGAACACGGAGGCCGCTATCACGGCTCGACCCTGTACGAGGAGCAGGTTCGAATCCCTCTCGTCATCTCGATCCCCGACGCGCCACCGCGGGTGATTCAAAACGCGGTCGAGCTGATCGATGTCACGCCCACCATCCTCAACCTGCTGGACATTCCCGTCCCGGCGCGCATGCGCGGGACGGATCTGGGCCCGTGGCTGGCCGAACCACCGGCCGCGGCCGATCGTCTGCCGGCGGCCTTCGCCGAGGTCGAAGACAAACGGATGGTGGTGTGGCGCGACGAAAAACTGATCTGCGATCTCAACTGGGGTTTCTGCGCCTACTACGATCTCGCCCAGGATCCCGGCGAGCGGAAAAATCTGGCCGACATCCACCCTGACCGCGCGGCCGCGCTGCGCACCATGCTGGATGATTGGCTTGACGGTCATGTCCGGCTGGAACCGCTGTTGGCCCGCGGTGCTTCCAACCCGCTCGGGGGTCCGGTTCCCAAGGCGATCGAACGGGGGCGCCTGGGCGATCTGCTGGCGGCGGAAGATCTCGGCGCGCTGATGGTCTCGTCGGCGCCGGTGGAGCTGCGGCGGGAGGCCGCGGAGCTGCTGATCGCGTTGCCCCCCCGGCGGGAGACGGCGCCGGTCCTGGCGCGGGCGGTGCGCGACCACGACCAGGTCATCGCAGACTGGGCCGCCGTGGGCGCGGTTCGCCTGGGCGACGTCGTGGCCCGGGCGCGGGTACGTGCGCTTGTCGACGACGTGAAGGCAGAGCGCATGTTACGCATCCGCGGCGCTCTGGCCCTGGCGGCCATCGACGAAGCGGCAGGCGTACCCGTGCTGGGCGAAGCCCTGGACCGGTGTGACGACATCCTGCTCTGCCGCCTCATCATCTTGAACCTGGGCCGGTTGCGCGATCGGCGCGCCGTGCCGGCGCTGCTCAAGCATCTCCCCGAGGTCCAGAACCGGCGTGAGATGGTCGACGCCCTCGGCGACATCGGCGACATCGGCGACATCACGGCGCGCGACGCCTTGATAGAGCGCCTCGGCAGCGACGAATATGTGACGGTGCGTATTCAGGCCGCCAGGGCGCTGGCCAAGCTGGGCGACATGACCGCGATCGCCGCGCTGGAACGAGCGGCGAGCACCGATCCCGAGCCGACGGTCGCCGCCGCCGCGCGCGCGGCGGTGGCGGCGGTGAATCAGCTCCATCCTTGAACACGGGATTTTTCCGCCGTTTTTAAACGGTAATGACGCGCCATCCAACCAGCAATTGTCACCTGATTGAAGAACGAATGAACACTTGCCGACCCGGGCGAGGTGCAACATAGAAGGCGCAACCAGCATGGAAACACGGGCCAACGTCATCCCGATTTTGCTGGCCGGCTGGCTGCTGGTGCTGTTCGGCTGCGCGAGCTCTCCCCCCGATAATGGCGGCGCCGGCGCCGCCGGCAGCATCGGAATGTCCGGCTCGGGCGGGACGGGGGGAAGTGGCGGCCCGGGCGTCCCATCGGGCGTCTGGCGCCCCGCGCAGCTGACCACATTCGAATCCTATCCAGACCCGAACAGCGAGGAGTGCATCCGCTTCAACGGTTGCACCTGGGCCGGTCAGTTCGCGGCGGTCAGCGGCAAGCAGACCTTGGAATGGGTCATGTCACACAACATCGTCGCCGTTCATGCGAACGACTTCACCAGCTACCGGCTCAAGTCCTTGCGCCTGCGAAAGGACGCCGCCCAGATCGACGTGGTCGTGTACGACAAGTGTTCCGACGCCGACTGCAACGGGTGCTGCACGCGCAACGCCAGCCCGGCGGGGTTCCTGATTGACGTCGAGAAATTTACCCTTGAACGATTCGGCGTCGGCGACGGCGGCCAGGTCCAATGGATGTGCTTGGACTGTTGATCTGGACTGCCAGTGGCGCCGGTCAGTCGGTTTCGCCGCCGGTGGAGGCGCGCAGCCATTCCAGGTACGACGGGGTGCCTTCGTCCACCGCGAAGCTGAGGATCTCCGGGACCTGGTACGGGTGCAGCTCGCGTATGCGCTGTTGCAGACGGTCGAACAGCGCCGGGCGCGTCTTGACGATGCACAACACCTCGGCGTCGTCGCACAGCTTGCCCTCGAAGAAGTAGATCGACCTCACGCCCGGCACGATGTTGACGCAGGCGACCAACCCTTCCTTGACCAGCGTCCGGGCCATCTCTGCCGCCTGGGCGGCGTCGGGGGCGGTGACGTGGACCTCCAGCGCATCAGCCATGACGGTTGATCTTACCGCAACTTGCGCCGGGGGCCCCCTTGACTGATCCGGGGCGGTGTTGGCAGATTGTCGCGCCTTGCTGATCGTGCAGAAATATGGAGGAACATCCGTCGGGTCTGTCGAACGGATCCGAGCGGTAGCCCGTCGTTGCCTGGCCACGCAGCGCAAGGGCCACGACGTGGTCGTCATCGTCTCCGCCATGTCGGGAGAGACCAATCGCCTGATCGGGATGGCCAAGCAGATCAGCGACCTGCCGGACGAGCGCGAGCTGGACGTCGTCGCCTCGACCGGCGAGCAGGTCACCGTCGGGTTGATGGCGCTGGCAATCCAGGCCGAAGGCGGGAGGGCGGTATCGTTCCTGGGCCACCAGGTGCGCATCCTCACCGACAGCGCGTTCGCGCGGGCGCGCATCCAGGAGATCGATGGGCGCCTCATCACCAGCGCATTGCAGGCCGGGAAGATCGCGGTCATCGCCGGCTTTCAGGGCGCCGACCGGGACGGAAACATCACCACGCTGGGACGGGGCGGCTCTGACACCTCGGCGGTCGCGGTCGCGGCGGCGTTGAAGGCGAACGCCTGCGAAATCTACACCGACGTGGATGGGGTCTACACCGCCGATCCCAACGTCGTGAAGGACGCGCGCAAGATCGACCGCATCAGCTACGAGGAAATGCTGGAGCTGGCGTCGCTGGGGGCCAAGGTCCTTCAGATTCGCTCGGTCGAGTTCGGAATGAAGTTCGCCGTGCCCATTCACGTGCGATCCAGCTTTAACGACAACGAAGGAACGTGGGTCGTGCCCGAGGAGAAAGCCATGGAATCAGTTGTGGTGGCCGGCGTGACGGCGACGAAGGACGAAGCCAAGATTACGCTTCCCGGGATCCCAGATCGTCCAGGCATTCAGGCCGCCGTCTTCAGGCCGCTGGCCGCCGCCGGGATCAACGTCGACGTGATCGTGCAGGCGTACATACAGAACGGTCGCACAAACCTAACCTTCACGTTGCCGTCGTCGGATGTGGCGCGTGCGCAGGACGTGCTGGCCAAGCAATGCTCGGAGATCTGTCCGCCAGAACACATCAAGACGGAAGAAAATCTCTCGAAGGTCTCTGTCGTGGGCGTCGGTATGCGATCTCACGCTGGTGTCGCGCTGAAAATGTTCGAGATCCTGGCGAAGGAGAACATCCACGTTCATCTCATCTCCACGTCGGAGATAAAGATCTCGTGCGTGATCGACGCGAAGTATGCCGAGCTGGCCGTTCGTGCGTTGCATGACGGCTTCGGACTTGCCGAAAAATAGCGCGCGCCGACGACGCAAAGCGATACGCATTTTTTTCGTAATTGCTTCGTCTCACCTATAGTTCCCGTCGTGGGCTCACGGGACTCGGTGGAGGACCAACAACTCGATCGCATGCGCGCCGCGGTGCGCGCCAGCCCGCGCTCGACGGCGTTCGTCGCGCTGGCGCACGCGCTGTGTGACGCGGGGCTCGCGGCCGAGGCAGAGGTCGTGAGCCGGCAGGGATTGGCGCATCATCCCGATCTGCCCACCGGGCAGGTGGCGCTGGCGCGCGCCTGGTTGGAGGGAGGAACTCCCGCCCGCGCCGAGCGCGCGCTGCGCGAGACGATCCGTCACAACCCACGTCACGCCGACGCATATCGTTGGTTGGCCGAGACGCTGAATCGCACCGGGCGCGCGACGGAGGCCGCCGAGATCTGGCCGCGCGCGCGAACCGCGGTCGAGTCCCGCAACGCCGTGACGCGCGAACAGCGACGCCTTACTGACAACGCGGAGACGGTCAAGCTGCCGACTCCGGAGCCGACGACGCCGCCACCGCCGTTGCCACCACCCCGTTTGACGCCGCTGCCGTCGCCGGAGCCTTTGCCGCTGCCGTTGCCGCACCACCGCGAGGATGAGCCGACGCCGACGGGCAGCTTCCCCCCGATCAGCGTCACCCAGGATGCCAACCTGGCGGTCACCCAGCATGATCGCCGCCGGTGGTCGTTGTGGATCGGCCTGTCGGTTGTCGTCGCGAGCAGCGCGCTGGGCGCTTTTTTCGGTCTGCGGCACCCGCCGCCGGCGCCCGCCGTCGAACCCCACGTGACGCTGCACGCCGATATCGAATCCGATCTTCACGCCGGCACATTGAAACGGCTGTTGCGCGCGCGCGACAACGCGCGACGTCACCTTGGCGCGCAGCCCGGCGACGAGCTCGTCCGCGTGACGCTGGCGTCCGTGCTGGCGCAGCTGGCCTATCAGTATGGGGTCGAGGTTCCCAACAATGAATTCACCGCGCTGACCACGCCGCCGATCGATGGTGCGTTGGGCGCGGCGGATGCGGCGCAACCGACGTCACCGACGCAACCGACGTCACCGACCTCGCCGGTGCTACCGCCGTCGCTGGGCGCCCAGCGTGAGGCGGCCGTGGCACTAAGGGCGCTGGTAAAGGGCAACCGAGAAGAGGCGACGCGCCATGCCGAGAAGGCGGCCGCCAGCACCGCCGAGGACCCCGGCGTGGTGCTGGCGGTGGCAGCCGCCCGTTATCGCGCGGGCGACGTCGCCGGGGCCATCACCACGATCGAACAACGACCAGGCCCTGCGACCGGCGGCCCTTCGGGCGCGATGCGCCTCTTGCTGGCAGCGGCTCACATCGATCGCGGGGTGCCGTCCGCCGCCCTCGCGGTGCTGCAGCCCCTGCTGGCCGACAGCGAGGACGCGCTGGCGATGCTCCTCGCCGACGAGGCGCGCGCGGCGTGGGCGAAACCGGAGGCTGCCGCCGGCAACCCCAAAGCGGCCCGCGACGCCGCCTGCCCGGAGGATTCGGCTGCGTCGCCGCTGGTGGCCGCGTCGTGCGCTCTCGAGGCGGGGATCGCGCTCAGGCTGTCGGGTGACAGAGCCGGGGCCCTGGCCAGGGCGCGGCTGGTCCTGACGACCGGCACCACCGATCCAAGGGTGCTGGGTACGACCGCGCAGCTGCTGGCGAACCTGGGAGAGATCGATCAGGCCGCGGCGATGGTGGCGCAGGCGGTCCGCCAGGCGGCGACCTCACTACCGGCGATCGCCTGGGCGCAGCTGGCCGTGCGCATCGGTCGCGGTGAGGTCGGGCGGCCGGCCAAACATCTGTTGCCGGTGGGATCCGAGTCGCGGCTGGTCGCCGCGCGCGCCGCGCTGGCGAACGGCGACGCCATGGGTTTCGCCGAGGGGGCTGCCATTGCCAGCGATCCGGATCTTCGCTGGCTGGCAACGTTGACGCGCGCGACCGAACGCCGGGACGCGGCACTGTTCGCTGACCGCCTGGAGACCGAGCAGCCGAACCCTGGCCCGGTGGGGGCGTACGTCGCCGGCATGATGGCCCGTCGCGCAGGACGCCGGCACCTGGCCGAGCGCTGGCTCCAGCAGGCGCTGACCGGCCACGGCGACACCTGCCGCGCGGCCCGCGAATACAAGGAGACGCAGCGGCAGCTGCGACGCGACGAGTGGCGGTCCGACGCCGACCTCCCCCTCGAAGGTCACAACAAGCGCTGCCGCGTCGACTGAGTTCGGGACCCTGAAAGGGTCCCGCGCCCCCCGCGAAGAGCTCGGGCCGGCAAAGCCGTCCCTCCCTCACGCGACTGACGACGGTGTCAGGCGCCCTGGAAATCGACCACCGTCCAGGTTCGAATGGGTTCGGATTTGCCTTTGACGGGGACGGCAGGGAGCTCGCGTAGCCCGAAGCGTTCGTCCAGGCGCTCGCGTACTTCGTCGGTTACCAGGATGTCGACCTGGTGCTGGCGGGTCAGGCCCTCGACCCGCGCGGCGATGTTGACGACGTCGCCCATGACCGTGAACTCCATCATCTCCCGGCTCCCCAGCACGGCGGTCAGCACCTCACCGCGATGGACGCCCACCCCGAACGCCAGCGGCGGCAGCGCGCGCGCCTCGAGGTCGCGATTGAGCGCCTGCAGCTCGGCGCGCATGGCCAGCGCCGCCCGCACGGCGTCCGCGGTCTGCCAGGTGTTGCCCTCGAGAGCGCCGAACAGCGCCATGAGACCGTCTCCCATGATGCGCGAGACGTGACCGTGGTGCTCGCGGATGATACTGCTCATCCGGCTGAAGTAGTCGTTCAGGACCGGAACCAGCACCCCGGGGTCCACGCGCTCGGACAGGCCGGTGAATCCGACCAGGTCGGCAAACATCACCGTGACCTCGCGTCGCTCGGGCGCGATCTCGGTCGCGCCCTGACCCAGGCGTTCGACCACGTCCTCGGGGGCGAAGCGCGTGAAGGCGCGCTCGAGGTGCTCGAGGTCAGAGTTGGCACGCTCCATCGCCCGTTCGAGCTTGCGTTCGCGCTGGACCGCGCGAAACAGCGCCAGCGAAAGCACCAGCGCCGTCGCGATGGTCAAGCCCAGCGCCAAGGTCAGTGCGATCATTGCGCGAGCAGGCCGAGCCGCGCGCACGTGTTGGCCAGCGCCGCCAGCCCGATGGCCTCCAGCACGACCGCATCGTCGAGCCGCCCGCGCAGCTCGCGCGTCTTCCGCTGCATCACCTCGGTCTGATAGTGAATCGTCTCCCGCACCCAGGGTAGCAGGACGCGCTGGGTCGCATCCAGCTCCGGGCCGGCGAGAGAGGCGAGGATCCGCTCCCGCACCTCGGCGCTCACGCCCTCGGCGGTGAGCAGCCGCGCCGACTCCTGGTCGCACACCTTGCAATCGAGGCCGCGCGCCACGACGGCGAACACCCAGGCCTTGGTACGCATCGGTAGGATCGGCGAGGCGAAGGCGCCCCGGAGGGAGTCATCCAGGGTGGCCGCTCCCTCGGTACCCTCGACGAGCGTTACGATTCCCGAGAACGGCCCGTCCAGGCGCGGTGAGCGCGGCGGGAGCTCGGCGGGGCGGGGTCGGACATGCCCGGCCAGCTTCTTGAACGAAATCAACACCCGTTTGAGCAGCCGGTCGCGATTCGCCGGCGACGGCTCTTCGTCCGGTTCGAGCGGCCACGCCAAAAATGTCGCCACGCGGTTGTTGAAGCAGGAGGCGGCGACGGCGAAGGCGATCTCCACCACGGCGAGCGCGCTGTACCCGCTCCGCACCAGGGCATCCAGCTCGGATCGGGCGGGGCGCGGGTTCGAGCGCGAAAGGTTCCGGCAGAAATGCAGGAGCGCGCGCTCCTTGTCATCGGCGCCCGCCGTATTCATGTCGCGTTCGATCTGATCGAGCTGCCCGTCATCGAGGCCCAGCATTTTCAGGTACGCCCGCGCGGCTCCATAGCAATAGCGACAGGAGTTCTCCTGCGAGGTGACCAGGATCGCGAGCCACTGCAACCGTTCGGTGGCGTGGCGCAGATGGGTGCCCGTATTGCCAATCACGGTATTGCGCAACCACACGCTGCCCGCGATGTACTGGAAACCGAGCATATCGCGCCCGAAACGCTGCTTCAGCTCGGCGGAAAATTGCGGATCCACCACCAGTGGCAGCACCGGCTCGGCCCAACCGACTTCATGTATTGCCCGCGCCACGCTGGTCGCAGTCTACCAGTCTTGGGCAGCCGGCGGCGTCGCCGGAACGATTTGGTTGTCGCGTGGACCTGTCGAAGAGGTAGGGTGAGAAGAGGTGGCTGCGGAGGGTTGGACCTACCCGAAAGGTGACTTATGAGAGACGGTGAACGCGTAGAGCAGCGTGTCTTTCTCAGTTATTCTCAGTTCGATCAGGAATACGCAGCCGCGATCGAGCAGCTACTGACGAGCAATGCCATCTCGTGTTGTTTGGATGCGAAGGACATCGATTTGGGTGCCGAGATCGACTGGCGCGTCAGCGAAGGCATGAGTTCTTGCTCGACCGTCATAGTGATTGTTTCCCCCGCCACCGCGAAGTCACCGTGGGTTCTCTACGAGCTGGGCCTGGCCCGTGGAACGGGCAAGAGGATCATACCGTTCCTCACACACCCGCTGCAGGACGTGCCGCCCTTCCTGAACCACCTCAAGGTTGCAAGGAATCTGGACGAGCTGAGCAAGCTCTTCTCAATCGGCACGACTCCGGGATTGCGGCTGGCAGCGCCGCCGCCAGCCAGTCAATCGGTGGACAAGTTGGTGGTGGTCGTTGGTGGTGCAAACGCCGAATATGCGCTTGAGACAGCCACGTCTTTAACCCCGGGTCAGAAATACGACGTTTCCGGCCATGCGCTGTTCGGTGGAAGTGGCGTGAACCACACCATGCGGCTTCTGAACGCCGGTATCCCGGTCCTCCCGATCCTCCTGCTGGGCGACGATGAGGTCGGCAGACAGATACAGCGAAACATCGTCTCGGCAGCCAGGAACACCCCCCGTGCACGTGAGATCGAAGATTTCGTGAATCATCCAGACTTCTTCGTCCCCGGTCTGGCTACCGGTCGTTCTACGATAGTTGTCGACAACCAAAATCGGACGCGCACCATCCTACGCGAGCCCGCCAAGGGGCTAAGCGGGGTGCTCCCCTATCTGAAAAAACGATTCGAGACGGCTCGCTCCGGGTTCAAGCGCGACATCGGTTTTGTGATGATCGGCCACATCCAGGCCGACCGAAGGGACGCGAGCGGGACCGCGGGACAGTGCACGAGAGAGGTCATCCGACAGTTCGCCCAGGATGGCTGCGCGGTTTTCGCCAACTTCGGTTCGACGCAGACCGATCTTGGATGGCAGTTCTGGGCAGAAGATCTGGAGCGGATCGCGGTGTTCCAGCTGAACCTCACGGAGGCGCGATCATTCTTTGGCGAGCCACGCCTGTCCCTGGAGGAGATCGTTGGGCGAATTCAGCAGCTCAACCTCACTGGCGTGATCACGCTGGACCGATTTGGTGCCGTCTGCACCTTTCGCGGAGTGCGCGAATCCGTCATCCTGGCGTGGCCCTTCAGGCTGGAACACATCGTCGACACGACAGGCGCAGGAGACGCTTTCGGCGCCGGACTGGTTTCGGTCCTTTGTCGTGAGCGTGCCATCTCGTACGGGCACATGTTCGCTGGTGTGGACGAGGCCCGCGCGTGGGCCGCCTATGCGTGTACGAAGTTTGGCGGGGCGGCAGATTGCCCCGATCGGGCCACGCTCTCGACATTTCGAGACGCCTTGCTGGAGGGCAGCCGGGGCATCGAGGTCAAGGAGAAGAGCCTGGCCAGGGACATATTCTGGATGATGGACCACACGTGATTCGCTGGCCGCCGCAGGCAGCGACAGCGATGTGCGAGCCACGTTTGCCACCGTCATCGCAGGGTTGAGTCATGAAGATTCCCTGGGCGAAGCCAGCGATCGATGCCTCCGACAGGCAGGAGGTGCGGCGCACCCTTCGGTCCAACTGGCTCACCATGGGGCCCCGCACTCTCGAGTTCGAAAGCATGATGGCCGCCCATGCCACCCGACGATTCGCGGCCGCGGTTTGCAATGGAACCGCCGCTTTGGATCTTGGGCTGCGACTCTTGCGTCTTTCTCCCGGCGACGAGGTGATCGTACCGGCGCTGTGCTACTTCGCAACGGCCGCTGCCGTCGTGAGCCGCGGGGGCGTGCCGGTTTTCGCGGACATCGAAGCGGAGCATCCCACCATCAGCGCCGCAGCGATCGAAGGTCTCGTGGGTCCGCGGACGCGGTTGATCGTAACGATGGATTACGGGGGAACGCCCTGTGACCATACGGCGATTGCGCGCCTGGCCAAGCGCAAGGGCCTGAGGATACTTCACGACGGAGCGCAGTCCCTGGGCGGCGAGTATCGGGGCAGTCCCCTGCTAGCGTACGGGGACGTAGCCACGACCAGCTTTCACGCTGCGAAGAGCGTGACGACGATCGAAGGAGGAATGGTGCTCACGTCGACTGTCGCCGACGACCGCAAGGTCCGTCTCTGGCGCAATCAGGGCGAATCTCCCCAGAAAAAGTACGAGCATGTCGAGATCGGGGCCAACTACCGGATTTCTGACCTGCACGCCGCAGTCGGGGTGTCTCAGATGCGACGGATCGAGCGTCTGATCGCAAAGCGACGCTTGCTGGCTCACACCTATTCCAGTCAATTGGGTCAGCTGTCAGCCGTCCGTCTCCCGAGCGAACGCGCACTAGGACGCAATGGCTGGTTCTTCTACGCGGTCCGAATCCAGGACCGGAATGCGGCCGCAGCCTTTCTCCGTGACCGCGGGGTCGAGACGCGGATCGCCTATCCTAAGGTTCTCTACGACCAGCCCGCGCTGCGTGCCTGGAAGCGGGTGCGCTGCCCTAACGCGGAACGTTTCGTGCGCGAGGTTCTCAATTTACCCATGTTCGACGCGATGACAAAGGAACAGGTCAGGTGGGTCGCGCGCGTGACCGGCGAGTTTTTTGGTCAACGGGAGGGTTGAAGGTGCGAAGGGACTCCACCAATGGCCCGATGGGTCCCGAGGCATCGAAGTGCTGTTTTGCATGAAGAAAGGGAGGCAGGTGCGACGCTCCCTTCCCCTTCTTCCAACTGGGCAGGAGCACCGCGAACAGTTTCAATGTGCTGCGCCGGGTGCTCTCGGCGAGGGCCGCCTCGTACTCGAGCATCTGAGTGGGGCCGAAACCATGCCGACCGAGCAGCACCGCCACTGCTTTTGAGGATCGGATATGATCGTCTAACTGCCGGACCCAATTCTGACCGGGCCGGAGCTGCGTATCCATACTGATTCTGAGGCCCTTCTTTTGCAGGCGCGTGGCGAACTGCTCGGCCTGCTCTCGGTCCTCGCGGTTGTAGCTCACAAAGACATCGGTCACCGATGGATGAAAATCAACTAGCTCCCACTTCGAAACAACGCTTCCTCTGACGTCAGCCCGAATCAGGATCTGAAAGGTGTCGAAGTTCGTGATCAGCTGGAGGTCCTGACCGCGGTAAAAATTGACGTCTGCCAGAAAGAGCGACGACGCAATCTGTCCGTATGCGCGCAGACCAGCCACCACAATGACGTTGCCCGTGGGTTTCCGTTGAATGCGCGCGAGCAGGCAGTAGTCCGTCACCACGTTGCGGCGCGAGTCCAATTCGACTCGATACTCCCGCCTCCCTCCAACGATCGCACGCTCGTGGTCATTGGAAGTAAAGGTAAGCCCGAGTCCGTCCAGGGCCGCGGAGACGTACGAGTTGGTTGGTGGTCCGCCAATCAACACCCGGTTCGCGTACCCGGCAACCGGCTGCTCGTCGTGGTAGTGGAGATGGATCTTATTGGGCCCGTAGTTTGCCGCGAGGAGCGAATGGATGGTCATCGCCGAAAGTACGTCGTCCGGAGTCAGCGCGTGTTGGTACGGAGGGTAGTTGCTTGCACGCAGCGTTGGCCGTCTTTGATTGGGGAAGCCAGGGAGGACCAAATGAATCGTGTCGGGGCGATCGCCAAACCCGAAGAACTCTCGGGCGGCGATCTCGAGTTCCGAGTCCTCCGATCTGTCCACTTAGATGGGGTTTCCTGCGGCCGGCTTGCGCAGCCGTGCAAGCGGCGCGAGCCGCCGGTTCTCGATCCGGCGCAAGACCTGGCGAACGCTGCGGTATCGCAGTTTAGGGAGAGACTGCATTTTGAACCACCGACAGTCCTCGATCTCACCGCTGGGGGATGGGTTGCCTTTCAACTGGACGCCAAAGAACAGGTTCAGGGAGTGGCCCTTCTGACCGGCGTAGTCGTCCACAATGGCAGCCATGAGCTGGCTTGAGCGTATATCCGCATCGATCTCTTCCTTAAGCTCGCGACACAGGCCAGTCTCCGGAGACTCCCCGTAAAGCAGGAAGCCGCCAGGGAGGTCCCATCCAGCGGAGGGGCGGCCGTCTCTCACGAGGAGCACTTCGCTGCGTCGTCGGCGTACGATCACCGCACAGACCGATGGCTTGGAGTTCAGATAGCTGACGTGCCCGCAATGCTTGCAGTGAACCGCCGAGTCACGGGGGATGGACCGCAGGCGGTGGTTGCCACAGCGCGAGCAGTAGTCAGGAATCACTGGCCCCGACGTCATGGGCCAGGTGATGCAAAAAGCTTGAGGATTGGGGCGTGAAGACGTTCGTTCGTGGCCAAGATTGAAGTGGAATTGACTCCTATGCGTTGTCCGTCGAGCGTGCTCACCCACCCGCCTGCCTCTTGGACGATAAGCGCGACGGCCGCGATGTCCCAGATACGCGTTCGCGCTTCCACGATCACATCCAGGGCTCCATTGGCCAACCAATGATAGCTCCATGAGTCCCCAAACCCTCTCGCGGTCCATGTTGATCGACAAAGCGCTGAGAGCTGATCAGAACGGCCAGTCAGTTCAAAGTTTCTCACACTTCCGTGGTTGACGTACGCCCGATCGAGGGATTGGGTTTCGCTAACTCGCAAACGCCGGCCATTGAGGAACGCTCCGGCGTCGCGAACCGCGTACGCCGTTTCCCCGAGGGCGGGCGCACTGGACACCCCCACCGTCAACTCGTTGCCACAGAACAGGGCAATCTGGATCGAGAAGAAAGGAAGGCCGCGAATGAAGTTCTTTGTGCCATCGACAGGATCGATGACCCAGAGAAAAGGCGCCTGCTCCGGATGCTCGACCTCCGGGCCCTCCTCGCTGAGGATCTGGTGACTGGGGTATGCGTCGAGGATAGTCCTGGCGATGACTTGATGAGAGAGAAGATCGATTCCGGTCACCGGAGAGAGGTCTGTCTTCTCGGCGTACAAGGCTGGCCCCGCACCGAAGTGAGCAGAGCGCCAGTTCTGAAAGACGGCTTCGCTGGCCGCCTGCGCTGCACGAAGGGCGGTGTCCCGAAGCTCGTCGAAGTTCATGGGCTCGAGTTGGACAGGAAGCCGAGTTCCTGCAGTCGACTCTTGGTCTCAGCGCAGTGGGCAACAGCGACCGCGCTGACTGGGCACTTGCCGGCGCCCCATTCCGCGATCAGATGCAAGACGGCTTCGTCATTGCCACCCTCGAAGAGTGCATCGCCAAAATAGATCACGTTCGAGTGACCCTCCTGCAGGAGTGTGCGCACGGGGTAGGTTTTGTCGTTGCCCTTGACGACGATGTCAAAAGAGGTCTGGCCGCCCAGCGCGATGGCCAGCCCCGTCTCCTGCATGATCGGCTGGAGTTCCTTGCGAAGGTGCAGGAGCATCTCCGATCGGTAACCGGCCTTCGCATCGAAGGCGACGAAGGCATCTCGGTTGCGAAAGCCGGCCTCGTCCACTGCACGTTCGCCCGGACGGCCGACGGGGGCAAAGTTCAGCATCGAGCCCCGATCGGTTATCTGCTCGCCCATGAGCGGCAATGACTGCGGCAAGCGAAACCGCGGGTGTTCGAGGGTACTCCTGAGAACGTCCAGCAATCGCTGGTAGCGATCTGCCCCGAGGTGATCCCGAAAACTGAACTCACGAACGATCTGAACCCGAAAGTCGTCAGCGTAGGTGCATCGATAGCGGGTCGCGCCATTGCATACGAAAGCGTCAAACTCGCCGCGGAAACCAAAACGGTGCATCGGTTCAAGGAACTGTTCGCGCACCAGCGCCAGATTGCTGCCGGCGGCGAGAGCGAAGGGCACCGAAAGTCGATTGATTGCATCGGCCATGTCCGCCTGAATTTGCCGCCTCGGGGGCGTCAGCGTGTTGTCGACGTCGAAGATGAGCGCGGTGGACATGCTAGACGATGGGACACGCTAAACGATTGTGATCGAGCTGCCTAGACCCCACTGACCGGTACTCGACCGAACGCGTTCGCTTAGCACGACACCCACGACGGGGCAAGGGTGTGAACATCCCGAAGTCAACCGTCGGGCAGGCCCTGCGCGGGGCAGCCGCCGCTTTTGCCCGCGGTGTCGGTCCCCACAATGCGGTCGGCGGGCTGGTCGAGGCGGCGGATCGCCAGCGCCACCGGCAGCGCCAGCGTCAGCACCGCGCCGCCGACCACGTAGCCGGCGGCGATGGAGACCGCGCGTGACAGATACCCGAGGCCGCTCTGGCCGATCATGCTGCCGCCGCTGCCGCAGAGCGAGCTGAACGAGATGATGGTCGCCCGGTGCTGCGAAGGGATCACCTGGTGCAGGTAGGCCTGCTTCACCGGCTCGATCACGCCGCTGCCGATCATCGCCAGCAGGTAGCAGCCGACCGCGATCCAGAAGTTGTGTGACAGCCCCACGCCCAGGAACAGCGCCGCCTGCAGGCCGACCGACCAGCCGAGCAGGGTCGAGCGCCGGGTGCAGAAGCGCGTCGCGCGATCCACGATGGCGTTGCCCACCATCATCGCCAGCGACACCAGCGCCGCGATGACCCCCGTCACCCAGGGCGCCTCGCTCCCGAGCAGCGCCAGGAAGTACGGCTGCCAGGCGTAAAACCCCCAGGCAGCGACCACGCTGCGGATGAAGGTCAAGATCATGATCAGCCGCGCGCCCGGCTCACGCCAGCCGTGGGCGATGCTTTCGGCGGCGACGCGTTTGACTTCGGCCAGCGCCTGGCCGAGCATCCGCGGCCGCGGCGTAAAACCGATGTCGCGCATGCCGCGAAGCGCGACCAGCAGCACCACGCCCAGCAGGGCCGCGCGCAGCACGAACGGCAGCTTGAGATCCCAGGTCGCCAGCGCGCCACCCCCCACCGTCCCGATCAACATGGCGGCGCTCGACACCAATGCGCCGCGCGCGAACACCGAGTCGACCTGGCCCGTGTGTCCGGTCGCGACCAGTGCGTCCACCAGCCAGGCCTCGACGGCGCCCGAATAGAAGGTGAAGCCCAGGCCCAGGACCACGGACGCCAGACAGAAATAAAGCAACCCGGCCGAGAACGCGGCGCCGGCCACATAGGCCAGCGTTCCAACGATCAGCACGGCGGCGCTCAGCAGGAAGGAGGCGCGGCGTCCCCAGGTGTCGGCGACCACGCCGGTCGGGATCTCGAACAGCGCCATGGCGCCGGTGAACACGGCGTTGGCGACGAAGACGCCAAAGATGTCCAGGCCGGCGGCCAGCAGGAACAGCGTGTTGACGCCCCAGATCAGCGACGCCGACAGCGTGTAAAGACCCGAGATGACGTAGTACGTGCGCATGACGGCAGCGCGCGTCGGTATCCCGTTCTCAGAGGTCATCGCGGGGCGATTGTATGGCACAATCCCGGCTCGGCTTTGGCCAAGCCTGTCCTTTTCACGATCGACGACGAGCCGCAAGTTCTGCACGCGGTTGAGCGTGACCTGCGCCGGCGCTACGGCGCCGAGTACCGCCTGATGAAGGCCGGCTCGGGCGCGGAGGCGCTGGAGGCGCTGCGCCAGCTCAAGGCGCGCGGCACCGCGGTGGCCCTGCTGCTGGCCGACCAGCGCATGCCCGGCATGACCGGCACCGAGTTCCTGGCCGAGGCGCTCAAGCTCTATCCAGAGGCGAAGAAGGCGCTGCTGACCGCCTACGCCGACACCGAGGCCGCGATCCAGAGCATCAACACCATCGGCCTCGACTATTACCTCATGAAGCCGTGGGACCCGCCTGAACAGCACCTCTACCCGGTGCTCGATGACTTGCTGGCGGACTTCGCGGCTACCGTTAGCCTGCCTTACGATGGCACGCGCGTGCTGGGCACGACCTACTCGCCGCAGAGCTACCTGGTCAAGGAGTTCCTGTCGCGGAACCACGTTCCCTACCAGTGGGTCGACCTTGATCAGGATGCGGCCATGCGCGCGCTGGTCGGCGCGGAGATCAAGTTGCCGGTGGTGCTGTTTCCCGACGGCCAACGCCTGGAAGCGCCGGATCTGGCTTTGCTCGCGGAGCGGGTCGGGCTCAAGACCCACGCCGCCAATCCCTTCTACGATCTGGTCATCGTGGGCGCCGGGCCGGCCGGGCTGGCGGCGGCGGTGTACGCCGGCTCCGAGGGCTTGAAGACCATCATGATCGAGAAGAAGGCGCCCGGCGGTCAGGCCGGCTCGAGCTCGTTCATCGAGAACTACCTCGGCTTTCCCAAGGGCCTCTCGGGCGCGGATCTGGCCCGACGCGCGACCACCCAGGCGCGGCGCTTCGGCGTCGAGATCGTCAGCGGCGAGGCGGTGAAGGTGGAACGCGAAGATCCCTATCGCGCGGTCACGCTGGGCGAGGGGACCACATTGCGCTGTCACGCCGTGGTGCTGGCCAGCGGCATGACGACCCGGATGCTCCCGCAGGAGAGCGCCGCCGCCCTGATCGGACGCGGCGTCTACTACGGCGCCTCGCTGGCGGAGGCGGCCGCCTACCGGGGCCAGGACATCTTCGTGGTCGGGGCGGCCAACTCGGCCGGGCAGGGCGCCCTGTTTTTTGCGCGCTACGCCCGCAAGGTGACCTTGCTGGTGCGCGGCGAATCCCTGGAGGAGAGCATGTCGTACTATCTGGTCCAGCAAATACGCGCGACGGCCAACGTCGAGGTGTTGCTGCAGATGGAGCTCGCGGAAGCGCACGGCACCGATCGCCTGGAGGCCATCACGGTGGAGCTGCGCGGGACCGGCGAGCGGAGGCGTTTCGAAGGTCGCGCGCTGTTCGTCTTCATCGGCGCCGTCCCGCACAGCGACCTTGGCGCCGAGTTGTTGGCGCGCGACGACAAGGGCTTTGTTCTGACCGGGCGCGATCTGCTGGCCGAGGGGCCCCGTCCCAAGGGCTGGACGTTGAAGCGCGATCCCTATCCGCTAGAGACCAGCGTGCCGGGCATCTTCGCCGTGGGCGACGTGCGCGCCGGTTCGATGAAGCGGGTGGCCAGCGCAGTGGGCGAGGGGGCCAACGCCGTCGCGCTCGTGCATCAATATCTCAAGAGCGTGTGAGGCGGCCATGGCGGTGTTCGATTTCCTCCGTAAGGTGTCGCTGTTCGCCGATTTGCCCGAGGGCGATCTGGCGCGCGTCTGTGAGGTGGCCGAGGAGGTGCGCCTGGGCGCCGGTGAGACACTGTTTCGCGAGGGCGAGATCGGGATCGCGGCCTATATCATCCGCAGCGGCGAGCTGGAGGTGGTCAAGGCCTCCGACCGGCGCGAGGTGCTGCTGGCGATTCGCCACCCGGGCGACGTGATCGGCGAGATGTCGCTGCTGGAGGAATCGCCGCGCATGGCCACCGTGCGAGCGCGCAGCGAGTCGATGCTGATCGGCATCTCGCAGGCGCAGCTCGAGATGCTGCTCGAGCGCAGCCCGTCGGCCGCCCGCGCCCTTCTGCACACGGTGGTCGGCCGCCTGCGTGGCACCGAATCACGGCTGCGCCAAAACGAGAAGATGGCCCAGCTTGGCACCATGGCCGCGGGCCTGGCCCACGAGCTCAACAACCCGGCCGCGGCGGTGAGCCGGGGCGCGCAACTGCTGGCCGAGGGCGACGCCGCGCGTCTGGCGGCGGAGGCCGATCTCGATCGCCTGGGTGTCATCGAGGCTGAGCGCGCGTTCGTCGCGGCGCGTGTGGCCGAGGTGCGGGCGCGGCCGCGCACGGCCAGCGACCTCCATCCCGTCGAGCGCAGCGATCGCGAGTCCGATCTCGAAGACTGGCTGGGCGAGCAGGGCGGCGGCGGCGACGCCTGGGAGATCGCGCCGCTCCTGGTGGGCAGCGGGATCACGCGCGCCGACCTCGATACCGTCGCGACCGCCGTCGCCAACACGCGGGTCGTGGCGGCGGCCCGATACCTTGCCCGCCAGCTCGGATTCCTGGCGCTGCTCGACGAGGTGCAGGAGGGGGCCGCGCGCATCTCCGAGCTTGTGAAGGCGCTCAAGCGTTACACCTACCTCGACCAGGCGCCCGTGCAGGAGGTGGATGTGCACGAGGGGCTCGACAGCACCCTGGTCATCCTGCGCGCCAAGCTGAAGAAGGGCGTGCACGTCAAACGCGAATACGCGACGGATCTGCCGCGCATCACCGCCTACGGCAGCGAGCTGAATCAGGTCTGGACCAACATCATCGACAACGCCGTCGACGCCATGTCCGGCCAGGGCGAGCTCACGATCAAGACCACCGCGGCCGATGGTGGCCGCGCCGTCGAGGTGCAGATCGTCGACAGCGGGCCGGGCATTCCCGAGGCCATTCGCGACAAGGTGTTCGATCCGTTCTTCACGACCAAGCCGCCGGGGCAGGGGACCGGGCTTGGCCTCGACATCAGCTACAACATCGTGGTCAACCGCCATCGCGGCGAGATCAGCGTGACCTCACGCCCCGGCCGCACGGCGTTCACCGTGCTCCTGCCGGTCAGCCAGGCCGCCGCCGCCGCGCCGCTCGGCAACCCGGCACGTCCGCCGGATGCGATTTTGCGTCGCATACTGGAGAGCACCCGCATCATCGCGGTGGTCGGCGCGTCGACCAAGCCCGACGTGCCCGGGCACCGGATCCCGCTGGAGTTACAGGCCCGTGGCTATCGGGTGATCCCGGTAAACCCGAACGCGGAGCAGCTGTTCGGCGAGAAGGCCTACCCGGATCTGGAAGCGGTGCCCGAGACACCCGACGTGGTCCTGCTGTTTCGGCGCGACGGCATCGCCGAGGTGGTCGAGGCCGCGATCCGGAAGCACGTCCCGGTGGTATGGATGCAGGAAGGGATCGTCGACGACGCGGCTGCCGCGCGCGCCCGCGAGGCCGGCCTCGAGGTGGTGATGGATACGTGCATGTCGATGACCTACAAGCGCGTCGTGGAGAAGCGGCCGTGAAGTGAGCCCGACCTCGTACGTGCTAGAGTAGCTCGCTTCAAACGGACCCGGAGAGCCCATGGACGCGAACGCCAGTAACGCCGGTAACGCCGCCGCCAGGTATCTGCAGGAGCTCGCGCAAAAGCACGGCATCGAGGCCTCTGCCGAGGCGGTCGACGCGCTGTTTGCGCAGGCTCCCGCCGTCGAGCTGCCGGCCGGGGCGGTGGTTTTCCGCGAGGGCGATTCGGGCGAGCACGCGCTCTTCGTCGTCGCGGGCCGGCTGCGCGCCACCCTGCAGGGTCGGCCCATCGGCGACACCTTCCCG
>DASRQT010000608.1:0-15968 GCA_035696485.1 Polyangia bacterium | reverse complement strand
AGGCTGGAAGCAACCAGGACGCGATCGGGCCAGCTGGTGAGCGAGCGCCAGCGGCGCGCGGCCAATCCCAGCAACGCGAGCGCCAGCATCCAGAAGGCCGCCTCGGCGATCGTCGTCGGGTAGGCCGGCTGCCATTCGATGACGTTGGTGGCGCGCGCGGTCGTCACCATCGTGCCAACCATGTGCCACATGTCCACGCCCAGCGGCGTCGCCGCGGTGGCCAGCGCCGACAACGCCGTCACCGCCAGCAAGGTTGGCAAGCGGCGGCGCGGACCGACGGCGGCGACCAAGGTGGCGGTCGCCAGCACCAGTCCGCCGAGGGCCACCCCGCCATGTACGTTCGCCCATAGGGCAAACAATGGCGGGATGAACCAGTATCGCTCGCGCACCAGCAACCCCAGCAACGCCGCCAGCAGCAGCAGCGTCGCGACCTGCGGGCGCACCGCCCACACCCCGGCGACCAGGGGCACGCCGGCCACCATCAGCGCGAACCGCGTGATGGCATTGCCGACCATGAGACGGTAGATGATCGCGCAGGCGCCCACCGCCATCGCCGCGCTGGCCAGCACCAGCAGCGACGGCCCACCGGCATGGTAGAGCGCGTATGCAGCGGCCTGCCACAGCCATTCATGGTTGTCCCACGGCCGTCCGGCGGCTGTGTACGAATACGTGTCGACGGCCCGGTGGACGCCGGTGCGCCAGATGTCCTCGCCGACTCGCAAATGCCAGTAGCTGTCCGCCTGCATCGGCATCAAACAGGCGGCGGCCGCGAGGGCGATGAACAGGAGGGCGACCGCCATCTTTCGAAAGGCGATCCCGCCGCCCGTCACCTGGCAGCCGCCGTCTCGACGAACGATTCGACGACCCTGCGTTCGCGGAGCCGCCAGATGCGGCCGTCCATCAGGAAGTGGTGCACGTTCAGCAAGCTGATCAACAGGGCGCCGACCAGCAGCGGCTCGCCAGGAAGATCGTCGATGAGGAGGAACAACCCTGGATTGATGACCAGCCCCAGCAGCAGCACCGTGCCCGCGTAAAGAGCGAAGGCGCGCGGGCCGGCGGGACCGCGCCCCTTACACTGGTGCCAGCTGGTCAGTGCCAGGTATTGCAACCCATGAAAGATCGGGACCAGCACGATGTTGAGCAACGGATAAAATAACCCCCATCCGAACCAGATGGCCTGGGTGAGGACGATGCCGTAGACGGGCCACGGCAGCGGCACCGCGCGGCGGCGCCGTCGGACAGCCAGCAGCGCGACGGCCGAGAAGCTGGCGATGAGGAGGGCGATACCGGCGCCCAGCACCCAGGGCACCGACGCTGGCGGCAGCTGCAGCCGGACGCCGAGGGCGGTGTCGCGCACCACCCGATAGGCCGAGTTCCTCACGGCACCGTCGACCCGCAAGAGCCCGACCAGCGACACCAGCCACGAGACATAGAGCGGAAATGCCAGCAGCCGTTTTTCACCGACATCGAGTCGGTGGCCCTGGCGCAAGGGATAGAGCAGCGCCAGGCCCAGTGACTGCCCGGAGTAGTGATAGCCGGACCAGATCACGTACAGCACGACAAACAGGGGCGCCACCGTCGCGGGAAAGCGCAGCGCCAGCGCTACCGCGATCGCCAGCAGCACGGGCGCCAGCACCGTGACGACAGGGTGGCTGCGGATGATCTCGCGCGACGCGTAGGCCCGGCGGTACGTCGCCGCGTAGTGGGGACCGGAAAACGCGATTGTGAGAGCCGTGGCCAGCAGACCCGCGGCGGCGTCTCGACCGGCCACCATCAGCGTGACGAACAGCGCCGACACCAACAGCGTCGCGCCCGGTCCCAGGAAAAACAGGTCCGCGGCGGGGCCGAGAATGTAGGGGAAGGCGATCGCCTTCGGCGAGGTGCCGCCGGGCTGTTGCTGCGATGGCTGTAGCAACGCGGCGCGAATCGCCAAATTATAGCAAGATGTGATCGGTGGTGGAGCTGACCGCTCGAACCGGCTGCGCGCTGCTATTGCTGGCGGCGAGTGCCTGGTGCGGCTATCTGGCGGCACACAAGCTCCTACCTCGCGGCCCGACGTCGGCCCGCTGGGCGGGGGCGGCCGTGGCGGCGCTCTGGCTTCTCCAGATCAGCTTTCGGTTGCTGGCCACGCCCGGGCTGTTCCGTTTGCCGATCGCCGTGAGCGTGTGGTGCGTGGCGGCCGCGGCGGCGACGCTGGCGCTGGACGGGCGCGCGGCCTGGGTGCGTCTGGGCGAAGAGGCTCGCGCGGCCCGCGCGACCTGGCGCGACCCCGACCTCGCAACGGTGCGGCCGATCCTGATCGTCGGGGGCGCGCTGGTGGCCGCGCGGGTCCTGCGCGGGCTGGTCGCGCCACCGCTGGGCTACGACAGCCTGCTCTATCACCTGTTCAAGCCGGGCCAGTGGGTGGCCACGGGGCGGTTCTGGCGAGAGGCGGGACCGGACTGGTGGTCGTTTCTGGACGCGTATCCAGTCGGCGCCGAGATCCTGTGGGCGTGGGCCCTGCTGCCGTTTCATGGCGACGGCGCGATCGCCCTGGCCGGCGTTCTGCTGTGGGCGACGTGCCTGCTGGGCGCCTTCGCAGCCGCGCGGGCGCTGGGCGGCTCTCGCAAGAGGGCCTCGGTCGCCGCCGCCGCGATCGCCTTCGTGCCCGCGGTCACGAGCTATGTCACGGCCAGCTATTCGGACACCACGCTGCTGGTCGCCTTCATCATGGCGGCGCTGTTCGTGCAGCGCGCGGCGACGTCGCACCAGCGGGGCGACGTGCTGCTGGCCGCCGCGGCGCTGGGCCTGGCGGCGTCGGTCAAACACAGCGGGCTGCCGTTCCTGCTGGTCGGCTTCGCGTTGCTGGCCGTCATGGTAGTTCGCGACGGGCAGCCGGGAACGCAACGTTTGTGGACCATGGCGCTGGCGTTGTTTGCCGCCGGCGCCGTCGCCGTGCCCGATTACCTCCACCTGGCGCTAACCGGCCGGTCACCGCTTTATCCGCTGATGGGGAAAAACCCGCTGCTGGCGGGTCTGTTTTCCGGCGCGATACTGCCCGACGCCGGGCGTACCTTCGACCCGCTTGCCTTCGTCCTTGAAGTTTGGCTGGGCCCGCGCGGCCTGGGCCTGATGTTTCCCGCCGTGCTGGTGCTGGGCCTGGCAGCAGCCGGGCGTCTGCTGCGCCGGCGCGACACAGCGCTGGCCACGCTGTTCCTGCTCGGCACGGCGTGGATGCCGGCAATCCTGTTTTCACCGGGGTATCTGGGCCTGCGCAGCTTCTGGGTCTACAGCATCTCGCGTTTTCTGACGCCTTTCGCCGCGGCGATGATCCTGACCGCGGCGGCCGCGGGCGGACGCCTGGCGGAGGCGGCGCTGATGACGTTCCTGGTCACTGCGGCGCTGTTCGCCGTGCCGCACGGATGGGGTGTGGTCGATCTCTGGGGACTGGGCGCGCTGCTGGTCTTGCTGCTGGCGGCGGCGGCGGCCTTGACGCTTGGTTCGACCATCGGCAGCCGCCTGCGCCATCGCACCGCGGGCACGGCGACCGGCGCCCTGATCGCGCTGGCGCTCTTGCCAAGCTGGGCCGCGCTGCGCGCCGACCAGCGATATCGGGTTTACGCCAGCGCCGCCGCCGGCGCTGTGTTCGACGTGCACCCGTCTCGTCTGCCCTACTGGCCGCTGTGGCGGGCCGTCGATGATGGCGTGCCACACGTCATCGCGGCCGTCGCGGGGTGGAACGGGATCGGCCACAACTGGGCCCGGTATCCGCTGCTGGGGACGCGGCTGCAGAACCACGTCATCTACGTTCCGCCGACACGCGACCGCCAGATCGTCGACTACCGGGATGGCGCCCGCATGACCGAAGCGGCTGACTTCGATAGCTGGGCGGGTCGCCTGCGGGCTGCGCGGGTGGATCGTGTGGTCAATCTGGGCGCCAACCCCATCGAGGCGTCGTGGATGGCGGCGCACCCTGCCCTGTTCGAGCCCCTGGCCGACAGCAGTGACGGGACCGGCCGCGCCTATCGGCTGCGGCCGGCAGAGGCGCCACAAACAGGAAGACCGTCACCGTGACCGTCGGTCGCGCCTGTCTTCTTGGTCTGGCATTGACCGCCGCGGCATGGACGTCGTCGGGCCTCGAGCCACTCCGCGCCACCGTCGCCGGGGCGCTGACGCCCGCCGACTTTGTTCGCACCTTCATCGCCGCCCGGGCGTTGGCCCGCGGCGACAGGCGTTACGCCGTTGATGCCGAACGCCGCAACCGCGAAGCCGCGCAGCTGGGGGCGCCGATCATGCCGGTTCATGCCGGCCCGTACCTTCCCCAGCCGCCGCCTGCTGCGCTGCTGGTGACGCCGCTGGTGCCGTTCGGCCTGCCCGCGGCCAGCCTGATCTGGCTGGGCATCTCGGTTCTGTGCGCGGCGTGGCTGGCCTGGTCGGTGGCGCAGATCATCGGCGTCACATCGGTTGCGAGAACCGCGGGGCTATTTGTGCTGCTGCTGGTGTGGCCGCCGGTTCTTCACAACCTGGAGAAAGGGCAATGGTCGATTCTGCTGGCCGCGCTGATGGCCGCCGGTTGGCGCGACCTCTCCGCGCCTCGGCAGCGACCGCACCGCGCCGGAGTCTGGTTTGGTCTCGCGGCCAGCCTCAAGGTCGTGCCGGCGCTGATGTTGCCGCTGCTGGCGATGCGCCACCGCCCTGCCGCCAGGGCCCTGCTGATTACCGCGGCGTGCGCGGGCGTGGCGACGTTGCCGGCCGTCGGCTTGACAGGATGGTCGCTCTTTGTCGCGGGCAGCGCACCGAATGTCCGCGCGCTGGAGAGCTGGCTTGCCAATACCGCGTCGCTGCATGGCCTCTTCGCCCGGCTCTTCGTGGGCCATCCCTTTGCGCGTCCCCTGTTCTCGGCACCCGCGCTCGGTCACGCGCTCTCCGCCGGCGCCGCCGTCATTCTGCTGGCGATCGCGGGCATTACAACCACCCGGGCACGCCGCGACGATGGCGCCGACGAGTCCCTGTTTGCGCTCTGGGCGTCGCTGGCGGTGCTGCTCAACCCGCTGGCGTGGACACACTCCCTGATCCTGCTGGTCGTGCCGCTGACGCTGCTGGCGAAATCGGCGGCGCAAGCAGGCCGTGTTGGTTTGCTCGCCGGCCTGGGCGTCGCGCTGGCCCTGATCTCGATCCCGAAGGAAACCCTCTACCGCGCCGCGGGAGACCTGCCCGTGTCACCGGGCGGAACGCTGTGGCTCTCGCTTCACGCTGCCGGCGCGCTGATGATCTTCGCAAGCGCCGCCCGTGCCGCGCGCAAGGCAGGCCCTGCCACGAAAAGCGCGCCCGGCCTAGCCTAGCGGTCAGGGACCGACGGCGGCGGCATGTTGCCGGTGTCACGCACGCCGGCGCGCGGCGCCATCATCAACATGGGCGCTTGCTGCCCCTCGGCGGCCTCCTTCGGGGCCAGTCCCTTTCGGTACGTCCTGGCGACGATCGACGCCTCCTGCGAATCGAGCCCCTGAAATACGCGCGCGCTACGTGGCTTCTCTCCGGCCAGCGGATCGACCGCCTGCCGTGCAAACAGCTGGCGATAGGCGCGGCCGTGGTTGGCTCCCAGGTTCGTTCGATCGCAGGCGGCGGCCCCCGCCATCAGCAACATCGCCAGTGCGACAACGGCAATCCTGGTCAAGTCGGTACGCGGGGACAGCGTCATGGCTTCATTTCCTCCTTGGCAGGGGACCTGGGCGTGCTTTTGGAATCCGGCGGCGCGGGCGCCGGGACCACCACGGGAACCGGCGCCAGATCCTGCGGCAGCTCTCGGCCCAGGACCTGCGCCGCATTGACCAGGTTGGAGCGAGCCTTGACTGACGCCGGGTCCAGCCGCGCCGCCTCGGCATAGAGCTCGTATGCGTTCTTGAGGTCGCCTTTGCGTTCGTAGGCAAAGCCGAGATTGTTCTTGGCCTCGGCGGGAGCACCGCCCATCTCGAACTCGTGCGCGGCCCGACGAAAGTCCCCCGTCGCAGCGAAGGCGAAACCCAGATTCGTCCGCAGGCGGCGGTTGGTCGGCATCAGCCGTGCCGCCTCGGAGTAGACCTTGATCGCTTCGTGGTTCTTCCCGCGCAGGTACAGCGAGAATCCCAGGTTGTTCAGGTACGTGGCGTTGCGCGGGTCCAACCGCACGGCCTGTTTGTGATGCCTCTCGGCGTCCTGGGTCCTGGTCATGACGTCATAGACGATGGCCAGCGCGGCGTGCGCCTCGGCGAGATTTTCGTCCAGCTGGATCGCGCTCAGCAGATCGCCCTCGGCCTCGGCAGATAGGCCTTTCTCGCGGTAGATTTTCCCTCGCAGCACCAGCACCTCCGCGTCGCGCGGTTGCTCGAGGTGCAGCTCGTCGGCGTACGCGAATGCTGTCTCCCATTCTTGCCGGGCAATCAGCTCGCCGGTCAGTCGTTTACGGGCCACGAAGGTGTCGGTCTTGAGCCGGCCTTCCTGACTGGCGCACCCCAAGATTGCAGCGACGCTGGCGACCCCGGCGCACCCGGCGAGCACGGCGACCATCTTCCTTGTCGATTCGTTCATTGGCTCGCTTTCATTGGCCGGATTTGCCGAAGGCTTGCATGATCATGACGATAGCCGGGCCCATCACGACCGCGATCAGCGACGGCAGGATGCAAAGCACCAATGGGATGGTCATCTTCACAGAGACCATCGCCGCCTTCTCCTCGGCCCGCTGCATTCTCTTAACCCGCATGCTGTCGGAGTGCACGCGCAAGGCCCGCGCCACGCTGGTCCCAAACATGTCGGTCTGGATCAACATCGCAGACAGCGACCGCAGATCCTCCACGCCCGTCCGCTCGGCCAGACGCCGAAACGCGTCGGCCCGCTGGATGCCCGCCTGAATCTCCAGGAAGGTCTGCGTCAGCTGCTCCGCCAGTAACGGTGACGACAGCTGCATCTCCTCCGACACGCGTGCGATCGCCGAGTCCAACCCCAGGCCCGCCTCCACGCACGTCACCAGGAGGTCCATCGCGTCGGGCAGCGCCCGCTCCAGCTCGCGCTGCCGTTCCTTGACCTTGCCGCGCATGATGAGGTTCGGGATCCAGAACGACAGGCCGCACAACCAGACCGCGATGACCACGTCGACCGGAAAAGCCAGCGGCACCTTCCGGTACGAGTTCAACTGGAAGAAGATCATCGGGATGATCGCCGCCAGAACCAGCTTGAGGCCAAGGAATATCTCGAGCGCGAACTCGCCCTTGTAACCGGCGCGGATCAGATCCAGCCGCGCCCGCGACAGCTCCTCGCTGCCGGTGGGACGCGCCAGCTTGGCCAGCGGACTAAGGAGCTTGGCCAGGAAATCTGACTTGTGCTCGCGTGGCTCGGCGACCGCTGAGGCGCCCTGGCCGAAGATCTCGAGATCCTTGCGCCCCACGCGTTCCAGCCGTTCAACCACCTCGCTGCGGCCAGCGAACATCGACCGCAACCCGGCGGCTACCGCGACGACGAAAACCATCCCGGCCAGCGCGCCAAGGATCAGTTCCAGGTTGGCCCCCTGAAACAGCGATGAGGCGTCCATCAGAGCGTCACCTTGGCCATCCGGTTCATCCACAAGAAGCCGACCAGCCAGCTGAAAAACGCGTAGATCAGGATCATGTTTCCCAGCTTCTCGCTGAACAGCAGCGACACGTACGGCAAGTTGGTGAAACCGATGAAGAGGCCGGTCATGATCGGCAGCGCACCCAGGATGTAGCTGGACATGCGCCCTTCGGCAGTCAGCGTCTGCAGCCTGCCGTAAAAACGGTAGCGCGCGCGGATGGTGTCGGCGATCTTCTCGATGATCTCGACCAGGTTGCCGCCGGTCTCCTTCTGTACGATGACCGAGACCGCAAAGATCTTCAGGTCGCGATTTCCCGGCGCCCTCTTGGTCATCTGCGCCACCGCCCGATCAAACGGCATGCCCAGGTTCTGCTCCTCGAAGGCGCGCGCGAACTCGACGTTGATCGGCTGCGGCATCTCGTTGGCGACCATTTTGAACGAGCTGGCCAGGGCGTGGCCGGCGCGCAGCGAGCGCGCCATCATGTCCAGCGCGTCGGGCAGCTGCTCGCTCAGCTTGCGGCTGCGGCGCTCGCGCGCAAACAACACGACCATGAACGGGATCACCGCCCCGATCGGGACCAGCACCAATGACAGCAGGGGACCGACGCCGCTTGCCAACCCCAGGCTGAAGGCCCCGACGGCCGCCACCGCCGCGTACGTCAACAGGCGCGCGACGGTCATCCCCATCTCGGCCTGTTCCAGCAGCAGCTCCAGCCGTTCGGTGATGGGGACGCCGCGCAGGATCGAATCGAGCAGCGGTATCTGCGACAGCTTGCCCTGGCGCAGAAGCGCGATCCCCGCCTGGGCCGACGTCCCCAGCGACTGCAGGCGGCGCCGCAGCTGGTCCTCCTTGCGGTCCGCGAAGTAGCGGAACGTGTAATACAGCGCCTCCAGCATGAAGATGCTGGCCACGCTGACGACGACGATGAGGACTGAACGCATCCCCGCCTCCTAACCGGTCAGGAACGGCCGAACCACGTCCGCCGGGTTGATGCCAAAACGCTCGATCCGATCCATGACCTTCGGCCGCACGCCGGTGGCGCGGTAATCGCCGATGACCTTCCCCTCCTTGTCGACGCCGCGTTGGTCGAACTTGAAGATCTCCTGCAGGGTGACGACGGTCCCCTCCATGCCCGTGATCTCCGAAACGTTGGTGATGCGCCGCTTGCCGTCCGTGCCACGCGTCAGCTGGATGATGACGTTCAGCGCGCGCGAGATGGTCTGGCGAATCAGCCCTTCGGACATCTGAATGCCCCCCATCCCGACCATGCCCTCGATGCGGGACAGGGCGTCGCGCGGGGTGCTGGCGTGCACCGTGGTCATTGATCCCTCGTGACCGGTGTTCATGGCCATCAGCATGTCCAGCACCTCGCCGCCGCGGCACTCGCCGATGACGATACGGTCGGGACGCATACGAAGGGCGTTCTTCACCAGATCGCGCGCGACCACCTCGCCCCGCCCTTCGATGTTGGGCGGGCGCGTCTCCAGCCGGACCACGTGCCGCTGCTGCAGCTGCAGCTCGGCGGCGTCCTCGATGGTCACGATGCGTTCCCCGTCGGGGATGAACGACGACAGGGCGTTGAGCATCGTGGTCTTGCCGGTGCCGGTGCCGCCGCTGATGAGGACGTTGAGCTTGGCCTTCACGCACGCGCCCAGGAACCCGACCATCTCGGGCGTGATGCTGCCGATCTTCAGCATCTCCTTGATCCGCAGCGGGGCGCCGCCGAAGCGGCGGATGGACAGGATGGGCCCATCGATCGCCAGCGGCGGGATGATGGCGTTGACGCGCGCGCCGTCGGGCAGACGCGCGTCGGCCATCGGCGACGAATCGTCGACGCGCCGGCCGACCCGGGAGACGATGCGGTTGATGATCTGCGTCAGGTGATCGTTGTCGCGAAAGCGGGCGGTGGTCAGCTCCAGCTTTCCGAACCGTTCGATGTAGACCGCGTTGAACGTGTTGACCAGAATGTCCGAGATGGTGTGATCGCGAAGCAAGGGCTCGAGCGGTCCCAGGCCCGTGACCTCGTCCAGCAATTGCTCGACCATCTGCTCGCGCTCGCTCCGGTTGAGCGGCAACTCTGTCCCGGCCAGAAGGCCGCTCAGGATGAGGCGAAGCTCATCGCGCAGCTGCTCGCGCGGCAGCTTCTCGATGGTCTTGAGGTCCAGCTTTTCGATCAGCTTCTGGTGAAGCTCGTGCTTGAGATCGTGATACGCCTCGACCGTGATACCGGTCCACGAGGGTGCCGCCGGGCCCGCCATCGGCCCCATCTCGGCCGACGTGGGCGGCGCCATGGGAAGCCCGCCTACCGGGCCCTTGTTTAACCGATCACGTAGTCCCATCGGCGACCTTCTTGCCGAAAAGGCCGCCCAGGAAGCTGGCGCGGCGCACGCGCTCCTTGCGTTCGCCGGCGACCAGCTGGACAAGATCGTTGATGTCCTGGGTCAACTTCGCGCGCGGCGCCGAGTCGGACAGCAGCAGCCCGCGATTGATGGAATCGATCACAGACACGAAGTCATTGCTGATGGTGTGGGCGACCGGCGCTTTCAGCGTTTCGGCGATCACCTCGGGCGTGATCTTCGACGACTTCTGATAGCGATTTAGGATCAGTTTGATCTTGGCGCCGTCGTACCCCAGGCGATTGAACAGCTCGAGGCAGCGCAGGCCGTTGCGCACCGCCGGCACATCCTGGGTCAAGACCATCAGCAGATACTGGCTGGCGTCCATCGCCGCCAGCGAGATCTCGTGGAAGTCGCGCACACCGTCGATGATGATCTTGTCGAAGTTCTTGCGCAGAAACTGCAGCAGGTTGGCGACGTCGGTGCCCTTGACCTGCTCGGCCTCCTCCATTTTTCCACTCTGGGCCAGCACCGTCACGCCCGACGCGTGTTTGGTCATGGAACTGTCCAGCAGGTCGCGATCCAGGCGGCTCATGTTCGACAGCACGTCGGTGATGGAGTAGTTGCCGGCGACGTCCATGAAAGACAGGACATCGCCAAGGTGAAGGTCCAGATCCACCAGGCAGACGCGCATCCCCTTGCGCTGCAGCGCCCCCGCCAGGTTGGTGGCGATGGCCGTCGACCCGACGCCACCCTTGGCGCCAAAAAGCGCGATGATCGAACCCAGGCCCTCGGCCTGATCGGGGTTCGTCGCCTGCGAGCGCACCGCGTGGCGCAGCTCCTCGTGATCGCTCTCCAGCACGAACTCCCGCGCGCCGGCGCGCATGGCGCGCAGGATCAACTCCGGATCCTTCGACGGGCTGACCACGATCACGACGCCGCCAGAAGCCGTGATGTTGTAGATGTGTCCGAACCGCTGCGGCGTCTGCGGCGTGACCGCCACGATGGCGGCGCCGGGACGTATCCGCCTCACCTCCTCCGAGATCAGCTCCGCCGGCACGTCCGACGCGACCAGGTTCGCCACGTCCTTGAGCGCCTTGCGTAAGTCGGCCTCCAGCTCATCGTTGGCGCCCAGGAGTAAAACAGTCGGCTTCTGCATGATCGGTCCTTGGATACCCCCTAACGGATGAACCCCAGCTGGCCGCTGGGTCCTCGCGCCTGACGTGGTTGTGGGGCGCTGTTCTGCGCTGTTCCCGCTGCCGGTTTGGCCGCCTTGTCAGTCTCCTTGCGCCCGCCACCGCTACCGCTACCGTCCGACCCCAGCAGAAACAGCTGGAAGTCGTTGGGGTCGTTGAGATCCTCGTCGGTGGGCAGGGCAGGCACCTCGTGCGGAGCCAGGGGCTTGGTCAACCGCGCGGTGATGACCACCAGCAGCTCGGATTCATCCCGCTGGTAGTCGACCGACCGGAACAACATCCCCAGCACCGGGATGTCCCCCAGGATCGGGATCTTGTCGATCTGCGACCGAATCTTGTTCGACAGCAAGCCGGCGATGGCAAAACTCTGCCCATCGGACAGGCGCACGGTGGTTTCGCTCTGCCGCGACACCAGGCCCGGGATGGAGAAACCAGCCACGGTGACCGAGCGCGCCGCATCGATGTCGCTGACCTCGGTCGCCAGCTTCAGGTGCAACTGTCCCTCCCCGATCACGGTCGGGGTGAAGTTCAGGATGATGCCGAACTTCTTCCACGTCACCGACACCGTGCCGAGGCCGGTCGACATCGGGATGGGAAACTCACCGCCGGCCAGGAACTTCGCCTCCTGCCCTGACATCGCCACCAGCGTCGGCTCCGCCAGCGTCTTGGCCAGCCCCGTCGATTCCAGCAACGTCAGCATCGCGCTGAACGGAAAGTTGGGCAGTCCGGAGAAAAATAGCGAGAAGCCGTTGCCCACCGCGGGTGGGTAGACGTTGGGAATCGAGGCCCCGCCGGTGCCCGGCACGGCCAGGAACGCTCCGGGAGCGCTGCGCGCCGCGCCGCCGACAAAGCGGCCGCCCGCGTCGCGGTGGAAGAGGTTCAGCCCCATCTGGCGAAGACCTTTGCGCGAGACCTCGGCGAACTTCACCTCCAGCTGCACCTGCTGGTTGCCGGCCACGCGGATCAAGTTGGCGATCTTCTCGGCGTGCAGCTGCGCCACCTCCGCCGCGCGCTCGGGCACCCGAACGTCCGACGCCTCGCCTGACAGCACGACCAGATCCCCCGCCGCGGATACCGTGATTTTCTCGCCCGGGAAAAAGTCACGCAGCTGCTTGCGAAGCGCGTCCAGGTTCCGCGTCACCAGCAGCGCCAGCACCAGCGGCTCGTCGCGCTTGTTCCACAAGGTCAGGTCCGTCGCCCCGACCCCACGCGCCGTCATCAGCAGCTGCGTCGGCGTGATCACCTTCAGGTCGGCCACCTTGGGATCGGCGACCGAGACCCGGCCAATGGCCTCGGACAGCACCAGCAGCCGGTTTTGACCGACCTCCAGTGCCAGGTCCTTGGCGGCGCCGACCTCACGGTCGATCTTGATCTGCGGGGTCTCGCGCAGCTCATTGCCATCGGCCGTGTGAAACGGCATGACAAGGCAGACCGCACCCGTCAGCAGGGGCAAAACACGCACGGTGATACGGGCGGGAGACTGAATCACGATAGGTCCTTAATTTTTGTCCTTCGCCTCGAACTTCCGTTCCTCGAATCGATCGCCGCGCAAGATCTCGACGACGTCCTTCCGGGCCGACGCCGCCGCCGTGACCGGAGCCCTTTCTTCTCTGGACCGGTCGCGGCCATGGCTCGGCCGTCGCTCTCGTTCGCGCTCGACCGGCGCCACGACCGCCTGAACCACCTCGCGCGGCTTGGTGTTGGTATCCGCCAGCAACCCCGACGGGTAAACGCCCTCGGTGGCGACAGCCTGAGTATCAGTCCAGCTGCGTAACGTCAGCAGAAGCTTGCCCTCGCTGGCCGACAGCGCCAGCTTCTCCGACTCTTCAGGGTTCACCAGCAGCGTCGCCACCGTCACCGGGTTGGCCGTGTTGCGATTGCGATCGCTGACGTCCATCTCCTTGCCGACCGCCAGCACCTTCACGTTCTGCAAGATCACCTTCGAGGTCGGTTCGGCCTCGGCCGGGCGCGTGGGGCGAATGGTCACGATGACGTCCACGCGATCGTCCGGGTGGATGAACCCGGCCACGCCCACGACGTCGTCGACCCGCACCGCGATGGCGCGCATGTTGGCCGGGATCAGCGCCGCCAATCCATTGCCCGCGTCCTTGGCCGCCAGCTTCCCGGAAGAGATCGGCTCACCCTCAAGCACGCGCGACGTGATGATCCGATCGACCGCGTCTTTCGGATCTCGCAGGGCCCCGGGCGGCAGCCCACCGATCGGCCAGTCCGTCAATTTGAGGTGTTCGATGCGCAGCTTGGTCGCCAGAGGCAAGTCCACCGCGGCCACCACGATCTGCGCGGTGGGCGTCGATACCGTCACCGTCCGGCGTTCGAGATAACGCGTGATGAGCAGCGCGGCACCGAGGCCAGCGACGATCGCCACCACCCAGAACATGGCGGCGCGCACGCCCGACCGCCGGGATCCGCTATCGGAGGCGCGACGCACGCGGCTGACGCCACCCATCCCATCATTTGTGGCCAAGTTCGCCCCCGATTCTGTGGATTGATGCCAAGACGCCCCGAATCATCATAAACCCCACGGGGCCCATAACGCTACGGCTCCGCCCACTATTACGGCGATTCCGTACGGCACAGCCATACGTCCTGAGCTGACGGCGTCCCCTGAGCTGACGGCGTCCCCTGAGCTGACGGCGCCGGCCGAGGCGGTCGAGATCGGCACCGACGGCAAGGTTAATGTTACGGCGGCGTTCACGAGGTTATCCCGTATCTCCTTCCTCGCAGGGGCCTTCGACAGGAAATAGCAGACGGCCGCAACCAAACCACCGGCCACCGCCGTCGCCAGCGCGTAACCGACCATCCCCCCCAGCCCGATCCAGATCGATACCGCGGCCGCAAACTTGAGGTCGCCGCCGCCGATCCCTCTGCCCAACCACACGCGATACAGAACGGCGACAGTCAGGGCCGCCGCGGCAAGGCCCGACAGCGCGGCGAGGGCTCCGTTGTCCCACAGTTGCATACCCAAACCCAAGACCGCGGTCGCGGCCGTGATGGGGTTCGGGATCCTACGTCTGGTGATATCGAAATAGGCTGCGGCCGCCCAGCAACCGAACAAAGGAATGAGGTGAGCCACCGGAATGGTCATCTCTGCGTTTGACCAAAACCCGGATTCCGAACGCCCTCCTTCGCCGCAGCCAGCCCGGGGGCACCGCCTACGGTATCGCCTTCTCGACGTTCTTGAACGTGTTGTTCACCTTGCCGCCAAGTGCAAACACGACAACGATGATGAGGCCGGCGATCGCAGCCACAATCAGGCCGTATTCGACCGCCGTCGCGCCGTCGTCGTCTTTTAGCAGCTTCTTCAGATTCGTGAGCATCGGTTCTTTCTCCTTGGCCTTCCGGCTTCCGACGTGAGGTCTTCGGCGAGCTGACCATCAGCCCCGTTGCACGAGCACGCCGCTATCGATTTCTTTACTACGGCCACAAACCCTGTTGAAACAGCCCGTTGGTTTTTCCACCCAGCAAAAAGATCGAAACAATGATCAGCGCCGCAATCCCGCCCAGGATCAGCCCATATTCAACCGCGGTGGCGCCAGCGTCGTCCCCGGCGAGCTTCGCAAGCCCCGTCACAGTACTATTTGGCCGGTTAAACACCACTTTCGTCAACTTGAATTTGCGCACGCCAAGCGCTTTTGGCCGACCTTTACCGACATCCCCGACACGCGCGCCAGATCCTTCACGGATGCTCCAATCGACCTCCGCGGGACGTCTCCCCGACCTCCACCGGACGTCTGCCAGACGTCTGCCGAACCTCTGTGGCAATGCCCGAGCCTAGGTCCCCGCGAGGTTCATCGCAAATTCTGATAAGGTGTTGTGCGCCAACGTGTCGCCCTTAACTCCGTCGCCAAGGACAGGGAGCTCCGCTCGATGAGCGATGAGTATGAAGCGAAAGCGATGACCGTTACGACTACTGCGCGGCGTTTCTTCCTGCGTTATGCGCTCATGGTTTTTGGGCTGCTCGCGGCACTACCGATGCTTGCGTGTGGCCAGCCGCCCAATCAGTTCTTCATCGTGCAGAACCAGGTCGAAGAGGCGGGCTGCATCATCAACACGGCCCAGAGCCCCTATCGATCGCGTGGCCACATGGACGTGCGGCTGATTCGGAAAGATGCCATCACCGGATATCTCGCTTTCCCGCTGGTGAAAAATGATCTGCCCCCGGAAGAAGGCAGCGTGGCCCAGCAGAACCGGATCGCGCTCAGCAGCTTCGTCGTCGACCTCGAGACCATCGGCCCGCCGCCGGCTCGTATCGCTGACCTGATGCAGAACCTCGAGGCATCGAACCCCGAGGTGCTGCACTTTCGCCAGCCGACGTCGGGCAGCGTCGGTCCTGGCGGTGCTCTGACCGCGACCAGCGTCACCGTGATCACCGCCGATCTGGCGCGCCGGATTCGCGACACCGGCGACCTGAAAACGGTTCCGTACCTGCAGCTCGGCGCACGGATCAAGGTGGTCGGCCGCCGCGGCACGGGCGTGATCGAATCGGACCCGTTCCTTTTTCCAATCAATGTCTGCGACGGCTGCCTGGTCGCGCGGGTCGAAAGTTGTCCCTTCACGACCCCCCCCACCAACATGGGCAACGCGTGCAACATCGCACAGGATGGATTCGTCGACTGCTGCACGATGGGCGATTCGTTCATCTGCCCGCCGCCGGTTGCCGCCCCGTGAGCACGATCGTGAGACGGCAGCGGGTCGCACTCGTGATCCTGCTCGCCGCGACTGCGTGCAACAAGGACGCGCAGAGCCCGAATCCCTATACCGCGCCGCCCCCGTTCGACGGCAGCATCACGCTGGAAAACGACGCCGGAGGTGAACCGGCGGCTGTCGCCATCACCATCCTGTCGCCGGCCGAGG
>DASRQT010000607.1:0-4487 GCA_035696485.1 Polyangia bacterium | reverse complement strand
CCGGCGCGACGATCACGCGGTCGCGCGTGATCTGCAGAACGCGCCAGCTGCTGGCCCCCAGCAGGAAGACCTCCCCGGCGCGCGTCTCGTGCACCATCTCCTCGTCCAGCTCGCCGATGCGCGGACCGTCGGCACCCAGGTGCACGCCGTAAAGACCGCGGTCGGGGATGGTCCCGCCGTTGACCAGCGCCACGATCTTGGCGTCGCGCCGCGGGGTGACGATGTCGGTGACGCGATCCCATGACAGACGCGGTCGCAGATCCGCCAGCTCGTCGGATGGATAGCGTCCGGTCAGCATGTCCAGGACCGACGTCAGGAGATCGCGCGTCAGCCCGGCGTATCCGTAAGCGCGGCGCGCGACCGTCTCCAACCGCGCGACGGTCTGCGGTTCGACGCTGACCATGGCCACGAGCTGCTGCGCCAGCACGTCCAGCATGTTGCGCGGGACGGTCATCGGTTCGATGAGGCCGGCCGCCATTCGCTGCGCCACGACGGCGGCCTCCAGTAGATCGCCGCGGTGCTTGGGGAAGATGCGCCCGGTGCTGCGCGCGCCGACGCTGTGGCCGGCGCGTCCGATCCGCTGCAGCCCGCGCGCCACCGAGCCGGGGGATTCGATCTGGATCACCAGATCGACCGCTGCCATGTCGATGCCCAGCTCCAGCGAGCTGGTGGCGACCAGCCCACGCACGTGACCGGCCTTGAGTAGCGCCTCGATCTCCTCACGCTGCGCCCGGGCCACGCTGCCGTGGTGCGCGCGAACCAAGGGAACCGCCTCGCCGTGACTGGCGGCCAGGTCGTTCAGGCTCTGCGCCAGCCGTTCGCACAGGCGGCGGCTGTTGGCGAAGACGATGGTGCTGCGGTGCTGGCGCACCAGCTCGTAGAGCCGCGGGACGATCGCCCCCCAGACCCCTTGCCCTTTGTCGGTCCCGTCGTCCTTGGCCTCGGCGCGCACGGCGCCCAGGTCGTCGACGGGCACCTCGATGGTCAGATCGATGCGCGGCGGCTCCGACGTGTCGCAGAGCTCGACCGGGCGATCGCCACCCAGGAACCGCCCCACCTCGTCCAGCGGCCGCTGCGTCGCCGACAGCCCGATGCGCTGCGGATCGCGCGCGGTCAGCGCCGTCAGGCGCTCCAGCGACAGCGACAGATGGGCCCCACGTTTGGTGGGCGCCAGCGCGTGAATCTCGTCGACGATCACCGTCTCGACCGACCGCAACGTCTCGCGCACGCCCGAGCCCAGCATCAGGTACAGCGACTCCGGTGTGGTGATCAGGATGTCCGCCGGCCGCCGCAGCATCTGCCGCCGCTCGGCGGCCGGCGTGTCGCCGGTGCGCACGGCGATGCGCGGCGCACGGAACGGCCGTCCCAGCGCAGCGGCCGCGCCTTCGATCCCGGCCAGCGGGACGCGCAGGTTGCGCTCGATGTCGTAGGCCAGCGCCTTCAGCGGCGAGATATAGACGACGCGGACCCCGGGCGGTGTCTTTTCAGGCAGCGCCCCGAGCCGGTCCAGGCAGGCCAGGAACGCCGCCAGCGTCTTGCCGCTGCCGGTCGGCGCCAGCAGCAACGTGTGCGCGCCGGTGTTGATGTGTGGCCACGCGGCCACCTGCACCGGCGTCGGGCGCGCGAATGCCCCCTCAAACCACCGGCGGGTGGCGGGCGCAAATGCGGCCAGTGCTTTGTCGGCAGGGGCGATACCCGGAGGTTGACTCGCTTTGGCGACGCACGCACGCGGTACCTACACCCTGCGGCGTACATGCAACTTGCCGGGGGGAAACCCGGGCGCGTCAGAAGTATGTGACCAGCTCGCCGCCGGCCTGGGCGTAGTTGCCGCTGGTCTCGACGCCGGCTCGCAGGGAAAATCGGGACGACAGCGCCAGCGATTGCGCGACGCGCGTGCGCAGGACGGTGCCGCGCGCGCCGAGCGGGTAGTAGATGCCGCGCGCGCCCAGTTCGAAGCGCCAGCGTTCGCCCGCGCCGCCTGCCAGCAGCGCTTCGCCGCCCAGTCCGGCGCGGACGTTGTGCGCGTCGGAGAAGGCCGGTCCCACGCCCAGGTCAGTCTCGGCCAGCAAAAGCAGCAAGATCCGCCGTTGACCAAAGCGTGCGGCCACCCCGCCCCCGGTGGTGAGACCCCCGTAAAGGCAACGCCAGCCGGCGTGGGGTGAACCGGGCCGCTCGCAGCCCTGCTCGCGTGCGTTGTCGGCTCCCATCCAGACCTTCCACGAGGCGCCGCGCACCCAGCGATCGAAGGGCGCCGCCGAAACGATGTCGACGGCGTCCAGGCGGTCCAGGCGCACCGCCCGGTCCCGGTTCGAAAAACGCAGCCGCAGATCGCCCATCTGCAGGCGAGCATCCGCTGGGTACCCACGCATGGGATCCAGGTAGTCGTGAATTGCCGCGCGTATGGTCAGGGTCTCGAAGCCGCCGGCGTGGTCAGAGACGCCCGACCCCAGGCCGAGCCGGACCGTGGTGTGGCCGGTCTCGGGCGCGTCGATGTCGGGACGCGCGACCAGATCCTGCGGCGGCAGTTCCAGGCGGCCGCGCGCCAGCAGCATGCGCCGTTCACGCTTCTTGAAGCCGTCGCTGGGCTCGGCGTGCAACCCCTCCCGGAAGCGCAGGTAGTCGTAGGCGGCGTCGATGACGGCGGCCTGGCGGGGCCGGGGCAGCGGCGCCACGGCGGCGGCGGGCGCTGGATCGGTCGGGTCGGCCAGCGCCCACGCCTCGGCGGCCCCGATCTCGGCGGCGTTCAGGCTCTCGCGACGGCTGCGCATCACGCTGAGCAGCGACGGTCGCCCCACCCGCCCGCGCACCAGATTCGGCTGCGCCAGCACGGCGCGGACGGTGTCCGACGGGATCACCGTGCCGCCAAATTGATCGATGAGGTGAAGGCTGGGATCGGCCGCCTCCAGCAGCGTCAGAAGCTGATAAGAGCAGTTGCGCGTGAAAAAGTAGTAGTCAAAGTAGGTGCTGCGCGTCTCCCAGGCGTGCATGACCAACCGCTGCACCTGGGCCGGCGACAGTGTCAGCGGGTACTCCCAGAGATCTCGACTCTCCATGTTCGAGTACTCCTGCACCTTCACGTAGTAGGGCATGACGTAGAACCGGCCCGGGAACAGTCCGGCCGTGCCCTTGAGCGCATAGAGAAACCCGTTGTCGGTGTCCACGTCGGCGGCGAAGTTGACGGCGTAGTCAAGGAGCGGATTGCCCTCGCCGGTGGCGCGCGACAGACGCAGGAAAGTGTGCCCGTACATGGACGCCGGGCTGTTCAGGTAGGCGGTGGCGTAGATCAGCGTGACCGCCTGGGCGGACATACCGGTGCGCCAGGTGGCGAACGCTGGACAGACCTGGTCGGGGACCCGCGCCGGATCAATCGGCAGGACCGCTTTCAACCAGGCCCAGCGCGCCGGAAAGCGGCACTGGGGGTGATCGTCGCCGGAGGGCGCGGGAGAAAGCAGCGCCGCCAGGGTGGCGTCCAGCTCGGCGCCGGGGTCGTGGCGGCCACGGGGGCCGGCCAGGAAAAATCCCGCGCCGTCGGCCTCGCTGCGCCAGCCACCGAAGGCGGTGCGCCGATAGTGCAGCAGAACCTGCCAGCCGCGCGACGCCGCCAGGTTTCCGGCGTGCGCGGCCGCCAGCAGACGCTGCCCTTCGCTGTCGTCAGTCGCCGGAGGATCAGAAACGACAACAACCGCGGCGATCAGCGCATGCATCGCCGCGGCCGGTAGGAACATCAACGATGGCCTACGCCGTCCAGGGTCGGTCGGTCACTTCACCGCGCCGCTGGATTCGCTCCTGACCAGCGTGACCGGCCTGGCCGGGGTCGGCAACTGCGCCGCCGCCTTGCTCGGCAGCTTGCCCTCGGCGCGGGCCACGGCCCGTTCGTCGCTGCACGATCCCGCCAGGGCAGGGTCGGCTTTGATCTGGGCTTTGAGCCCCGACAGCATCTCGATGGGTGTGGTCTTTTCCGTGGGCAGGATGTTCTCGTACTTGGCCTGGGTCATCTTGGCGAGGACAGGTTTGGCCGAAGCCTCGCATCCCAACAGGGTGGCGAATGACGTCAGGAACTCGCCGCCGCCAGTGGCCATATTGCGCTTCAGATCCTGAAAGTTGACCTCGGCGAAGGCGGCCTGCTCGCGTTGCGCCTTGACCACGCCACCGGAAACACAGCCCAGCGTTCCGGACGTTATGCCGAACGTCTGGTTTCCGAACGTACCGTTGGTGGTGGCCGCCAGAATCTGAGTCTTGTCATTCTCTTTGAAAAGCATCGGGCCCAGGCCGCAGCCGGCCATCCCATATCCCTGGGCTCGCGCGATCGAAGCCCCCGACATGATCCCCACAATGATTGTGCAAACCGCCAGCTTTCGCATCCATCCTCCTCGGAAGTGAGTTACCAGGCGCGCGCCCCACAGCGAGGCGCGCGGATGCGGCATGGTAGTCGGGAGCCGGCCCGGCAACAAGCCGTCGTCTGGCAGCGGATTTTGGCCTGTCGGGGT
>DASRQT010000606.1:0-9302 GCA_035696485.1 Polyangia bacterium | reverse complement strand
ATAAGGGCCCCCCGACCAGCCGGTGTTGACCAGCCAGCAGGTGGCGGCGTGGCGCGACAACTTTTCGCCCAGCAGCGCGGCGTACCGCATCGGGTGCAGCGGCAGAAACGGCCCGCCGAAGCACGGCGAAAACGTCGCCTTGGGCTCGGTCACCCCCGCCTCGGTGCCGGCGACCTTGGCCGTGTAACCCGAGATGTAGTGATACATGGCGAGCTCCGGTGTCAGCTTTGCGATGGGGGGCAGCACCCCGAAGGCATCGGCGGTGAGGAATATGACGGTCCTGGGATGGGGACCGACGCTGGGGATCACCGCGTTGGGAATGAATTCGACCGGGTAGGTCGCGCGCGTGTTCTCGGTGATCGCGCTGCTGGCGTAGTCAATCCGCCGGCTGACGGGATCGACGGCCACGTTCTCCAGGACCGAGCCGAAGCGGATGGCGTCGTAGATCTGCGGCTCGGCCTCGCGCGACAGGTTGATGCACTTGGCGTAACAGCCGCCTTCGATGTTGAAGATGCCGTCGTCCGACCACCCGGTCTCGTCGTCGCCGATGAGGCCGCGCGCCGGGTCGGCCGACAGCGTCGTCTTGCCCGTGCCCGACAGCCCGAAGAACAGCGCAGCGTCGCCGTCGCGGCCGATGTTCGCCGAGCAATGCATGGTCAGGATCCCCTTGCGCGGCAGGAGATAGTTCATCACCGAGAAGATCGTCTTCTTCATCTCGCCGGCGTATTCGGAGCCCAAAATCAGCGCCATCCGCCGGTCGAGATCGATACCGACGAACACGTCGGAGCGAACGCCGGCGGCCGCACCGCCCGCCTTCAACGTCCCGGCGTTGATCAACGTGAAGTCGGTGCGCCCGTGATCGCGTTCGGCCTCACCCGATCGCAGGAACAACGTGCCAGCGAACAGCGCATGCCAGGCCTGCTCGGTCACGACCCGGAGGCCCAGCCGCTCGGCGGGCGACGCACCGGCGTTACCTGAGAAGACAAACAGGTCGCGCTCGCCGAGGTGGCGCACCGCCTTGTCGAGGAGGTTGTCGAAGACCTCGGCGGAGATCTTGTGATTGACGGCACCCCACCAGACTTCCTTTTCGGTGGCTGGGCTGGCGACGACGTATTTGTCTTCCGGGGACCGGCCGGTGAAGGCTCCCGTCCGGACAACCAGCGCGCCGTTTTCCGCCAGCACACCCTCGCCCCGGGCCAGCGCCGCCTCGACCAGACGGGAGGCCGGCCAGTTCTCCCTGTCGCGCGTCGCCCTCCGTGCCAGCAGCTCCTCGAGCCCCGCGCTCCCGCTCATCAAAAAAGTTTAACAGAAGGTCGCGTTCACTTCATGGTCTGCAGCTCGACGCGACGGTTCTTGGCCAGGTTCGTCGGACCGATGTTGGGCACCAGCGGCTTGTCGGCGCCAACGCCCACGGCCTCGATGCGCGCGTCAGGGACCCCCTTCTTCACCAGGTATTCCTTGATCGCGCCCGCCTGGCGCCCGGTCAGCTCTCGCGCGGCCTGCTTTGCCGCCGGAGCCGCCCCCGCCCCCCAGTGCGCCTCGACGCGCAGCGATCGGATCTCGGGATGATCCTCCAGGATGTCGGCCACCCCGTCCAGACCGGCCTGGGCCCTGGCGTCCAGCTTGGGCGCCCCCGGCCTGAATCGAATCGGGTTGCGCAACATGATGACGCCGTTGGTGAAGCTGACGTTCGGGTTCAGGGGGCGGTTGCGCAGCAGAAAATCGACCTGCTTGTCCTGCGCCGCCACCACGTCGATCTGCGCCTCCTTGTCGGGGAAACCCGGCGCTTCGGCCTTCACCTTGTAGGGTCCGGCTGGAAGCGCGGCCGTGAACAGCCCGGAAGCGTCCGACTTGGCCTCGAAGTTGTCCGGCCCCGAGAACCTCAGCACCGCCTCCAGGCCTCGACCGCGATCATCCGCGACGCGTCCGCGGACGTTGCCGGTCGGAATCTTCGGGGTCAACGCGACGGGCAGCTCGACCGGCCGCCCGACGCTGACCATGGCCGTGACCTTGGTGGGCTCGAAGTTCGGAGCGCTGACCTCGAGTTCAGCGGGACCGGGCGGCAGCGCCATGGTCTGAAACGATCCGTCCGGGTCGGTGGCGACGCGCGATCGCGTCTTTCCGCCCACGGCGACGATGGCACCCGGGACGGGCGTACCGCCCTTGCTGCTGGTGACCACGCCGGTCACGTGGCCTTCGCTCGGGGGCGCGGCGACCGGCTTCTCGACGGTCTGCGTGACGATGACCGGCCGGGTGAACGCATCGACGTCCATTGGATACGACAGGCCGAAGACGACATTGTACGGGGGCAGCGGCGTTCCGTAGGGGAAGCCGACCGAACGGATACGCAGGTCGGCCCCACCGTGAATCGTCAGCCCCTTCAAGACCTGCGCGCGCAGGCCCACCGTCACCCAGTGCTGGTCGCGGTTGTCCTTGCACGGAACGGCCGACCCCGGGACGCTGCACGCGGGCGGCATGTAGCTCGCGAAGTCGCCGTCGGCACCGACGGTCACAACCTCGGCGTGATACTCGGCGAACGCCGACAGCGGGACCTCCAGCTTGTCGAAGATCCCTTCCACGCCGACAGCGGCGCGAAAGCGACTGGCTGCGATCCCGTACGCGAACATCGCGACCTCTTTTGTCGGCAGGATGACGTCACGGAAGTCGTGCAGGTTTTTCGAGTTGTCGATGTAGTAGTTGGCGTTGGCGTGAACCCGCACCGGAAGCTGCGCCAGCCGCCGCAGGTCCGCGGTCACGAGCGGTCCGAACCAGACCGAGGTCGAGCTGGCCGAAAACGACAGGTCCGAGATCGATGACAGCAGCTTGAATCCCAGCTCGAAACCCACGATCGTGCCGCGCGCGACCGGATAGATCACCTTGGGACCCACGACCAGGTCGCCGAAGGACTTCATCAGCTCAGGGTCGCGCCGGCCGGTCTCGCTGGGGCGCTGGTTGCGATTGCTGGATGTCAGCAGCGCGCCGAAGATCTCGAGGTTTCGGTGCGGGGTAAAACCGAAGGCGAACCCGCCCTGCAGGCGTGAGTTGCTGTCCTTGTCGATCAGAAAGTCGGAGCTCTTGAAATACTCACCGTGCAGCGCGAGCCGCAGATGATTCTTCGGTCCCACGTCGGCGGTCGACATGCGGTAAAGCCCGATCGGGCCGGTGAGCGACGGCAGGACCGTCAACACCTCGGCAGGCGTCACCGGCTCGACCACAGGCGCGCCGGCAGCCAGCGACAGCAGCATGGTGTCAGACTCGTGCGGCGCCGGCTCGGACGCCGCAGGCAGTGGCCCTGCCGGGGCTCGCGTCGCCTCGACCGGCGCGGGCGCTGGGGCCGCGGGAGCCCCGGAATCACCCCGCCGCGGTGGCGTCGGGGTCAGCGTCGGAGCGGCCGCCGGTGGCGGGGCAACCGGCGTGACCTGTTCGAACGACGGTGGCATCGGCTCTTCATCGCCGGGCTTTCCCGGGGTTTTCTGCGCGGCCACGGGTCTTGCCAGCAGCGCAAAGACGGTTCCCAGAGCGAAGACGACTGCGACCTTTTTCATCGATTTTTCCATCGGTTTTCAGCAACGCCCCCACGGTGGGGGGGAAAGGGGGTGCGTTCCGTACACTACCCCGGACCGCGACGGCAGGAAATGCCGCTATTAGGCGACCGTTGCCAGGAGAAAGGCGTCGCTATTGCGTGGCTATTTCAGCCCGGTTCAGGACCCTCCCAGGGCTGCGCGGGTGATCGAATCCGTTGCAGTCCGGGCTTAGGCGTGGGAAATAACTGCGCACCCCGTGGACATACCGACCCTGGACCAGATTTCCGAGGAGCTCCGAGAGGTGGCGCTGCAGGTCCACCTGGCGCAGGAGCGGCCTGAGGAGCGAGACCTTGTCCTGGCGGCGCAGCAAGGGGTCGAACGGCTGTCCACCCGTTACCGCCAGATGTACGGCGCGCTGTCGGCGGGCGACCAGCTGCGCGTCGACCGGGCCCTGGGACGCCGCGTGGTGGACATCAAGCGGCTGGCGTCCCTGCTGCCCAAGGTGGCGCAGCATTCGTCCGAGAGCACCCCCGATCGCCAGGTGGCCGGCGCGTCGGCGGTCGGCGAACGGCGCATCACCGGCGTGTCCTGGAGTCACGGCCGCACGACGGGAAGCGGAACGGCGCTGGGCGTTGGGCGCGAGGTCGAAGCCTGGTGCGGCAAGTGCGGCCAGCAGACCACCCACAACATCGTGGCTCTGGTGGGTGACACCCCCAAGCAGGTCCTGTGTCAGGTCTGCAACTCGCGGCACGCGTACCGGACCTCGCCGGCACGCCGGCCCAGCGACGGGACGTCGGCACGCGCCGCCAGCCAGGCGAAGGCGACCCTTGATCCCGAAGCCGCGCGCAAGGCCGAACAGCAGCGCGCGCTGTCGCAAGCCATCGAGGACGCCCCCGAAATCCGGCCGTTCGACGCCAAGGGCCGCTACAAGGCGGGCGAGATCATCTCGCACCCCCTCTACGGCCGCGGCAAGATCGAAAACGTCCTGCGCTCGAGCCTTCTGGTCCGCTTTTCGGTCGGCGGTCTCAAGTCACTGATGTTATCGTAACGGTCACTCCACCGCGTCGATGTCTTCCAGAAAACGTTTCAGGAGACCGTCGACCATGAGATTTCGACTGGCGGCGTCGTAGCGGCCGGCGCGATAGCCGCCCTGAGTCTCCTCGAAGCGGGTGCGCGTGCCGGCGATCAACGTCCGGTAGGCGCCGACCTTGCCGGTGATCTCCTTCTGGTGCTTGACCATGTAGCTGACAGCCGACAGCGCCGCCGCGCCGGTCAGGATCATTCCCAGCGGGCCCGACAACGCATAGCGAAGCCCAAGGCGCAGCGCGACGACGCCGGCCGCGCCCAGTGCAGCTTTCTTCAGGCCGGAGCCGTCACGGATCGAGTCGGCGGCCATGGAGCCCACCTGACCGGACGCAATCACGAGGGCGATGAAGTTGCCGCGACGGCTCTTCCATCCGCGGTCGTAGTAATCGCGGATGGTCTGCTTGAGGAAGGCATCGTAATCGTCGAACACCTCGGGCCTCATCTCGGAATCCTTTTCTTTGCCTTGCGCCTCGGTGGACATGGGTCCCTCCCCTCCCTGTGATCATAGCCCCTAAACGCCGCTTCGTCCTGGTCCCTCACGCGATCTGGTTAGCTGCGCTACGCTCACGGGGTGAGAGGTGTTGCGTGGGCAGTTGCCCTGACCGTGGTCGTACCCGGCATTCGGGATGCCCACGGACGACCACGCGCCGGCGCTGCCGACACGGGTGATCGCGGGCCGAAGCGCGGCGAGGCGGAGCGAGCGCTGCGAACCGGGCGCTACGAAGAGGCGCGACGGATCGCGGGTGTTGCGGCCAGCAAGTCGCCGGGCGACGCGGCGGCGACGATTGTGGCGGCGCGCGCGGAGCTGGCCCTGGGGCTTTACGCCGAAGCACGGCAGCGTCTGGCGGCCGCTGTCGACGCGTCGCCGGACAACCTGCCGCTGCGCGCCGCGCTGATGCGCCTCCACGAGGCGACCGGCGATCGCGCGGGACTGGCGCCGCTGGTCGACCGCACCTACGACGACTGGAAGAACGGGCGCGTGGACAAGACAAAGCCCGGCGATCTGATCGCCGTCGCCACCGCCGTCCGTCTGGACAACAACTGGAAGGACGCCAGCGACGCCCTCCGCGACGCGGTTCGGGCCGACCCGCGCGCGGGCGAGGCCAACCTGGAATGGGGGCGCATCTTCCTCGAGAAACACGCGTCGGCGGAGGCCGAGGCCTGCTTTCTCGATGTCCTCAAGCTTGACCCCGACCAGCCCGACGCGCGGGTCGGGCTGGCGCGCGTGTTGCTGGAGCAGCGCTATGACGTCACCGGCGCGAACCAGGAACTGGACCGGGCGCTGGCGGTCAACCCGCGTCACGCGGGCGCGCTGGCGTTGCGCGCGGAGCTGGCCCTGGACGGCGAGGACTTTGCGTTCGCCGCGGCGCGCGTGGCGGAGATTCGTCGCACCAGCAGCCGCGACGAAGGGGCGGCGCGGATCGCGGCGGCGGCGGCGCTGTTGCTGGACGACCGCGCCGCTTACCAACGCGAGCGTGACCAGCGCCTGGCCGATCATCCCGGCGACGGTGATTTCTTCGCTTTTGTGGCCGAGCTCTTGAATCACCAGCGCCGCTACGACGACGCGCGCGCGGTCGCGGAAGAGGGCGTTTCTCGCGACGGCAAGAACGCGCGTTGCCTGGCGGCCCTGGGCACGATGCTGCTTCGCCTCGGCGAGGAGGAATCGGGCCTGGCGGCGCTTCGGCGCGCCTGGAAACGCGACCCGTACGACGTGCGCACGTACAACCTGCTGAACCTGTTCGAGAAGGTGATCCCTGCGCGTTACACCGTCGTGGCCAGCAAGCACCTGCGGTTTCGCATACCGGCGTCGGCGCGCGCCGCCATCGAGGCGGTGGTGTCCCCTTTTCTCGAGGAGACATATCGCCGCTATGTGGCCCGGTACGGGTTCGAGCCGAAGGGGCCCATCGTATTCGAGCTCTACGACGATCCGGCGCATTTTGGCGTGCGCACCGTGGGGCTGCCGGGCATCGGCGTGTCGGGCGTCTGTTTCGGGCGGGTCATCACCTCGCAGGCGCCGACCAACCGCGCGTTCAACTGGGGGCTGGTGCTGTCGCACGAGCTGGCGCACGTCTTCGCCATCGAGCTGTCGCGCTCGCGCATGCCGCGCTGGTTCGCCGAGGGGCTGGCCGAGCTCGAGACCTTGCGCGCCCGGCCCGAGTGGCGGCGCCACGACGACGTGGCCATCTGGGGCGCACTCAAGGCCGGCCGGCTGCCCACCCTGGTCGATCTGTCGGCGCCCTTCACCCGTGCCACCGAGCCGGACGGCGCCACGCGCGCCTATGCTCACGCCGCCGTCGCGCTGGATTTTCTGGAGCGGCGCTTTGGGTTCGCGAAGATCCGGACGGCCCTGCAGGCCTACGGGCGCGGCGAGCGCGGCGCCGCCGTCCTCGAAGCGCTGAGCGGCCTCCCCGCGGCCAAGCTTGAGCAGATGTTTCGCGAGGAGATCGCAAACCGCGGGGCCCGCTACCAAACCCAGTTTCTACCCACGCAAACCCTGAAGGTGTCCCAGGCCGAGGCCGCAAGGCGCGTGTCGGAGTCTCCGCGCAGCCCGACCGCGCACGTGCAGGTGGCCCTGGCGGCGCTGGCCGGCGGTGACGCCCGAGCCGCGACCGCGGAGCTGGCCCAGGCCAGGACGCTGCCAGGTGACGTCGAGGACGATCAGGCCGCGGTCCTGTTCCTGACCGCGGAGCTGGCCCTGGGGCGCCGCGACGCGGGCGCGGCGGTGACGGCGCTGGAAGCGCTGCTGAACCTGGGTCCCCCTGCTCACGACGGCTACGACGTGCGCGTCCGCCTGGCGCTGGCGGAAATTCACCGCAGCAACCTCGTGGTCGCCGAAGGCCATCTGCGTAAGGCGATCGCCTTCGATCCCGAACGAGTCGAGCCGCACGCCCTGCTGGTCGAGCTGCTGGCGGATCTTCATCGGCCCGCAGATCGCCTCGACGAAATGGAGACAACGTTCCGCCTGGAACCGCAAAACGCAAAGTTGAGCAAGGAGCTGGTGCTTGGCAACGCCCGCGCGGGACGACCCGGCCGCGTGGTCGAGCTGGCGCCGATGGCCATCCTTGTCGACCCCGCCGACGCCGACATTCACGCCGCGCACGGCCGAGCGCTGCAGGTCACCGGCCGCGCCGCCGCGGCCGCCGCCGCGTTCGAGCTGGCGCTGCTTTTTCACCCGACCGACCCCGCCGAAATTCACCGCGCGCTGGCGGCGCTGTACACCAAGCTCGGCGACCACCAGCGCGCCGCCAGCCACGCCAGCGCCGCCAAACGCAACTGACCTGGAACCCTCAAAGGGTTCCAGACCTCCCACGATGGAACTCCGGCGGCAAAGCCGCCTGCGTTCCTACGCGACTAGATCGGGACCCTGGGCGGGTCCCGCGCCCCCCGCGAGGAGCTCGAGCCGGCAAAGCCGGCCCTCGCTCACGCGCTTGAACGTCAGGCCGGATCCGGTACCGGAACCGCGTTGACCGAGGAGGGGTCAGGCTGGGCTTTTTGCCGGGGCACTGCCGGGAAGGTGATCGCGAACGTGGTCCCGTGCTGGGGCGAATCGGGCGCCGTCTCGACCTCGATGCGTGCACCGTGTTCGACCACGATCTGCTGGACCAGCGCCAGCCCCAACCCGGTCCCCTTGTCCTTGGTCGAGAAGAACGGGTCAAAGATCTTGCCGATGTTCTCGCGGACGATCCCGGGCCCCGTGTCGCCGATACGCAGGCGGACGCTCTGGGCGGTCGCGCCCGCGCCGTTGGCGGCGCTGACCACGTCCACGACGACGCGCAGCCGCCCGCCGCCCGGCATCGCCTCGCGCGCGTTCCGAACCAGGTTCAGCAGCGCCTGGCGTAGCTGGCTCTCGTCGGCCAGGATCTCGGGCAGATCGGCGCCAACGTCGATCTCCAGCGTGATGCCCTTCTGCGACAGCTCCGCGCGCGCGAACTCCAGCACCGCCGTGACGATGGCCCCCGCGTCCTCCCGTTCCAGCTTCGCGGCCGGCAGGCGCGAGAAACGCAGATAGGTCTCCGTGATCTCCGTAAGGCGATCGACCTCGCTGATGATCGACGTCACCAGACGCCGCGGCTCGGCGCCCTTGTCGACGATCTCGTCCCCCAGAAGCTCGGCGTATAGCCCGATCGACGCCAGCGGATTGCGCACCTCATGGGTGATCTGCGCCGCCATCCGCCCGACCGTCGCCAGACGTTCCGACCGGATCAGCATCTGTTCGCGCTCTTGCAGCGCGCCGGCCATGGCGTCAAACTCCCGCGCCAGCTCGCCGATCTCGTCGCGCGAGTCGACCCCCGTCCGGCGGGCGTATTCACCGCCCGCCACCTCGCGCACGCGCCGGCGCAGCACCCCCAGCGGCCGCAGCGTGCGCAGGATGAAGACGAAGGTCCCGACCGCGATGATGAGGCCGGCCAGTCCCAGCGCCAGCGCCACCTGCAGCGCCGTCTCCTCGTCATCGCTGAGCTGCTGCGCAATCGCGTGGTGGAGCTTGAAATTTATCGTTGCGTTGAATGGGGAATTTCCGCGCTTCGGGGAAATCACTCTTGACTGGCGCGTACTTGGATTCACCCTCTTCATTTCATTTGCCACCGGAATTATCTTCGGAATCGCGCCTGCACTAGCGAGCCTGAAGCTGGATTTCAACGCGTCGCTTAAGGAACGTGCGCCAAATTCTTCCGGCGCTCGACGCGGCGGCAT
>DASRQT010000605.1:0-3077 GCA_035696485.1 Polyangia bacterium | reverse complement strand
CCGACGTCGTCGGCGGTGACATGTACATGGGGAAGCCCTTCAACCAGACCAATGATCTGGTGGTGCGCGGCGACGGCAACATCTATTTCACCGACACCGACTATCAGAAGGGCGGGCGCGCCGGGCAGGAGACCACCGCGTACTACCGCCTGTCGCCGCAGGGAGCGGTGACCCGCATCGGCGCCGAGGCGCAGCCGAACGGAATCTCGCTGTCCCCCGACGGGAAGATTCTCTACGTGGCCAGCAGCGCAACCGCGCCATTGAAGCGACACGTGCTGGCCGACGACGGCAGCGCCGGTGCGGCGATCACGATGGGCAACCTCAGCAGCGACGGCATGGGGGTGGACTGCGCGGGAAACCTCTACCTCACCGCCAACGGAGGGATTCGCGTGCTCTCTCCCGATGGTCAGACGCTGGGGATGCTGACCGGCGCCAGCTCCGGCTTCGTCACCAACGCCGCCTTCGGCGACGACGACCGCAAGACCCTGTACGTCACCACCAGCACGGCGCTGTACAAGATCCGCCTCAATATCCCGGGCCTGCCGAATTAGGACGCGTGAGGGAGGGACGGCAAAGCCTGCCCGAGCTCTTCGCGGGGGGCTCGGGACCCTTCAGGGTCCCGAACTAGACTGCTCGAGGATGAAGCCGCGGAAGGGGGTGGCGCCGGTGGCCAGCAGATCGCCCCCGACCAGCAGCGTGTGGCCGGCCGATCGGGCCACGCCGTGGATGATGAGGTCGCTGACCTCCTTTGGCGTTTGCAGGATGGTGGTCGTGCCTCCGGCGATGCGCGCGGCGTAGGCGAACGCGCCGGCGATGATGACGTCGCCGCCCCGACAGGCGACGCCGCTCAAGGGCTCGGCCCCCGGGGCTGCCACTGACCGCCAGGTCTGCCCGTCGAAGGCGCGCACCTCGGCGGTCCCTGTGCCGCCCACGATCCAGACGTTCTGCGCGTCGCACCCATGGACGGTCAGGAGACGTTCGGCCCCCTCCACGCGCGCGTCACGGACGACAGACGTCCCGTCCCAGTGCAAGACCACGCCGCCGTCGCCCACGATCCAGACGTTGTCGGAAGCCGTGCCCCACACCTTGAAGTAGGTGGTCTCGGCCGGCACCTCCGCGGGCGAATCGACCGCGACCCACTGCCCGCCGGTCAGGCGGCGAATCACGCGCTTGGCGCCTGCCGCCGAAAATGATCCCCCGACCGCCCACAGATCATCATCGCTGGTGCCCCAGATCCCGAACAGTGTCGCCGTGACCGGCGCGCCGGTCTCGATCGCCGCCAGCGACGCGCCGTCCAGACGGTGAACTCCCCCGCCTTCGCCGGCCAAATAGGCGTGCCCCTCCAGCGCATGCACCCACCACAGCGCGTGGATGTTGGGCGTCGGGATGGTGGCCAGCGCCCGCCCGTCCCACCGCAAGAGCAGCGCCTCGCCTCCGCCGATCGCGCCGCCCGCGATGATGGCGCTGCCATCGGCGAGGTAGGCCGCCGACAGCAGGGCCCCCTGTTGCTCGGTGGCGATGGCCCGAAACGCCGCGGTGTGGCCGTCGCTGCCAGAGCATCCCAGCGCCCCCAGCCCGACCACGGCAGCGGCTACCGCGGCAACCCCGGATGTCTGCGATTTCATGGCTGCGCCATCAGATTCCTGAGACCGAGAGATCCGACCGCCTTGGTTCCGTCGCTGCAATCGCCTTGGAACATTGCGAAACATCTGTTCGGCGCGGTTCGGCAGGCACTTTTCGGTCGTGGCATGTCCTTTGCCCTTTGACGGCAGCAGCAAGCGGCGATCCAGCTCAATCCCATCGGAGGGCACCATGGCATATCGACGTCGTCCCCAGAAGGTTCTCATCGCGACGGCTGTTGCCGTTGCCCTCGCCGCCACCGCCGACACTCGCGAGGCGCACGCATGCGGGTGTTTTACGCCGCCCGATCCATCCGTCCCCGTGATCCAGGCCGGCGAACGCATCGCCTTCGCCATGAAGGACGGGATCGTGACCGCCCATATCCAGATTCAGTACCAGGGCAACGCGGCCGAATTCGGCTGGCTGTTGCCGCTGCCGTCGATTCCGGAGATGGAGCTGGGGACCGACGAGCTCTTCAACCAGCTGACCACGCGGACGCAGCCCAAGTACCGGCTGGTGCGCAAGTACGAGGGGAACTGCGGCTTCGGATCGCGTGTGCTTGGGCCTGTCCCGGCCTCGGCTGGCACGGCCGGCGGCAACAGCGGCCCCGAGGCCGTTGACTCCGGCTCGCCGCTGGTGATCCAGGCTTCGATCGGTCCTTACGACTACGCCGTGCTCAAGGCCGACAACAAGGAGCCCATGTTGAAGTGGCTGGCCGACAACCACTACTTCGTGCCCGCCGGGACCGACGAGACCGTGGGCGCGTACATCCGTCCGGGCGCGTTTTTTCTGGCGCTGAAGCTGCAGTCGGGACAGTCGTCCGGCGATCTGCAGCCGGTGGTGGTCAAGTACGCGTCCGACCTGCCCATGATTCCGATCGTCCTGACGTCGGTGGCGGCGCAGCCTCACATGGGGATTCAGGTCTGGATGCTGGGCGCGTCCCGCGCGATCCCGCGCAACTACTACCACACGGTGATCAACGACCAGCAGATCAACTGGTTCACCTCGGGCGCGAACTACAACGACGTGATCATCAACGCCGTAGGCGAGGCAACCGGGAAGCACTCGTTCGTCACCGAATACGCGGGCGCCAGCAAGATCCTTCAGAAGGTGCTGAACCCCCCCGGACGTTTCGGCGCAGAGGCCCAGTTGGCGTCCCAGCCCGATGCCGTCGCGTTCGTGGAGTACGTACTGTCGCACGGTTTCACGCTGACCAGCCAGGTGGTGACGATCCTCGGCCGCAGCATCCCGTTTCCGGCCGGGCTGGAAAAGATGAAGATCACGCCGCAGAACTTCTACGGCTCGCTCCGCTATTTCCTGGAGATGTTCCGTCCCATGAACCCGGCCGCGTTCGAAGGCTGGCCCGGCATCAGCTACAAGCCCGACGAGATGAGCAAGGAGCTGTTCGACCGGGTCGTGAAGCCAACGCTGGCGGCGGGCGCGCTGTTCGACGACAA
>DASRQT010000604.1:0-4489 GCA_035696485.1 Polyangia bacterium | reverse complement strand
CGAGAATCCGGGGGCCTGGCTGATGGCTGCTGCCAAGAATCGCGCCATCGATATTCTGCGCCGGAACAAGATGCAGAAGCACAAGCGCGCCGAGCTGGGCTACGAGATCGAGATCTCGGGACAGGCGGCGAAGCCCGATGTGGACGCCGCGCTGGACGACGACATCGGCGACGACCTGCTGCGGCTGGTGTTCACCGCTTGCCACCCGGTGCTGTCGACCGAGGCGCGTGTGGCGCTGACGCTTCGTCTGCTGGGGGGATTGACCACCGACGAAATCGCCCGTGCGTTCCTGGTGCCGGAACCGACCATCGCGCAGCGCATCGTCCGCGCCAAGCGGATGCTGGCCGAAGCGCAGGTCCGGTTCGAGGTCCCGCGTGGCGCCGAGCTGGGCGCGCGCCTGGCGTCGGTGCTGGAGGTGCTGTACCTGATCTTCAACGAGGGCTATTCGGCGACCGCGGGCGACGACTGGATGCGGCCGGCGCTGTGTGAGGACGCGCTGCGCCTGGGCCGCATCCTGGCCGAGCTGGCGCCCAACGAGCCGGAGGCGCACGGCCTGGTCGCGCTGATGGAGATCCAGGCGTCACGATCGGGCGCGCGAGTGAGCCCCACCGGCGAGCCGATCCTGCTGCTGGATCAGAATCGCGCGCGCTGGGATCAGCTGCTAATTCGCCGTGGCCTGGCCGCGCTGGCCCGGGCCGAATCTCTGGGCGGCGCCGGGGGCTCCTATGCCCTGCAAGCGGCGATCGCCGCCTGTCACGCGCGGGCGCTCGCGGCGGCCGACACCGACTGGGCGCAGATCGCCGTCCTCTATTTCTCGCTCGCGCAGCGGGTGCCGTCACCGGTGGTCGAGCTCAATCGTGCGGTCGCGGTCTCGATGGCGTTCGGCCCGGCCGCCGGCCTGGCCATCGTCGACACGCTGAGCGCCGAGCCGTCGCTTGCCGGATATCACCTCTTGCCCAGCGTGCGCGGCGATCTGCTGACCAAGCTGGGCCGATTTGACGAGGCCCGGGTCGAGCTGGAAAGGGCCGCCAGCCTGACCCGCAACGCCCGCGAACGCGATCTACTGACCGCGCGCGCCGCCGACTGTGCCCGCCGCGCCCCGGACCGACCGTCCAATGCCCAATAATTTCAAACGGATGACATCCGGAGAAAAAAAACGCGTGCGGTGTCGATCCGGCTGGCTGCCGTTCGTCGCCAGATTGAAGCCAGGTTCTTTTCACTCTCACCAAGGAGAATGACGATGCGATTCATGATGCTGATGATTCCGAAGGGGTACGAAAACGCCGCGCCGGGGACCATGCCGGACGTCAAGGGGGTCGAGGCCATGATGAAGTACAACGAGTCGTTGCAGAAGGCGGGCGTGTTGCTGGCGCTCGATGGCCTGCATCCGGCGTCGATGGGCGCGCGTATCACGTTTCCGGGGGGAAAACCCAAGGTCACCGACGGACCCTTCAGCGAGGCGAAGGAGGTGCTGGGCGGCTACTGGATGATCCAGGTCAAGTCGAAGGAAGAGGCGATCCAGTGGGCGTCTCGCTGCCCCGGGGGAGAGAACGAGACCATCGAGGTCCGGCAGGTCCAGGAGCTCGCGGATTTTCCCGCCGACATCCAGGCCGTCGTCGGCAAATATCCCGATCTGCAGCCCGAGTCGAAATCGCGCTAGCGGCCGAACACATCGAAGAAGGGACTACCGCCCGGGGGCCCGCGGCACTACATTCGCGGGCCATGGGCCACGAGACCTATCACGAACCACTCGAGCTCCTGTCGGAGCCGACCAAGAACCTCCACCGCGCCATCGTCTCGCTGATCGAGGAGCTGGAAGCGGTGGACTGGTACAACCAGCGCGCGGAGGCGTGCAGCGACGCTGCCCTCAAGGCGGTGCTGATGCACCACCGCAACGAAGAGATCGAACACGGCATGATGAACCTGGAGTGGATCCGCCGGAACGAAGGCAGCTTCGACGGCCACATGCGCACCTACCTGTTCACGAACGCGGCCATCACCGAGATCGAGGAGGCCGATACCGGCGGCGGCGATAGCGGCAAGGACGGCGGTCGCGCGCCGGCCGCCGGCGCACCGGCGCTGGGCATCGGCAGCCTGAAAAAGGGGTGATGGCGATGGATCTGCTGAAACGCGAGCTGGCGCCAATTCTCGCCGAGGCGTGGAAGGCCATCGACGACGAGGCTGCCCGCGTCCTGCGGCTGAATCTGGCCGGCCGCAAGATCGTCGATTTTCGTGGCCCGCACGGCTGGCATCTGGCGGCCGTCAACACCGGGCGCCTGCACATCTTGCCCAAGGGGACCGATCCCGACCTCAACGTCGGCATCCGGCAGTCGCAGCCGCTGGTCGAGCTGCGCGTGCCGATCATGCTGCCGATCATGGAGCTGGACTCGGTGGCACGCGGCGCCGCGAATCCGGATCTGGAAAACGTCGTGCACGCCGCCGAAAAGCTGGCGCACGCCGAGGACGGCGCGATCTTCAACGGGTTTGCCCCGGCCGGCATCGTCGGTATCATCCCGGCCAGTCCGCACCCCGCGCAGGCGCTGCCGGCCGACGTGACCGAGCTGCCGCGCGCCATCCTGGCCGCGCGCGAGACGCTGCGCCAGGCCGGCATCAGCGGTCCGTACGCGCTGGCCCTGGACGCCGATCGCTATGCCCAGGTGCTGGCGGCCGCCGAGGACGGATACCCCCTGGCAAAACGGATCACGCAGCAGGTGCTGGACGGCCCGCTGGTGCGCGCGTCGGCCATCGAGGGCGGCGTCCTGCTGTCGCTGCGCGGGGGCGACTACGAGCTGACCGTCGGCCAGGACCTGTCCATCGGGTACGCGTACCACGACAAGCATACCGTCGAGCTGTACCTGACTGAATCGTTCACCTTCCGCGTGCTGGAACCAGCCGCGGCGGTCCCGCTGCGCCGCTAGACAAGCGGACGGTGCGCCGCCGTCTCATTCAACGCAGGGCGGAGCCAGGCTGCCCGGGACGTTGCCGCCGGCGTACGGCGACGGGACCGTGCCGTAGGGATGGTCCTGGAAGAACTGCCAGACGCCCGCGACCAGTTGCAACGGGATGGAATGTCCGCCCATGTGATTGCAGAACAGCGTGAAGTGCCCGGCGTTCTTCAGAGTCGTCTGCCACTGCTGGCTGGACTGGAAAAAATCCTGCACCACGATGTCGTTTGGTCCTCCGGTGAAGATCAGCGCCGGGAACTTGTTGTCCGACTCCTGGAACTGGCCGGCCGCGCCGCCCGAGTACGCAGCCACGCTGGCCAGGAACTTCGAGCGGGCGTAGCTCAGATGCGTGGTCATCAGCGCGCCGGCGCTGAATCCGACCACGTGTATCCGCCGCGGATCGATCATGGTCTTGCGGACCGCGCACGCGACGACCTCATCGAACAGGGCGTCGTGCTGGGCAAGATTGCTGAGCCAGGGGAACCTGCCCGCGTTGGCGACATCCTGCGGCGCCACGACGATGCCGCCGGCCGCTGTGATGGCGCCGAGCGGCAGGCCCCTGCCCGCCTCGCGCGGCGAGCTGCCGGTGGCGTACCAGTAAAAGATCAGCGGTCCGCGCTGGGTCGCCGCCGCGTTGGTCATGGTGATCGTCACCTGCCTGGGACCGCCCGCCGGTTCGAACGTGACGACACCGGCTGCGAAGTCCGGGCAGGTGCCGGCAGGCGACGGTAAGTCGCCCCGGCTGGCGCCACGATCGCCGCCGCCAACGTCCGTCGGCAGCTGCGCGGGCATGTCGACGCGACTGTCGGTCGGTGCGTGCGCGGGCATGTCGGCGCGGCTGTCCATCGCTGGCTGCGCGGGCATGTCGGCGCGTAACTCTGACGGGATCTCCTGCGCGGGTGCGTCATCGCCGCTATCGGACGGCGTTCCGGGAGCGGACGCGTCATCGCCGCCGCTATCGGACGTGGTTCCCGGTGTGGCCAGTTCGCCGCCTGCGTCCTTTGCTGTCGGCCCGGCAGGTGGCTGAGCGCCGCTGTCCACCGCGGTCCCCACGGCGCTCGATGAACATCCCGCAGCCAAAACGCCCAGTACCAGATTTCGCAGCCTGGGGTGCAACATGGCGAGTTAGCCCGGTTGCGGCTCTTTGCTGGCCATGCGCCAGAAAACCACGATCGAGAGGCAATGAAAGCGCGCGTCCGAGGATAGACGCACGACGGCATTCACCGGGATGCGATCGGGATGCGCGTTCAGCCAGCCGGTGATGTCATCACCCAGCTTTTCGCGTCGGGCGAGCGTGGTGGCCGAAAACACCCTCACGCCGTCGTAGCCGCCCTCTCCCTCAGGTGCCGTCATGCCCTGTTGTTACCACGAATGGGATTGCCGCTGCGCGAGAACGATTTTTTCCTGAGCCGTTTGGATGTGGTGATGGCTCTCACCAGAATCGGCAGCGATGCTGGGCGTGCAAAATGCACCACTTCGCTGGCCTTTGTCGAGACAGAGACACTCACTTCCAGGAGGACCAATGAGCCGAACGTCATACTTTT
>DASRQT010000603.1:0-3839 GCA_035696485.1 Polyangia bacterium | reverse complement strand
GGCTGGTTGACCGGGCGCGTGTCGGCGCGCGCGGGCCTCGGCACCGGCGCCGCCATCCTGCGCGCGCTGGACCTCACGCTGACCCGGCCGCAGCGCCCGGGCCTGCCGCCGGTCGTCCCGTTGCGCGTCCGTGGTGGGGCGGCCACGTCGCGCGCATCCGACCCGCTGGCCCTGACGCTGAACGTGCCGGCGCTGTCGTTCTCCGACGGGACGCTGGCCATCCGCAAGCTCAACGGCCCCTTCCCGCTTCTGGGCGGGCAGGTGACCCTGGACGGTCGGATCTCGGTTTGGGACAAGACCCCGTCGCGCCTCTATCCGTCCCCGAGGATCGCGCTGACGCTGGCGGGCACCGGCATCGACCTCGGTCGCGCCGGCCTGCGGACGCTGATCGGCGGGCGCGTCACCTTCCGCGCCGACATGACCGGCTCGCTGGACAACCTGGGCATCCGCCTGACGCTGCCGCCGACGTCGCCACTCCTGATCCTGGGCGATCGCTACACCGCCAGCGGACCGATCGACCTGCGGCTTGGACAGGGCGAGCTCTCCATCCCATCGCTGCACCTTGATCAGGCGCAAGAAGGCCGACCGGGCCGCATCAATATCCACGGCGACGTCGGACTGCGCGGCCGGACCGCGCTGGATCTTTCGATCAGCGACCACCGCCTGTCCGTCCTCCCCGGACTGAGCGGGGGCGGCCTGCCCGTGCGCGGCTTGGTTGACGCCGAGCTGCGCCTGCGCGGCCCGCCGGCGAACCTGGAGCTGGGCGGTACCATCAAGTTGCAACGGGTGGTGCTGCGGGGCACGCCGCTGGGCGACGGCTGGTTGACGTTCACGCCTTCCGGCAAGCGCCGTGTCGTGGTCGCCGGACTCCTGTTTCAACACTTCCACGTCGACGGCAGCATCGTGGATGAAGCTGACGGCCCGTCGATCCTGCTAGGCGTCGACATGCGAAACGCCCCGCTCGACCCGCTCCTGCCCACGTTCCCGGTGCTGGAAGCCGGCCGCGGCGTGGCCTCCGGGCGCGTCACCATGAGCCTTCGCGCAGGCAAGCCCGCGGCATTCGATGGCTCGTTCAGCGAGCTTGCCATCTCGTACGCCGTGCGGGACGGCGGTGCCGCCGGTGGCGCCGTTTCCGCCGCGCGCCCCCGAATCGCCGTTCGCAACAGCGGCCCGGTCAACGCACACATGGACGGCTGGGGCGACGCGCTCGTCATCTCGCAGGCCAGCTTCGACCTGGGCGGAAGTGGGAGTCCGGTTCGGGTCGCCGGTCGCCTCGACCACGGCCGACTGGACGTCAACGTCGCCGGACCGCTGGCCCTCGAACCGTTGCAACCGCTGGTCGACGCGCTGACCGGAGGCGCCGTCCCGACGCTAACTGGAATGGTTCGCGCCGATCTGAAGCTGGTCGGTCCCCTGGCAAGCCCGATCCCACAGGGTCAGGTGGCGATCGCGCGCCCGGTCGAGATCGTCACCCGCCAGCCGCTGGAGACCAAGCTGCGCATCACCGGCGGCGCTGTCGCTCTGGCAGGCAACACCCTGCGCCTCGACGCGCTCACCGCGCGTCTGACTACCAAGCTCCGCACCCCACAGGCGCTGTTCGACGGGACCATCCGCGCCGACGGCCGCATGACCGGATTGCTCCCGGGCACGCCGCCGATTTTCTCAGGACACGCGCTGCTGACCGACGCGTCGCTGACGCTGCCGTCGATGGGCGAGACCATCCGCGTCCCGACCGCCGCGTTTGTCGGCGACGGCCGCGTGATCAGCATCGCGTCGCTGCAGGCCACCGTCGGTGGGGGCGCCGTGGTGATCGGAGGCCCCGGACGCCAGCCGGCGACGGTCGCCATCGCCTCCCTGCAACCATTCGCCGTCGGCGCCGTCGATGTGCCGGTGACCGGTCGCCGCGTCAACTGGAGCGCGGTCGGTGGCCTGGACGTCGACGAGCTGGACTTTGATCTGCGCCTCGCCGGCGATGCGCGACGGGTCCTGACCCTGTCCGGCGACGTGCGACTGGTCGCGGGCCGCTATCAAACGGACGTCGCTACCCCGGCCGCGGTCAAACGTCCCCCGCCGCGCCCGGGTGCGCGACCACCCGCCGCCCGTCGCCCGACGCTGCTGGATCGGATCGCCCTGGACCTTCGGCTGCGGACGGTGGGCGACCGGTTCGTGATCAAGAGAGCGAACTTCCCGGCGCTGCACCTGGATCTCGAGCTGCACGCGCGCGGCCAGGCCAGCAACCCGCGAATCGACGCCGAAGCTAAGGCCACGGACCTCTACGGCATGCTGGCGCTGTTTCTCTATCGACTGACGAAATGACTAGTGAATCGTGCCGGCTTCGCCGGGGTGCGGGGGCTCGTCGGTGTAAATGCGGACGGTGCGAAACAGTTTCTCGAGCGAAAACGGCTTCTTGAGCAGCGCACGTGCGCCGACCGGCGTCTCGCGCGCGATCGCGCTGATGACGATGACCGGGATCTCGGCCAGCGCCTGATCACGCTGCATCACCTCCAGGACCTGCCGCCCGTCGATCATCGGCATCATGATGTCGAGGATCACGAGGTCGGGCCCGGCTGCCCGATTCTCGGCCAGGAACTGCAGCGCCTGGCGGCCGTTTCCGGCGGGGATGACGTCATATCCTTCGGCCTCCAGCAGGTCCTGCAAAATGTCTCTGATCTCGAAGTCGTCTTCCACGAGTAGAACGGTCTTCATCCCCATCGTACTAACGTGGCGGCCCCCGATTCTCCCGTCAAGCCCTGTTCAACAGAGTAGTTTTACTTACATATATACCGATAGAATCTTGTAGCTCATCCTGTGGACAGATTCACCACCACACGCTTCGAGTCGGCTACTTTTCTAATATTCCGGAAATTACCATTGCCCCTTTGACGCGCCGCCCGATCGCGTTCCACCCCCGGTTGGCGTATGGTGGACGACCCTTGAGGAGGAGCTGCCATGCGCAAGGTCATCGCCATAGCGATCGCACTTCTGGGCGTCAATCTGGGCGTCCTGGGCGGCATCGGGACGGCTAGCGCCAAGATCGCGCACTACCGATCACAACACCCGCTGCCGCGGAAAATTGGTCATGGTTTCTGCTACATCGAGGTTCCGCACGTCCACAACTTCGAACCCTCCGACCGGCGGCTGTACCGTGAAATCGACGGGCAGTACTACTTCGTCGGCGACCCCACCGCGTTCGCCTATCAGGGGCCCCAGTACTCGTTCTATGGCGCCCACCCGGTAGTCGAGGCCAGCGTCCAGGTGGGTGGACCGGTCTACTGCTACCTCGGCGGCCCGCACTATCACTGGTACCAGCCGCCGCCCGAGGCCCGGTTTGAATTTCGCGGTGGCGCGTACTGGTACGTCGGCGCCTACGACCCGGTCTATTACCAGGAGCGCCCGCGCTACCTGGTCGTCAACGACGCCTACCGCCCGCTGGTCTACACCCGGCCGGTTGTCGACATCAGCGTTGTGCCCCCCGGGTTCCAGGGCGAGATCGTCGCTGCCGGCCCCGGCTGGCGCGGCCGCGCCGCGGTGGGGGCCCCGGTCGTGTCGGCCGGCGTCCAGGTTGTGGCCCCGCCGCCCCCGTCCGTGCAGTTCGGGGTCGGCGTGGGCGTCAGCATGGGCGGACCGCCCCCGGTACGGGTGGTCGAACGCCGCCAGATCTACGAGGTTCACGAGCGTCACGACCGCGGCAACCACAACGGCTGGTACAAGAAGCACGGCGATCGCGACGATGACGGCTGGCGCGGCAAACCGGCCCCGTCGGGCGGCTGGCGTGGCGCGCCGGCGCCGACGGGAGGATGGCGCGGCAACGCCCCACCGCCGTCGCAAGCATCGGGTGG
>DASRQT010000602.1:0-13381 GCA_035696485.1 Polyangia bacterium | reverse complement strand
GATCCGTTCGCGAAGCAGGCGGACTACCGTTGCGTCCAGGGGGAAGTACGCGGGCGGCCCCATGAAGCCGCCCTGGAAGTTCTCGATCGTGACCTTCATGACGTTCGGGCTCCTGGTCTGATCGAGCTTGAGTCGGCCCGGTATCAGACTGCCTGCTTCGGATTTCGCGTCGCCGAAGTACAGACCCACCGCTCGGCTCGCGTCCATCCTCTGCAAGAACTCCACGTGCAGGTAGCCGGTCTCGAACACGCATTCGTAGCGATCCCACGGGTAGGGATAGGCTTGGTCGTTGGCGCGCCGGCGGATGATGAAAGCCACGCCACCCCCGGTGCTGGTGCCGGCGAGCTGGTTGTAGTCAGCCTCACTCGCGAGCTTGGTGAGGTAGTCGGTACCCGGCGGTGGCCACGGCCTGGGTCCGTCCACCGCCGACGTGTCGGCCGGCGCCTCGCTTCCCGCATCGGTCTGCGACTCGGCGGGAAGATCAAAGGCGCCGGCGTCCGGGGGTGACGACCGATCGACGCCGGCATCCGGCGCCGGCGCGGCGGCATCAACCTGCGCCGGCGCTGCCACCTCCGGTTCAGCAAGAGGCCCGGCGTCGTTACTGCTCACCGCCGCCGTGCATCCGATGGTGAAAACCGTGACGGCTACCGACAGACCATCCCTGATGAGGTTCATCGCGTTAGGTGGCGCAGTGCCGCGCGACCTTACAGGTTTCCTAATTAGCCGATTTGTAAATGTGGAAGGCACGAAACTATGGCGACACGGGGAGGCAGGCGGCGTACATTATGCCGCCATGAACCACTTGCTTGAACGCGCCGAGTGGGTGGCGCGCCGGGGCGTCGGGGGCCGTTGGTCGTTAGCTGGCGTTGCGATGACATCGTTGTGCGCCGTCATCGCGGTTGCTTGTCAGGATCCCGAGCGAGGGATCACCGTCAACGGCGGTTCGGGTGGGGAGCCCGGCGGCGCGTCAGGTTCCGGCGCAACGCCTGGCGGTTCGGGGGGCGCATCCGGAGCCGCAGCCGGCACGACCGACCCTGGCTCGGGAGGAACGGGCGGGGGCAATGGCGACGCTTCAGCTCCCGGCGGCACCGGTGGCGGCGCCGATGCCGCGATCGAGCAGCCAATCGACCAGCCGGGCACCGGCGGCGCCGAAATGCCCACCATCGATCCACGGTCGCTCGACGCCGGCGTCAAGGCGGACCTGCCGGTGATCCAGCCGCAGCCGCCAGCGCCGCTGCAGGAGTGCACCACGCCGTCGCTGGATCGGCTTCAACAGTGGGTGGTCGGCAATGAGATGGGCGTGGTGACGGCGCCGGCGCAGGGAAATATTCTCGCGCGGGAAGCGAATGGGTACATCGGCAAGGTGACCTTCGTCGGGAATGGCTGGCACGTGGTGGCGGTCTGGATCGCCAACATGTTCTCCAGCGACGTTGACCTGACCAACGCGGGCGGGGTCACCGTGACATACACCTCGACCGCGCCGCTCTGGGTGCAGATGCGTCCGGCCTCGCGCTACAGCGGCGGCAATCACTTCCTGGTCGCGCTGCCCAGCACGGGCGGGCAACTGCAGGCGAAGTACATCCCGTTTTCAGCGGCCGCGTGGACCTGGCTGCCCCGGCTGGGCATGCCGGGTCTGCAGTTCACGGACGCCATCAAAGAGGTTCGGGCGCTGGTCTTCGTGGGCGACGTTGCCAACCAGGTCGTCTTCTACGGCCTTCGCTTCGACAACTTCGTTCCGGTCTGCCGCTAGCCGCGCGGCTCACGGTCGCGAAGAGCGGACTCCGGACTGTCGACGGTCAGAAAGCAGCCTGGCCGGGGGCGCGGGGGAAGGGGATAACGTCCCGGATGTTGTTCATGCCGGTGGCGTAGATGATGGTGCGCTCCAGGCCCAGGCCGAAGCCGGCGTGGGGCACCGTGCCGTAGCGGCGGAGGTCGCGGTACCACCAGTAGGCGGCGGGGTCGAGCTTGTAGTCGGCAAGGCGGGAATCGAGGACGTCCAGGCGCTCTTCGCGCTGCGCGCCGCCGATGATCTCGCCGATCCCGGGCGCCAGCACGTCCATGGCGGCGACGGTCTTGCCGTCGTCGTTGACCCGCATGTAGAAGGCCTTTATCTCCTTGGGGTAGTTCATGACCACCACCGGGCGTTTGACGTGTTCCTCGGTCAACCAGCGCTCGTGCTCGGACTGCAGATCCATCCCCCAGCGCACCGGGAACTCGAAGCTCTTGCCGGCGCGGGCGGCCTTCTCCAGGGCGGCGACGGCGTCGGTGTAGGTCATCCGTTCGAAGCTGGCGGTGACGAATCTCTCGACGCGGGCGATGTTGTCCTTGTCGATGCGGTCGGCGAAGAACTTCATGTCGTCCGGGCGCTCTGCCAGCAGGGTCTTAAAGATGTACTTTAAGAAATCCTCGGCCAGGTCGGCGTTGGCCGCCAGGTCGGCGAAGGCGATCTCCGGTTCGATCATCCAGAACTCCGCCAGGTGGCGGCTGGTGTTGCTGTTCTCGGCCCGGAAGGTCGGACCGAAGGTATAGACCTTGGACAGCGCCAGGCAATAGCTCTCGACGTTGAGCTGGCCGCTGACGGTCAGGAACGACTCCTTGCCGAAGAAGTCCTTGCCGAAGTCGGTCTTGCCCTCCGCGGTGCGCGCGATGGCGCCCAGGTTGGCGAGATCCAGGGTGCTGACGCGAAACATCTCGCCGGCCCCCTCGGCATCGCTGGCGGTGATGATGGGGGTGTGGATCCAGAAGAAGCCGTGCTCGTGGAAGTAGCGGTGGATGGCCATGCTGAGGCAGTGGCGCACGCGCGCCAGCGCGCCGATGGTGTTGGTGCGCGGGCGCAGGTGGGCGACGTCGCGCAGGTACTCCATCGTGTGCCGCTTCTGCTGCATGGGATAGGTCTCCGGGTCGTCGACCCAGCCGACCACCTCGATGGCGCTGGCCTTGATCTCGACCGCCTGGCCCTTCCCTTCGCTGGCGCTCAGCACGCCGGTGGCCACCGCGGCGCAGCCGGCGGTCAGCCTGAGGACGTCGGTCTGGTAGTTGGCCAGATCGCCCGGCACCACCACCTGGATGGGTTCAAAGCACGACCCGTCGTGCAGGTGAACAAACGACAACCCGGCCTTGGAATCGCGCCGCGTGCGCACCCAGCCGCGCACCGTCACCTCGGCGCCGACCGGAACCTTGCCGCCGAACACGTCCGAAATGCTGACCGCCACGCTCGCCATGGACCCAGTTGTAAACGACTTCGCGCCTTCCGGCCAAGGGGATGGCCAGGCCGCGACGCCGCCCGTTAGCTGCTAGAGTGTCACTCTCGTGACCGCGCCGTCGCCGCCACTGATCTCGGGCTGGGGCCGGGCCCCGTGTGTCCCGGGGCGGGAGGTGCGCTCGGAGGACCTGACCCGCCTGACGCGCGATCGGCACCTGTCGCGGGGGCTGGGGCGATCGTACGGGGATTCGTCGCTGCCGGCGGCTGGCGATCTCGAGGTGGCGGTGACCACGCTGGCTGATCGCGTGCTGGCGTTCGACCCGGCCACCGGCGCCATGCGCGCGGAGGCGGGGCTGTCGTTGCGCGACATCTACCGGACGTTCCTGCCGCGCGGCTTCTTCACGCCGGTGTCGCCGGGGACGCAGTTCGTGACCCTGGGCGGGATGGTCGCCGCCGACATTCACGGCAAGAACCACCACCGCGCCGGCTGCTTCGGCGCCCACGTCGACAGCCTGACCATGCGCGTCGCCGACGGGCGCGTGGTCACCTGTTCGCCGACCCACGAGCGCGACCTGTTTCGCGCCACGCTGGGCGGGATGGGCCTGACCGGTCACGTCCTGGAGGTGGGCTTTCGCATGGAGCGTGTCCCGTCGCCCTGGATCGCGTTCGAGGGCGAACGCGTGCCGAACATCGACGCGTACATCGACGCGCTGAAGGAGGCCGGGCCAAAGTGGCCCCTGACCATGGGTTGGATCGATTGCCTGTCGGGCGGGTCGCGCCTCGGGCGTGGAACCCTGTACAAGGGCCGATGGGCCGAGGCGTCGGAGGCGCCGAAGAAATTCCCGCGCCCCAAGGGGCGGATCGAAGTCCCGTTCATGCTGCCCGAATTCGCGCTGGGGCCGCTGACGGTGCGCGCGTTCAACACGCTGAACTACTGGCGTCACATCCCGCGCGTGCGCCGCGGGTTCGTTCACCCGGAATCGTTTTTCTATCCGCTGGACACGTTCCGCAACTGGCACCGCCTGTACGGCCGACGCGGGTTCACCCAGTACCAGTGTGTGCTGCCCGATTCGGCGGGTCGGGCCGCCGCGCGGCGCTTTCTCGAGCTGCTGGTCAAGCGTGGGGGCGCCTCGTTCCTGTGCGTGATCAAGGACTGCGGCGCCGAAGGGATTGGCCTGCTGTCATTCCCCAAGCCCGGGATCTCGATCGCGCTGGACATCGCCGTCCGCGACGACACCCAGTCGCTGGTCGATGCGCTGAACGAACAGGTGATCAAGGAGGGGGGGCGCATCTATTTGGCCAAGGATGCCTTCACCCGCGCCGAGCACTTTCGCGCGATGGAGCCGCGTCTGGATGAATGGCAGGCCATCCGGCGGTGGTGGGATCCAACCGGACGCCTGCGCAGTGCCCAGTCGGTGCGAATTTTCGGAGACAAACCATGAAGGTCGTCCTGCTCGGCGGCACCAAGGGAATCGGGCGCGCGCTGGCGCGGCGGATGGCGGCTCGGGGTGACACCCTGTTTCTCCTGGGCCGCTACCTTGCCGATCTCGAGCGGAGCGCCCGCGATCTGGAGGCGCGCACCGCAAACAGCAAGGTGGGCGCCGTCGGTGTCGCGCTTTGCGATCTGGAGAAACCGGAGACGTTTGTCCCTGCGCTGGACAAGGCGAACGAGGCCCTGTCGGGGTTTGACACCGTGATCGTGACCGGCGCGCTGTTCGCGACGCAGGATCGGCTGGAGTCGGATCCGGAGCTGGCGCGCCGCCTCTTGACGGTCAACTTCGCCAACACGGTCGTATTCTGCGAGGAGGCGCGCCGCCGGTTGCTGGTCCGCGGCGGCGGCACGCTGTGCGTCTTGAGCTCGGTCGCGGGCGACAGAGGCCGCAAGCCGGTGATCCTGTATGGGGCCGCCAAGGCCGGTCTGACCCGGTATCTGGAAGGGCTGGATCACAAATTTCGCGCGCACGGGCTGCGCACGATCTGTGTCAAACCGGGGTTCGTGAAGACCGCGATGACCGAGGGGCTCAAGCCGCCGCCCTTCGCCGGCGAGCCCGACGACGTCGCCGCGCGCGTGCTGCGCGCCATCGACAAGGGCAGACCGGTGGTTTACGCGCCGGGGATCTGGGCGCTCATCATGCTTGTGATTCGTTGCCTGCCCCGCTTCGTCATGCGCCGAATCGGGTTCTAGCTCTTGTATCCCCCGCGCTGATGCGCATGTTTACTTACGGATTGGACCCGAAGGAAGACTGGGGTTCACTGGTTGAGTGTCTGGGGAAGGGGGAGCGTTATGTTGTTTTTTGATCCGAGCTTTCTGGTGGTGGCGGAGGCCAGCGACAACACGACGCCCGCGGCTGAGGTCGAAAAGCAGCCCGCCAAGAAACGGGCTGCGCCATTCAATCCCAAGACCGGGCCGGGGTCCAAGCAGGAAAATGGCCCATTGCCGCCCCCGCCTGACAAGACCACCGCGCCGCGCGGTGTGGACGAGGCTGGCTCGCCGACGACGGTCGAGCCGCCTGCCACGGCCGAGCCCCCACAGCCGCCGCCGGGGGTGACCGAGCGGATACCGCAGGTCAACGACGATGAGGATCCGCAACCGCGAGCGAAACTGGGCGCAGACGAGCGCGAGCCAGCTCTGCCGCCAACGGATCAGGGCCGCTCCCCTTGGGGCTCGGGCTCGAGCGGCGTACGCTAAGCCCTACGCGACGAACGGTTTCTGGATTTGGTGGGCGATGGCGCCGAACTGGCCGGCTTCGGCGGGCCGGCCAAGCTTGGTCAGTAACAGCGACGCCTTGGCGTACGCCTGGTCGCAGGTGGGATCGGCCTTCACGGCCGCGGTATACGCACGCAGGGCGCCGGTAGCATCGCCGGCGGCCTCCAGCTCGTCGCCGAGATCAATCCAGCACGACAGGCTCTGCGGCTCGCGCTGCAGCGCCCGCTCCAGCGAGAGGCGCCGCCCCTCGCGCTTGCTGAACAGCGCGGCGAAGAGGTGCGGCTGATACGCGCCCGGCTCCATGGCCACCGCCCGCTCCAGCAGCGGCAGAGCTTCCTCCGGGCGTTGCTGGCCTCCCAGTAGCAGGGCGCGATTGATGAGGCCTTCGTAGACGCCGAAGCCCAGCGACAGATGTCGGCCTGTCCCTTCCACGCCGTCGCAGGCTTGCAGCGTCCGCCACAGCGACGACTCTCGGTCGGCAGCCATGGCCGCGCCGTCGTCGGTGCCCGCCGCCGATCGGGCCTCCGCCAGCAACAAACGGTAGAAGGCAACGCGCGCGTGCGCCCCGACCGCCTCGGTTCGTTCCTGGTCCACGTAGGTCCGCGCCCGGGCGGCGATGGCGGCGCGGGTGTCGGGCTCACGAGCCAGGCGGGCCAGCGCCGCGACCAGCGCGTCGGGCGAATCGACCAGCATACCGGTTTGGCCGTCGCGGACCGTGTCGCGGTAGGGGGCCAGGTCTTGCACCACGGCGACGGCGCCGTGCTGCGCGTACTCGAGGAACTTCACGTCGGAGCGACAGCGGTTGAATCCGGTGTCGGCCAGCGGCGCGAGCCCGATGTCGATGCTGGACACGAACCGGTAGTAGGCGTGGATGTCGCCGATGGGGACGTGGACGCGCCTTTGCGCCGGTAGCCGTGCAAAGACGTCGTAGAGGGCGGGGTCGCCCATGATGTGCAGCGAGACTCGGTTCTGTGTGCGCAGCCAGCGGATCAGCGCCGGCGCCACCGCGTTCAGATCGGGCAGGTGTCCGGCGGAGCCGCCCCAGCCGACGACGATCTTGTCCGAGGCCTGGCCGTCGCGCGCGGGACGTTCGACTGTGCGCGGCGGCATCTGGTTGACGAACACGGCCCGCCGCCGGGCGAAGCGACCATAAAGACGTTTCAGCTCCGGCGTGCTGAACTGAACCGCGTCACACGCGTGCAGCAGTTGCCGCAGCTTGGTGACCTCGTACGGATCGGAGTAAAAGCGCGAGTACGGGTTGAGCGGGTGCAGGTCGGCGACGTCGTCGTTCAGCTCGAAGACGGTCACCTGGCCGCGGCTGCGCCGCCGCGCGATCAGCGGGCGCAGATCGACGTCGGGCACCATGTTGATGATCAGGACGTCGGCCTGGTCGATCAGCGCGCGCCGGGTCCGGTGGATGTGAGGCGCGTCCACCGCCCAGACGCCGTCAATCGTGCCGAGCGCGCGCCCGGGGCTGTGAATCCGGTAGAACCAGTCGCCGTTGCGCTCGTTGTACGCGACGTAAAGCTGCGCGATCAGCATCGGACGCTGATCGACGGACATGTCGGTGGCAACCTCACCGGCGGGCTGGGCAGCAATCGCCACGGGGTCGCATGAAGCACGCGCTATACCACCCACCGACGCCGGAAGGACCGCCAAACCGGGCCCGTGCGGGCGCCACGTCTCTGACGATCGTCATTTTTGTGGCGCGCCCACCGTCATCCTGGTCGAAGGACGCGCGCCGTTTCATGCATTGATCCTGGGAAACCGTGGCCTGGCGCTTGCTTGATTGGGGGTCATGCCGAAGAACGGGACTCCTACGTCTGCCGCCGAGAGCACGCCGATATCTCTGGCCACCGCCGCTCGCCATCGCTACCTGGCCTGGCCGCGCTACGATCGCCCCGCCGATCTGGATGCCCTGGCCCGCACCTTCGGCGCGGTCATGGCAGAGCGCCGCGACGTCTGTCTGTGCCTGCGCCACGATATCCGGTCGGACATTCCGGTCGCCGCCGCCGTCAGCGCGCTGAACGCGGCGTTTGCCGCCGCCCTGGGCGCAGACTTCGAGATCGAGGTCCTGCTGGTGGACAACAACCTGGACGACGCGGCCTGGCGGTCGCTGGGCGCCTCCGTCACCGGCGTGCTGTCCCTGCCGTCGTCGGTGGAACCCGAACGCCAGGCGCGTCTTGGCAGCCTGGGACACGCGCCGATCGGGTCGGCCGATGAGCTGCGCCGGAATCTTCGCGGCGGCAAGGACATCAAGGTCAGCGCGATTGTTTCGACGTACAAGTCAGCCGTCTTCATGCGCGGCTGCCTGGAGGACCTGGTCGTGCAGACGCTGTACGCGCGCGGCGAGCTGGAGATCCTGGTCATCGACAGCGGGTCGCCGGAAAAAGAGGGCGAGATCGTGCGCGAGATGCAGCAGCGTCACCCGGACATCCGCTACCTTCGCACCGAGCGCGAGACGCTGTATGCCGCGTGGAATCGCGGCGTGACGCTGGCCTCTGGAAAATACCTGACCAGCGCCAACACCGACGATCGGCATCGCGGTGACGCGCTGGAGTTGATGGCGCGCCATCTGGACAGCAACCCGGACGTCGCGCTGGTGTACGGCGACGCGCTGGTCACGCAGCAACCGAACGAGACCTTCGAACGCAGCAGCGCCAAGCACCGATTCAACTGGCCGCCGTACAGCTACGCCGGCTTGCTGAGGCAGTGCACCATCGGCCCGCAGCCGCTCTGGCGAAAAACCCTCCACGATCGCTACGGCATGTTCGACGAGAAGTTCTTCGTGGTCGGCGACTACGAGTTCTGGCTTCGCGCCGGGCGCGACGAGAAGTTCGAGCTCTTGCCCCAGATCCTGGGCCTCTACTATCAAAACGCTGCCGGGCTGGAGTACTCGTCCGGGCGGATGGCCGCCGAGACGCTGGAGGTTCAGCGGCGATACGCCGTCCTGGCCGCCAGGGCGCCTGCCAACGGCGCTGTCGCGCACGCGGCGGGCCATCCGACGGCAGCCGCGACGCCGGCTGCCGCCCCGACGCCGAAACCGGGAAACCCGGCGGTGACGGTCGTCATCCCGACCTTCAATCGCCCCGACTTCCTGCGACGCGCGCTGGCCAGCCTGACCAACCAGACGTTCAAGGACTTCGAGGTCATCGTCGTGAACGACGCCGGCGTGGCGCTGGAAGAGACCTTGAAGGCCTTCAACGACAGGCTCTCGATCACCTACGTTCGCCACGGCAAGAACCGGGATCGGGCGGCCGCGCGCAACACCGCCCTCGGCATCGCGCGCGGGACGTACATCGCCTATCTGGACGACGACGACTGCTATCGCCCCGAGCACCTGGAGACGCTGGTGACGGCACTGGGTCGCGGGACGCACAAGGTCGCCTACTCGGATGCGACCTGGATCCTGGAGCAGCCGACCAGCACCGGGTATGACCCGGTCAGGCCGGTGCTGGACCGATCGCAGCCGTTCGATCGCGCGCGCCTGATGGTCAGCAACTACATCCCGATCCTCTCGGTCATGCACGAACGCGCCTGCCTGGACGAGGTCGGCGGCTTCGACGACGAGCTGGGGACACACGAGGACTGGGATCTGTTCATCCGCCTGGCCGCCCGCTTCGAGTTCCTCCACATCGCCAAGGTGACCGCGAACATCTCGTGGCGGGAGGATGGCAGCAGCACCACCAGCTCGAAGGCGCCCGACTTCCTGCGCACCATGATCGTGATCCACAAGCGCTATCACCACCTGGTCAAGGACAGCCCGCAGCTGCTGGCCGCGCAGCAACAGATGACGGGCGCGATCAGCGGAGAGCCACGCGACGCCGCGAGCGAGGTCATCGCGGAGGCGCGGGCGCAGGTCTCGCGCGGCGATCTGGACGGCGCGGTCAAGACCCTGAGCGCGTCCCTTGACCTGGCGCCCCAGTCACCCGATCTCCTGCTGACCCTGGCCGACGTGTTCGCGGCGCAGGGCAAGGGGGCCGTGGCCGGCCAGGTGCTGGAGCAGGCCGGGCTGCTCCATCCCAAGAACGCCACCATCCGTTCGCGGCTGCAGCAGATCCCGATGGCGGCCGGGCGGTAGCGGTCGCACGTCATGACACCGTCTCCTGAAACCGCCTTCCTCAAGGCCCGGGTGCTGGTGACCGGCGGGCTGGGCTTCATCGGTTCAAACCTGGCCGCGCGTCTGGTCCAGCTGGGGGCGGATGTCACGCTGGTCGATACCCTGATCCCGACCTACGGCGGCAACCTGTTCAACGTCGACGAGATCAAGTCGCGCGTGCGCGTCAACATCTCCGACGTACGAGACCAGTACAGCATGCAGTACCTGGTGCAGGGTCAGGACTACCTGTTCAACCTGGCCGGGCAGACCAGCCATCTGGATTCGATGCTGGATCCGTTCACCGACCTGGACATCAACTGCCGATCGCAGCTGTCTATTTTGGAAGCGTGCCGCCACCACAATCCGCGCCTCAAGGTGGTGTTCGCCAGCACCCGCCAGCTGTACGGGAAACCGGAGTACCAGCCGGTCGACGAGAAGCATCTCCTGCGTCCGGTTGACGTCAACGGCATCAACAAGATGGCCGGCGAGTGGTACCACATCCTTTACAACAACGTGTACGGTGTGCGCGGCTGCGCGCTGCGATTGACCAACACCTACGGCCCGCGCATGCGCATCAAGGACGCCCGCCAGACCTTCCTGGGCATCTGGATCCGGACGCTGCTGGAGGGGAAGCCGTTCGAGGTGTGGGGCGGCGAGCAGCTTCGTGACTTCACGTATGTCGATGATGCGGTCGACGCGTTGCTGCTGGCGGCGCTGACCGAACGGTCGAACGGCATGATCTATAACGTCGGCGGGCACAAGCCGGTGACGTTGCGGGCGCTGGCCGACCTGCTGCTCGACGTCGCGGGCGGCGGGACCTACGTCTGCAAGGAGTTCCCGGCTGACCGTAAGCGGATCGACATCGGCGACTACTACGCCGACGATCGTCTGATCCGCGAGCAGTTGAGCTGGAAGCCGAACGTGACCCTGGCGGAGGGGCTGCGCCGGTCGATCGAGTATTTCCGCCGGAACCTCGAACACTACTGCTGAGGCCCCAGGTGCTGACCGCCGCCGCCATCCCGCAGACCAACCCCCGCGCCGGCTACCTCGCGCACAAAGAGGAGATCGACGCCGCGCTGATGAAGGTCATGAACGCCGGGAGCTACATCCTGGGGCCGGAGGTGTCGGCGTTCGAGGCGGAGTTCGCCGCCTTCGTCGCGGGGGCTCACGCGGGGAGTACTCACGCGATCGGCGTGGCCAACGGAACCGACGCCTTGACCCTGGCCTTGCGAGGCTGCGGCGTCGGCCCGGGTGACGTCGTGGTCACCACGTCGCATACGGCCGGCGCGACCATCGCGGCCATCGAGCTGGCGGGGGCCGTTCCGCTGTTCGTCGACGTCGATCCGGTGACCTTCACGCTGGATCCGGCGGCGCTGGCTTCGGCGCTGGCGCGGCCGCCCGAGGGTGTCAGGCGCGCGGCCATCCGCGCTGTTGTTCCCGTGCACCTCTACGGGCAGCTGGCGGACATGCCGGCCATCGTCGAGATCGCGCAGCGCGCGCAGGTGGCGATCGTCGAGGATTGCGCGCAGGCGCACGGCGCGACGCTGCAGGGGCGGGCGGCCGGGACCTGGGGTGCCGCCGCGGCGTTCAGCTTCTATCCGACCAAGAACCTGGGCGCCTTCGGTGACGGGGGTGCAGTGGTGACCCCGGACGCCGAGACCGCGGCGCGGGTGCGGGCCCTGCGCGAGTACGGCTGGCGGCAGCGCTACATCAGCAGCGAGGGCGGGGCGGGGCAGGGGATGAACAGCCGTCTGGACGAGCTGCAGGCGGCCGTCCTGCGGGTCAAGCTACGCTACCTGGGCGCCGGCAACGCGCGCCGGGCTGCCATCGCCGGAATTTACGATCGCGCGCTGGCGGCGGCGGACGTGGCCTGTCCGCAGCGTCGCGCCGGGGCCAGCCACGTCTATCACCAGTACGTGATCCGCGCCGCCCATCGCGACCAGCTACGGGCGTCGTTGCAGGCACAGGGGATCGGGACGCTGATTCACTATCCGGTGCCGGTCCACCTGCAGCCGGCGTATCGCGGGCGGGTTCCGGTGTTCGGCTCCCTCCACCACACCGAGGAGGCGTGCAGCCAGATCCTGAGCCTGCCGATGTTCCCCGAGCTCGGCGACGCCGACGCGCAGCGCTCGGCCGCCGCCGTGACCGACGCGGTGCCAACCCGGCGGTCGGCGTGAGCGCATTGGCCGAGACACAGCGCCAGCTAGTGGACGCCTGCGTCCGACAGCTGGGCAGCGCCGCCAGCGTGCTGGAGTGGGGCGACGGCGCGGCGATGGTACACGCGACCCGGCGGCTGGGGACGGGCGGCCGCGGCGTCGCGATCGTGGCCGACGACAAGACCTACCAGGCGGCCCAGGCCGCCATCCGCGACGGCGGCGGCGGTGGCGCCGCCGCTCGCGAAGTGTTCTTTGTGCCGCTGGCTTCTGGGGCTGACGCCGTGGAGGGATTCGCCGGCGTCCGCGACTACGCGCTGTTCCCGACCTCCCTGGGGCAGCCGTTCTCGTTGATCGTTGTCGCCGGGCCAGCCAGCGCCGCCTGCGTGGCGGTTGGATGGCTGCTGCTGGACCCCAAAGGCGTGATGCTGCTGCGCCGCCGCGCCAGCGACGGTGACGCTGACGGCGCGATTCCACGATCGGCGGCGTCGCTGACCATCTCGGGCCCGCCGGGGAGTGACACCTTCTTGCTGGTGGCCAAGGAGGCGGCCGTGGTCGAAGCGATCGCGGCCGATCTTGCCCCCGATCTTGGCACCGATCTTGGCACCGACGCTCCGCGCGGTCGTCCCACGCAACAGTCGCGGCCGCGCCCGTCGTGCGTCTTCGTCAACCAGTACTACCCGGAGTTTCTGGCGGCACACTATCTTGAGCATCCGCACCTCAACTGGGCAACGTACGCAGAACAGAAGGCATCGCTGCAAGCGACTTGTTTCGGTGAAAGCGACTTCTATTCGCGGGGATTGCAGCAGGCGGGTTGGTCTGCTGAGGATCTGATCGTTAATGGACCTTTGCAGCTGACCTGGGCACGTGAGGCCGGTTTGTCGCTGACCAACGAGATCGACATCCTGGTCGAACAACTGCGCCGCCTGAAGCCGCAGGTTATCTACTTGCAGAATCTGGGGTACGCGACCCAAGAGAATCTGGCAAAGCTGCGACCACTAGCGGAGTTGATTGTCGGCCAGATTGCTTGCCCTGTTCCGGAGAAGACACACGTTCCCGGGCTAGACATTGTCTTCACGTCGTTTCCGCATTTCGCTGAACAGTTCAGAAAACTTGGCACAACGTCCTATTATCAGCCGCTGGCCTTTGAACCGCGAGTGCTGGACGCCATTCCGACGACACCTCGCGACCATCTCCTAACTTTTGTCGGCGGAATTACC
>DASRQT010000601.1:0-8901 GCA_035696485.1 Polyangia bacterium | reverse complement strand
CGTAGTTACTTCCAGGAAGCGCGAAAAATAGACCAGATCGAGCGTTTACATTGTTAAATTCTGGAGATAGCGTGCGATAAACGTGCGCCGCGTCGTTTGCGTCCACTCGAGTGGACACTTAGTGCCGGCCCGCTATTGCCGCGCCGTCAGAACGGTACCGGCCCGAACACGTACAACCCCGGCGGCCGCGGCCCGCCCTCTTTGGTGCGGAACACCAGCAGCAGCGGATCCCCGCCGACCAACACCGGGTACGGTTCGACGCGCGTCAGTATCCGGATCAGCGGGTCGACCGTCCACTCGCCGGGCTTGCTGAGGGGGCCGGTGCCGGGTGGGCGGAAGTGGCCGTATTTCAGGGTCACGGTTCTGTCGTTGCTGAAGAATTCGTCGCCCAGGATGATGCCGCGGTCGTCGACGGGGAGGTAGAAGTCGGTGGCCTGGGAGAGGCGGGTCTTTCCCTTGCAGCCGTCGGGGTTCATGTAGAAGGTGTCGCGCCGGAAAGAATCGTCCTCGGCCTCCTCGGTCCAGAACACCAGCCCGGCGCTGGCCAGGAATTGCGGGTCGTAGGCGCCGGCGTACTCCCGGCTGACGTCGCACGAGACCAGGTTGTCGTGGCGGACGATGCGCGCGCGCAGGTTACTGTCCATCCACACGGTGAAGCGAAAGTCGTTCGAGATGCGCACGCCTTCCAGCTGGCCCCGATACGTGAAAACCGTGATCGCCGTCGCCGGCGCGCCACTGTCGCGTAGTAGAGCGAACGCGGGCTCGTTGTTCGGGGTTCTGGTCAAGTAGCCGACGCCGTCATCAATGTCGCGATTGCCGATGACAAGATAATCGTGCACCTGTGAGGACAGCTTGGTCACACCGTCGCCGGCGGGAAAGTTGGCCACGTAGAGGCTCTTGTCATCGAACCCGGGTTCGGCCCGATAGAAGTAGATCTTCTTGTCGTCGTTGGAGATGGTCCACGACGTCAGATCGGCCAGCGTCACCATGGGCGTGGCGGTGGCGGTCTGGCTGGTGGCGATGACCCGCAGTACCTCGGTCTTGGGGTCGGGGTCGGGGCTGGAGATGGCCAGACGATCGCCGTCGCGCGAAAATGCGATGTGCCAGGCGACGTCGCCGGCGGCGTTGAAGGGGGAAAAGCGCCCGACGCTGGGCAATACGCCGCCGGCCGGATCGGCGATGGATCCGGCGCGTATCTCGAAGCTGTCAGGATGTTCCGGGTCGCCCTTGGTGTCGTCCATGCAAAAGGCCACCGCGGTCCGCTCGTGGCCGAAACACTCCAGGCCGCGCGACGACGAGATCTGCCGCGCGCGTGGCCAGCCGGGGCGCCATGCGTAGATCGGACCGTCGTGAATCTGGTCGCCGACGGAGTTCGCGTCGGCGTAGTAGATCAAGGTGTCGCCGGTGAACGCCTGCGAATACGGGTGCCCAGGCCCGCCCAGCGGGAACTCCGTCCACAAGTTGGTCGTCAGCAGCAGGCAACCGGGATCCTTGCCGTCGCAGGCAGGGACGTGCCCGCGCGAGGCCATGCTGACGTTGATGACCCACAGCTCGGCATTCTTCTTGGTCGAGTTGGGCTTGGTCGTCGATCCCGGCACCGTGAAGACGCACCAGCGGTCGCCGCCGGCCGAGGGCGGCTCCTGGTGCGTGCAGCTGACGGTGCCGCCGCCGGTCAACTCGGCGCGATCGTCCAGCAGCTGGCGGGCAGGGGCGATCTCTTTGGGCAGTGGCAGGCCGGTCGGCAGCGGACGCAGCATGGGAAGCGCATCGGACGGGTGCGTGTAGGGTGGCACGTCGACGCCGGCGTCGCGTCGGTTCGGGACATCGAGGCTGGCGTCAGGGTAAACTTGGCGCTCGGATTGGACTCCACAACCCGGCAGCGCGGCGAGGATGACGGCGACCGAGATAGCAACGGCTTGCCGGGACGGGCTCATCGCGTCAGCACCTTTTCACGATGTGACGCTAGCCCCGGGACCGGCGAAAGACAACCAGAGCTCCCAGCAGCAACATCCAGGTGATGCCATCCGCCGCGGTGCCGGCGGTGCGGCAGCCACAGCCGGTTTTCCGGGGCGGCGTGGTGCCACCACTGCCTCCGGCGCCGCCGGCGCCGGCGTCAATTCCTGCGCCGCACACGGTTTCGGGCCACAATTTCAGCTGCGCCCTCCGCATGCAGTCGTTCACGCATTGCGCGCGGACGCATTCCTTGATCGCGCGAACGTCTTCGAACTTCATCAGCGGCTTGACGGTCTTGCCGTCCTCGGAGATCTCGGCCAGCGCAAAGCCATCGACGAAGTTGTCGCCGGCCACATAGATATGTCCGGCTCGTTGCGCCAGTCCCCGAACGCGCGGGGGATTGTCCCAGCGGGTGAAGGTCGCTCCGCCGTCGACCGATCGATACGCTGCGCCCTGGGCGACCTCGCCGACGTTTGCGGGCATGCTGCCGCCGACGATGATGACGCCACTCGGGAGGCGCACGAATCCGCCCATCGTGCCTTTGATCTCGACGGCGGTGCGCACGGTCTTGCCACCATCGTCGGTGATCCCCAGTCTCTCGACCGCGCCCAGGATGCGCAGGAACACGCGCTGCGAATTCTCGGGATCGACGGCGATGATCTTGGCCGAGGTCGCGCCCACCGACGGATCCAGGTCGACGGTCGTCCAGGTGGCGCCGTCATCGGTCGAATGCGACATCTTCGGCTGGAAGGTGGTCACGTTGTTGACGGTCATGGTCGCGTACGAAGCGACGTAAAGCGTTCGCGGCGACGAGCGGGAGATCTCGACGCCGGTCAGCCCGCCGGTGATCGGGGCCTGGAACAGGACCTTGTTCATGGTCCGCCCGCCGTCGCGCGACTCATAGACGGAGGTGGGCGTGCTGATGCCGCCGAACGGCGAGGCGATGGCGAAGATGCGCTGCGGATCAACCGGATCGGGGAACACGTCGCTCGGCATCGCCATCTCTATGGCGCCGGCCGCCTTCTGCCATGTGCACGCGTTGTCGACGGACGAGACGATGTTGTCGGGCGTTACCGCGACGATCCGGTTGGTCGGCGCGGGACCGAGCTGATACAGGTACGCGGCGTACAGCGGATCGCCGAGGTCGCCCTCGCACACCCAGGACCAGGTTCGGCCGCCGTCGTCCGACATGATGACGCCGAAGTTGGTGGCCAGCGCGATCTCGTCGGGGCGATCGGCGGGCAGCAGAATCTGCAGCGAATCGGGAAACGCCCCGTTGCCCAAAGCGGGCCCGGAGGCCGACAAACAGAGTCCCAGCGACCCTGCCAGGACGCCGGCCACCCGCACCGTCGCGCGAGGATTTCGTGAGAAACGCACTGCATCCTGAGTGTACCCGAAGGCCCCGACACCCGCTCGACTCCGCTTGACAGGTTGGGCGAAAGGGAGGATTGACTACGCACTGACAACTAAATAGTGCGCTTCGGTGCCCGCAAGGGCGTAACAGGGAAGTCCGGTGAGAAACCGGCGCGGTCCCGCCACTGTGAGTGGAGAGCGGCTCTCGACGACCACTCGACGCAAGTTGCGTCGGGGAAGGTGAGAGCGGCGCCGATCGAAACCCGATCGATATCCACGAGCCAGGAGACCTACCGAAACGTGTCGCCCTTTCTCCGCGTGGATACGGAGAGTCGGTTGTGGAATCATTTCCACACTCGGCACCTCGTTTCCCGCGGAACGAGGTTTTTTCATGCCCTCTCGCAGGGACCGGACGCGCGGATCGTTCGGTCGTCAACTCAACCTTCGTCAACTGCTGCAAACCGTGGCGGTGCTGGGATCCTGCGGACTGGCGGCGGTCGCGGCAGGGCAGCCGGCTGAGGTTCCGCATCCTGCACCGGCGCCGGCCCCGATTGAGCCGCTGCCGTCGCCGCCGCCGTACGAGACCGTGGTCACCGCCGGTCCGCCCGTGGCGCAACCGCTGCACGACCAGGCGGCCGCGGCCACGGTGGTGCTGCCGGCCGACAGTCCGCGGGCCAGGGATGACCTCGGGGACCTGCTGATGGAGGTCCCGGGCGTGACCATCACGCGCTCGGGCGGGCTGGGCGCCTTCGCCACCATCTCGTTGCGCGGGTCAAACCCCGACGAGGTCCGGATCTACATCGACGGCGTGCCGATGAACGTCGCCGCCGGCGGCAGCGTCGACCTGTCCACGCTGCCGCTCGGTGACGTCGAACGCGTCGAGGTCTACCGCGGCACCACGCCCATCGCGTTCGCCGAGAGCGCGCTGGGGGGGATCATCTCCATCACGACGCGGACGCCGGGCACGCCCCACGCCAGCGTGCGTGTGGGCAACGGATCGTTCGGCAACAGCTTCGCCGATGCCAGCGGCGGCGGTCGCTGGCGGAGGCTGCGTCTTTACGCCGGGCTGCACGCGCTGCGCGCCAGCAACGACTTCCTCTACCGCTCCGACAACGGCACCGTCGTCGATCCCAGCGACGACATGACGCTGCCGCGCCAGAACAATCAGCTGGCGCAGGGGGACGGCGTGGTGCGCGCGGCGATCGATCTGCCGGGACGGCGCGAGATCAGCGTGGGGCTGCTGGGAATCTGGCGGCGGCAGGGGCTGTCGGGTCTGGGGATCTACCCGACCCGGGAGGCTGCTTTCGTGACCGCGCGCGGCCTCGCGCACATGAGCTACGAATCGCGCAGCGATCTGGGCGACAGCAGCCGGCTGCGCGCGCAGGTTTTCTTCTCGGCCGAGCGCGACGAGTTCAGCGATCGGTTGCGAGAGGTGGGCGGAATCCCCGCCGTCACCCACGACACCATCATGGGCCTGGGCTCGACGGTCACCGCCGCCAAAACCGCCGCACCCTGGGCGCGCCTGGCGGCCATCATCGAGGGCCGCCGCGAAACGTTCCAGCCGATCAACGACATCGATCCCACGCCGGTCGGCGTGCCGGCCGGCAGGTTGGTCGGCGCGGTGGGCGCCGAGGTCGACCTGTGGTGGCGGCGCCTTGCGCTGGACATCATCCCCAGCGCGCGCCTCGAAACGGTTCGCGACGTGGTCACGGGGCGCGACCTGCTGTTTGCGCGCCAGCGTCCGGCCAGCGACCCGGTCGTCCACGTGCTGCCAGTCCTTCGCCTCGGCCTGGTGCGGCCGGTCTCTTCGTGGATGGCGCTGAAAGCGAATGCCGGGCGATACGCGCGTGTGCCCTCGTTCAGCGAGCTTTACGGCGACTCCGGGCGGCAGCTGGGAAACCCGGAGCTGCGGCCGGAGGTCGGCTGGAACGCCGACGCGGGGGTTTCGTTCCGCGCGTCAGGGACGGGCGCCGACCTCGACGCGCGGTCGATCGCGTTCGGTGCCCGGGTCGACGATCTGATCGGATGGGAGTCCACAACCGCGGGGCCGTCTCGTGCCCTGAACCTGTCGCGCGCGCGCATCTGGGGGCTGGAGCAGGAGCTGCGCGTGCGAATCGGCCGCCGATTTCGCCTGACCGGGCAGGCCACGTACACTGACGCGCGTGACGTCGGCGACGTCGCCTCGCGCCGCGGCCGACAGCTGCCTGCGCATCCGCGCTACCACGCCTATCTGCGCCCGGAGCTGCGCAATCTCTTCGAGGGCCGTCGCGTCGTCGCGGGCGCGTACGTGGAGGCAGACCTGTCGTCTGGTGCCTTTCGCGACAGCAACAACCAGAGTCCCATTCCGACGCGTCTGCTGGTAGGTGGCGGTCTGCTGGTCGACGTCCCACACGCCGGGCTGCGCCTGACCGTCAGCGCGCAGAACCTGGGCGATTCGCGAATCAACGACATCACCGGCTATCCCGTTCCCGGACGCCTCGTGTTCGCGTCGCTCATGTGGTCCAGCGGTTTTCGTGGCGAACCTGCCAACAGCACAGTCACCGTTCCAAACACAAACAAGGAGTAGCGTTCATGTCGTTTTCGTCTCTTCGGTTGATCGTAGTTGGTTTGATGGGCACGGCGCTGCTCGCGGGCGGATGCGGTGACGACAAGGCGACCGCAACGTTGCCAACCCTGACGCCGGCCAGCGGCCTGGCGGTGGTGAACAGCGACTTCAAGGGGAGCACCAGCATCTCGTTGCTGGATCCCACGACGCGCGCGCTGGTGCGTGACGACTGTATCAACTCGGGAACCACCTCCGCGACGTTGTCACAGACTCTGTCAGGGGACGTGACCCTGCCCTCGCAGCCGCAGCCGGGCAACGAACTGGCGCTGATCGATCGTGGCAACAGCGCCATCACCTGGCTTGACCCGATGACCTGCCTGGTCAAGCGCCAGCTCTCGGTCAAGACCGGGTTCGAATCGAATCCCAAGGATCTGGTCGCCATCAGCGCCAGCAAGGCCTATGTGCCGCGATACGAGACCAACACCGCCCCGGGCGCCCAACCGAACGACGGCGGCGACGACCTGCTGATCATTGACCCCACGGCCGCGACCATCCTGGGCCGCATAGAGATGGCGCCCCACGCAGCACCGGTCGAGGGCAAAACCATCTTTGCCCGCCCCGACCGAGCGCTGCTCGCCGACAACAAGGTCTTCGTCACATTGAACAGCATGGACGAGAAGTTCGCGGCCTCGGGCGAAGGACGGCTGGTGGTCGTCGATCCCGCCACGGATCAGGTGACCGGGGTTCTTCCGCTCACCGGGATGAAGGGGTGCTCGGCGATGGAGTACGTCGCCGCCAGCAAAACGTTGATGGTGGTTTGTGGCGGGTTCTTCCTCGACGCCGATCAGGGTGCCGCTTCGGGCGTGGTCGTGGTGGATGTCGCCACGCCGCCGGCGGTCAAGACCACCCTCCCGGCCAGCGCCGTCAGCGGCGGACAGCCGCTAAACTTCAGCTCGATCGTGGCCATCTCCAGCAGCGTGGTTCTGGTCGGCGCCATCGGTCGCTTCGCCGATGCGACCAACAATGTGGAAGGTGTCCCGGACGCGCTGCTACAGCTGGACCCGTCGACGGGCACGGTGACCAAGCTGATGGATGCCGGGGCCTTCGAGCTGGGACGTGGCGCCGGTTCGTCGGCGATGGCGATGATCCCGCAAGGCTCGACGAAGCAACCGCGCGTGCAGGTGTTCACCGTCAGCGCCGCCGGCAGCGTCACCAAATCCGGCGACCTTGACCCCAATCCGGCCCACGGCCTGCCCCCGCGCGAGATCGCCTGGTACTGATCGATCGCGACGGCCGTCCCTGATAGTCTCGCCTTCAGGATGCAGATCGCGCCCAAGAAAGCCGTGGCCATCGAATTCACCCTCAAGGACGACGAGGGCGAAGTGCTCGACACCTCCGAGGGGCGTGAGCCCCTCTCCTATTTACACGGTGTCGGAACGCTGGTGCCCGGTCTGGAAAAGGCGCTGGAAGGAAAGAGCGTCGGCGATTCGATCGCGGTGACGTTGACGCCCGAGGAGGGATATGGGCAGCGCGACGAACGGTTCGTGCGCAACACGCCCATCCGGAAGCTGCCCGAGAAGAAGGCCCAGATCGGGATGCGCTACCGCGTCGACACCGACGAAGGCCCGCTGGTCTTCATGATCACCGACATCGAGGGTGACTACGCGACGGTCGACGCCAACCACCCGCTGGCCGGCATGACGCTGCACTTTGACGTCAAGGTGGTCGAGGTCCGCGACGCCACCGAAGAGGAGCTGACCCACGGCCACATCCACGGCCCCGGCGATCACCACCACTGACAGCGAACGGCGTCAGTTGATCGTCTTGGGTCTCAGGCGGTCATAGGTGACGTCGATACCGATCGCGCCAGTGGTCGCCGCCGCGATGGCCTCGAGGTCCTTCACGAAACGCCGCGCCGCCACCACGCGCAACAACAGCGCGACCAGCGCGGGGCTGGCCATGACGTTGTCACCCTTGAGGTCCGGGAGAACCTGGACCGCCTCATCGAGATCGTCGCACGCGGCCTCCAGTGATTCACGCGCGACCGTCAGCGTCGCCGGAACGACCTCGATCGTCATCGGGGGCCGCCGTTTCGCTGAGCAATGAGCACGATCATTGTGTCTCCGTCCGCGCCTGGCTGTGGCGACGCGCCCACCTGCTTTATGACGCCAGGCACCAACCTGAATTCCAGGCCCCACCCAAAACCGTCCCATCTGTCTTGTGCCGAAAGCCCCTCGAGCGCAAGGAATGGTTTGCTCCCATCATCAGTTAGGGGCGCTACGGCCGCAGGCGCGCGAATGACGCGAGGAAGTTCGCGCCCAGGATCTTGCTGATTCGCCCGGCTTTCCAGCCGCGGTCCAGCATGATCTGCACCAGGCGCGGCAGCTCGAGGCAGGTCGGCATGTCACGCGGCGGCACGATCATACCGTCCCAGTCGCTGCCCAGCGCGGGCGCGTCCTCGCCGGCGACCTTGATGATGTGTTCGAGGTGGTTCACCACCCGTTCCGCCTTGCAGCCCAGCACGCCGCCGCCGAGAAACGTCGACTGGTAGATCACCGCGACCACGCCCCCGGTGTCGGCGATGGCCCTCACCTGCGCGTCGTCGAGGTTGCGCCAGTGCGGCGTCACGCCCTCCACGCCGGTGTGGCTGTCGATGAGCGGCTTGGTCTTGTCGTGCACCTCGACGGCATCCCAGAAGCCCTTCTTCGACACGTGCGCCAGGTCGACGAAGATCTTCCTGCCGTCGAGGCGCCGGACGAAGTCCTTCCCTTTCGCGGTCAGCCCCGTGTCGGCGCCGCGCGCCGCCGGCGAACTGGTGCGTCCCAGCGACGACGTCGACAGGTGCACCAGCGTCACCAGAACGACCAGGTCGTCGGGGATCAGGTCCAGCGACGTCTCGGCGTAGTCGAGCGCGTTGCCGCCCTGGATCACGATCATCGCGGCGTGCAGATCCTTGCCGCGCACCGCCCGCAGCTCGGTCGCGGTGCGGACGACCGCGACGTCATTGGGATAACGCGCGAGCGCCTCGCGAATCGTCGCGATGTTCTTGC
>DASRQT010000600.1:0-5194 GCA_035696485.1 Polyangia bacterium | reverse complement strand
GGCCAGGCTGGTGATGTAGCCGCGGCCACGCACGTAGTACTCACGGCCGGACATCTCCAGTATCCGGCCACCCACGTCGTTGTTGGACTGGCGGATGGCGTCGATGACCTCGTTGAGCGCGACCCCGTACCCGCGCAGCCGGTTGGGATCGACAGTGACCTGGTACTGCTTCTGGTAGCCGCCGATGCTGGCCACCTCGGCGACGCCCGGCACGCTGCCGAGGGCGTAGCGCAGGGTGAAGTCCTGGAAGGTGCGGAGATCGTCGAGGCCGTGCTTGCCGCTCTTGTCAACCAGCGCGTATTGGAACACCCAGCCGATCCCGGTCGCGTCAGGCCCGAGGGTCGGGGTTACACCTTCGGGCAGGCTGCCGCGAAGGCCATTCAAGTACTCCATCACGCGGCTGCGGGCCCAATAGATGTCCGTCCCCTCCTCGAAGATCACGTAGCAGAACGACATCCCGAACATCGAGTAGCCACGCACGTCGGTGACGTGCGGCGTACCGATCAGCTTTGAGACGATCGGATACGTGACCTGATCCTCGACCAGGGTCGGGCTGCGCCCCATCCATTCGGAAAAGACGATCACCTGGGGGTCTGACAGGTCGGGTATGGCGTCGAGCTTCGCCCGTCGCATGGCCAGCGTCGATCCAACGACCGCCAGCGCGACCGCCACCAGCACCAGGGTCCGGTTGCGCGCGCAGAACTCGATGATGCGTTCCACCATGACGACCCCCTTACCGCCAGGGCTTCTCGATGGCGGCCTTGCAGTCCTGCGCCATCGTGCCCATCCCGCGGTGCTGGATCTCGCACGCCTTGCAGGCGCGAGCCTTGTCGGGAAAGCGCGCGGCGTCGAAGTCACGCCCGCAATCGGGTCCTAGGCCGGCGCCGGGGGCGGCCGCCGGGGCGTCCGCCTGTCCTTCGATGACGGCGCGCAGCCGGCTCTCCGAGTCGAGGAGAAAGTTTCCCGTCGTCACGACGGTCTCGCCTTCGGCCAGGCCCTCGGCGATCTGCACCTTGTCGCCGGCGCGCGCGCCCGCGCGAACCAGCCGCGGCTGGAAGTGGCCGCCGGCCGAGGCGACGAAGACGTACTGGTGCTGGCCGGTGTCGACCAGCGCCTCGACCGGGATCACCAACCCGAACGCAGAAGGCAACTCCAGGGCCACGTTTCCATACATGCCCGGCCGCAGCTTCACGCCGCCCGGCCCGGTCTTGTTCGCAAACTCGATCCGAACCCGCAGCGTTCGCGTCGAAGCGTTCAGCGTGGGATGGATAAACTGCACGCGGCCGGCGAACCGTTCGCCCGGATACGACGCCAGCTCCAGGCTTGCCTTCTGGCCGATGCGCAGACGCGCGGCGTCCTGCTCGAAGACGTCCGCCAGCAGCCAGACCTTGGACAGGTCCGCCACCTCGAAGAGCGGCGCGCCCGGCGCAATTGCTGCGCCCGGGACGACGTTCCTCGCCGTGACGTACCCGTCCACCGGGGAACGAATGGGCACGCTGTCAGCGACTTTCTCCCGCGATGCCATGGCGTCGATCTCCGGCGCGCCTATCCCCAGCAACTCCAGACGGCGCCGCGCGTCCGCGGCAAGCCCGCCTTGCAGTCCGGCCCCGAGGCTGGGCTCGCCGTGGTGGGAGGCGGTCGCCGGTTCGCCCGCGCCACCCCCACCGGCACCGGCACCGGCCTTGGCGTCCCACCCACGCGCCGTCAGGTACTCCTGTTCGGCGCGCAAAACCTCCGGGCTGTAGACGTTCGCCAGCACCTCGCCGCGCCTGACCCGCCGGCCGGTCTCTGACACCAGGAGCTGCTGCACCCAGCCCGAGAACCGCACCGAGATCTGGGCCAGGCCCCGTTCGTTGGCCGCGATGACGCCGACGGTGCGCAATGCGTCTCCCAGGGCGGCGCGCTCGACCGTCGCCGTTCGCATCCCAATGAGCTGGATCCGCTCGGAAGGCAGATCGATGTCGGCCAAACCCGGCACGGGTCTGGCCGTGCCGGCGGGCACGGGGGTGGCGATGGCGGCTGGCTTGCTGGTCTTGCTGGATTCGCCGTCGGGCTTGCGCACCAGGGTCATGCTGCAGATCGGGCATTCGCCCGGGTGGTCCTGCACCACCGACGGGTGCATCGGACAATAGTAGATGGTCGGGTTCTTCGCACGCGTACCGCCGAGGGAGATCTTGCTCAGCGCGCCCGTCCCGTAGGCGATCGAAAGGACCGCCACCAGCCCCATGACGAAGACCAGACCCCAGCGGACAACCGACATGGTGCCCAGGCCAGCCGGGACGCGATCCTCCGGGCCGGTCATGGGATCAGCTCCGCCACCGGCAGGCCCGCTGCGCGCGCGTAGTCCGCTCGGCTCGACTCCAACTCGGCGACCGCGCGGACCTCCTCGATACGGACCTGAAGGTAATTTCGGGAGGCGTCGAGGACCGGAGTCACGTCGCCGCGGCCGCTCTGGAAGAGGGCCTGAACCGACTCGAAGCTCCGCCGCGCATCGGGCAGCACCCGGTTGCGAATCAGCGCCAACGTCTCGCGAGACGCCCGGAGCTTGACGTCCGCGTCGCGAAGCTGGAAGCGCGCCGCCGTCTGCTGCGCCTGCAGCGCGCTGCGATCGGCGGCGCCGGTCCGCTCCGCGGCCTTCACCTCGTCGCGCCGGCGCGGGTTCAGCCAGGGCAAGCTCATCGAGACCATGGCCCCGTAGGCGTGGTGCATGGGAGCCGTGGGCATGTACCAGTAGTCGGCGCCGATCATCAGCGACGGAAAAATCGCCTCACGCCTGGCGACGTCCAGCGCCGCCTCGCTCCGCTTCACGGCGCGCGCCGCAGCCCGCAGCTCGGGACGCTGCAGCTCGAGGCGGCGAGTCGCTTCCCCTGCACCTCCTCCTCCGGCCACGTCCGTATCCGCATCGACTCCGGCCGCCTCGGGCGCCGGGCCCAGAACGGCCTCCGGATCCCGATCCATGAGGGCGTTCAACAAGGCCTGCGCCGAACGTCGCTGCTGCTCGACACCCGCGAGATCGACGTGAAGGCGTGACACCTCCGCCTGCGCGCGCAGGAGATCCTGCTGGGAACCATGCCCGACCTGATACAGCGAGCGAGAGATCTCCATCACCCGGGACGTCAGTCCGACGTGCTCGAGGTGGATCCGGTACTCGCGATCGGCGCGCCCGTAGGCCGCGAAGGCACGTCGAGCCTGCGCCGCGACGTCCTGCCGCCGCGCCTCCACGGCGTCTCCAGCCGCCAGGGCATCCTCATGGGCCGCCCGCTCGCGAGCGTCCAGACTACCCCAGGCCGGGAAAGACTGGCGCATGCCAATCATGACCGTGTTCGCCTGGTCAAGCCCTACCGGGCGCGACAGCGGCACGCCCCAGAGCTCCCCCTTCAGCTCGGGATCCGGCAGGCGTGCAGCCGCGCGCGTCCGGGCCTCGGATGCGCGAGCGCGCTCCGCCGCCTCGCGCAGATCGGGATTGCGCTCGGCAATCACGCGCAGGATCGTCGCCAGCCGCGGCGCGGCGCCGAGCTCACGATCGAACGCGGTGGCCGTGGCCGCCCCGTCGTCGGCCGCATGCGCGACCGTGATCTCTCCCGCCATCACGACGGCAATCGCGTTCATACCCCACAACAGATCCCTGCCAAGTCTCGCTGCTCGCATCTGACTCTCCTCGGAGGCGCGCCCACGGCGCGCAGCCATCTACCGGTCGACCAGAAGATCGGGACCGGGATGGGTCAGATGAGGAACGAGCTCTTGGCGACCAAGCGGAACCGAACCGTGGGCGGCGCAATGCCAGCCCTGGATTCGCTCCGCGACAGGGGCGACGACGAAACGAAATCTCCCGACGAACGCTCGACGACGGCGGCGACGATCATCGACGCAGGCGGATCCGACGGCGCCCGTGACTTGGCCGTCAGCTCGGCAAGCGCCGGAGTGACGTCGCGGACGACGCGATCACAGCAGTCACCCGGCGACACGGTCGCGACGGCCTCGCTCTTCATCGCTTCGCCACCGTCCTCGGGGCAGCAACAGGCGCTGAAGACCACGCCGGTGATCCGGCAGCGAAGCCCAAACCCGCCCGTCGCCGTCGCGAGCGCGACCAGCGGCAAGAGCAAAGCTGCGGCAAATAGCCGCGTAAAGAGGCTTCGTGACATGATCTTGATGAGTTTCAGCATGGGGGGTCCGCAAAGACGTGTCAAGGCGCGCCCTGACGAAGCCGCAGCGAGGGAACAGCCTGGCCGTCTACTGGCCTCTCGTTCGCGTGTCCAGTCGTTCGCGTGTCCAAGCCAGGGCTGCTAGCATCAGGCCCGTGTTCCGGCTACTCGTGGCGCTGATCTTCGTTCGGCTGCTGTCTCAAGCAGCAGGGATCGATTTGGCCTTTGCCGGTAAGGACACCCCCTGCCAGGAAGAACGCAACGGTGGCGACTGCGCTCCCAACTGCCAGGATTGCCTGTGCTGCCCACATAAACAGGCGGTCGTGCTGCCCGGCGCGCTGCCCCCCTCCGAAGTGATAGCGCGCGACCTCAAGTTCGTCGCGCCCAGCTTGATCTTCTCCACGACCGATCCGGACGAGATCCTGGACGTGCCCAAGCGACGTCCGATTCTCACCTAGAAGCTCTCTTCGCTGCGCTGCTGCGCCCTCGCGCGTGGTGTCGTTCAGCGCTCCTGCAACGCACATTTCCGGGAGATACCCATGATCCGTGCTGTCGCTTCCAGAGTTGTCGTCCTCGTTCCCTTGCTCCTCTCGTGCGCCTCTACACACTCTCCGTCTGAGCATGGCACCATCACCACGTTGAGCGCCGCAAAATCAGAGACCTACCAACGCTGCGAGCACAACGTTCCACGTGACGTCTGCACCCGGTGCAACCCATCCCTCGTGGTGAAATTCAAGGCTGCCAAGGACTGGTGCCCCATGCACGGCGTTCCGGAATCGCAATGCTTCGAATGCCACCCCGACCTCACGTTTGATCCGCTGCCCCCGCTGCCCGAAGCCGCGGACGTCCAGGAGCTCTCGAAGGACGGAGAAGACGTTCCGGCCCTGGAACGCCACGCCGTCATCGGCAAGGTGACGCTGTTCGATTTCTTCGCGGTCTGGTGCGCTCCCTGTCGAAAGATTGACGCCCATGTCTATCACCTGCTCGGCAAGAGGCAGGACATCGCGGTCAGAAAGCTCAACGTCGTTTCATGGGAAACACCGCTCGCCGCG
>DASRQT010000599.1:0-15015 GCA_035696485.1 Polyangia bacterium | reverse complement strand
TGTGACGGAGCTGCATGGTGCCTCCCCTGTGCCCAGTTGTTACTGTCCCGACCCTTCGCAAGCGTACAAGAAAATCGACCGTGCGAGAAGGCCCTTCCCACGCCACTCGCACGGTCGCCGTCCCTCCCGATCCCTGTCACTCCCCACGTGTCTGACGGCCATTTCCCCACCCACTCCCACACCCGGTACCCGAATTGGTTGTTGTAGAGGTTCCTCCCCGCTACAAGTCCTTATTGCCCCCATCTCTACATACGACTTTACCCTTCGAATGTTTCGGGCGTCTTTCCACGGGATTCGTTGTACGTAAATTCGTTCGCGAATTTCGCCGCCACGCCCAATCAACTCGTCACGATCGCGCAGTTAGATAACGTCTCGACCAGGGGATTTCTTCCCAGATAAACGCCGAGACCAGCGCCTGGAAAAGCGACGACCGCGCGGGCGTCTTGAATTCGCGGGGCCTTTCTCGCAGGATGTGCCCGCGATGACCGTCGACCCAGGGCACATGGCGAAAACCGGGCCCGTGACACCAAAAAAAACGCCCCTTTACGACGCGCACCGCCGCCTTGGGGCCAAGCTCATCGATTTCGGCGGCTGGATGATGCCGGTCAACTATGGCAGCGGGATCATCGACGAGCACAAGAGCACACGAAACGCGGTCGGCGTGTTCGATGTCTGCCACATGGGCGAGATCCATTTTCGCGGCCGCCGCGCGGCAGAGGCTGTGCAACGGCTGGTCACGAACGACGTTGGAAGACTCACGGACGGGCGTGCCCTGTACGCGTTTGCTTGCTGGCCCACCGGGGGAATCGTCGACGATTTGATTGTGTACCGGGTCACGGCGGAACACTTCGTCATCGTCGTGAACGCCAGCAACACCGAGAAAGACTTCCGCTGGTTTCGCGAAAATGTCGGTGCCTGGTGTGACGTCATCGACGCGTCCGACGACACCGGCCTCATCGCCTTTCAGGGACCAAAGGCCGAGGCCACGCTGCAGCCGTTGACCGCTGTGCAACTTGGTTCCATGAAGTCGTTCGATTTCGTGGCTGAGCGGCAGGTGGCGGGATTTCCCGTCTGGATCGCGCGCACCGGATACACGGCCGAGGACGGCTTCGAAATTTTCTGCCGCGCCACCGAGGCGAAGGCGCTGTGGGATCGGCTGCTTGAGGCCGCGGCCGCGGCGGGCGGCAAACCCGTCGGCCTGGGCGCGCGAGACACGCTGCGTCTCGAGGGGCGGCTGTCACTTTACGGCAACGATCTGTCGGATGAGACGACGCCGCTTGAGGCAGGACTTGGCTGGGCGGTGAAGCTGGACGGTGGCCCAGACTTTATCGGCAGGGATGCCCTCTTGCATCAACGCGCCGTGGGTGTCGCGCGACGGATGGTCGCGTTCGTGATGCGTGGGCGGGGCGTCGCACGCCACGGCTACCCGATTAACGACGCCGACGGGCAGCGCGTGGGCGAGGTAACCTCCGGTGGACCCGGCCCGACCGTCGGGCAGAACATCGGCCTTGGTTACGTGCCGGCGGCGCTGTCGGCGCCAGGCAGCAAGCTGACGGTGGATTGCCGCGGAAAGCTCGTCGAGGCCGAGGTCGTGAAGGGTCCCTTTTACAAAAGAGCATCGCCCAACCAAGGAAAACCATGAGCACGCAATATCCAGACGATTTGCTTTACACCAAGGATCACGAGTGGGCGCGCATCGAACAGCGCGGCGACACGCGCGTCGCCACCATCGGCATCACACGCTTCGCGGTCGAGCAACTGGGCGACGTCACCCAGATCGAGCTGCCGAAAGAGGGCGAGTCGGTGAAGCAGGCGGAGATCTTCGGATCGGTCGAGTCGGTGAAGGCGGTCTCCGATCTATTCGCGCCGCTGTCCGGGAAGGTGGTCAAGGTCAACTCGCCGCTGGGGGATTCACCGGAGTACGTCAACGAGGATCCGTACGATGAAGGTTGGATGATCCAGATCGCGCTGGCCAACGCGGACGAGGTCAAGGGGCTCATGGACGCCGACACCTATCAGACGTTCGTCAAGGAACAGGCGGAATAGCGCCCCCAATGCCGGTCGATCTTCGCCACCCAGACCGATTCCAGACACGCCATATCGGCCCCGACACCGACGAGGTGGCCCAGATGCTGCGCCTCCTCGGGGCCAGCACGCTGGACGCCCTGATCGCCGAGACGGTCCCGGCGGCCATTCGCATGAAGGGCAAGCTGCAGCTGCAGCCGGCCAAGACCGAACACGAGCTTCTGGAAGAGCTGCAGCAACTGGGCGCGCAGAACCAGGTGTTTCGATCGTTCATCGGGCTCGGCTATTCCGACTGCATCACGCCGCCGGTCATCCTGCGCAACATCCTGGAGAACCCCGGCTGGTACACGCAGTACACGCCCTACCAGGCCGAGATCTCGCAGGGACGCCTGGAGGCGCTGCTGAACTTCCAGACCATGATCACCGACCTCACCGGGCTCGAGATCGCCAACGCGTCGCTGCTGGACGAGGCGACCGCGGCCGCCGAGGCGATGAACATGGTGCACGCCGTTGCGCCCGCCGCGCGCGAGGACGCCCGCGTGTTCCTGGTGTCCGACCAGTGCCACCCGCAGACCATCGAGGTGGTGCGCACCCGGGCCGAACCTCTGGGCATCGAGGTGCGGGTGGCCGACGTCATGCAATCCTCATTTGCCGAGACCGACTTCGGAAAGATCTTCGGCGCGCTGGTGCAATACCCGACCAGCGACGGCGCGATCATTGACTACCGCACCTTCTGCGAACGCGCGCACGCCGCCGGCGCGCTGGTGGTGATGGCGGCCGATCTGCTGGCGCTGACGGTGCTGACTCCCCCCGGAGAGCTGGGCGCCGACGTCGCGGTCGGCAACACGCAGCGGTTCGGGGTGCCGCTGGGATACGGCGGCCCGCACGCGGCGTTCTTCGCGACCAGGAACGAATGGGTGCGCAAGATGCCGGGCCGGCTCATCGGCGTGTCGCAGGACGCGCACGGCCGCCCCGCCCTGCGCATGGCGCTGCAGACGCGCGAGCAGCATATCCGCCGTGAGAAGGCGACCAGCAACATCTGCACGGCGCAGGTGCTGCTGGCGGTGGTGGCGGGGATGTACGGCGTCTATCACGGCCCGCGCGGCCTGCGCGCCATCGCCGAACGCGTCGCCGGCCTGACGGCGGTTCTGGCGCGCGGGCTTGGGCGCCTGGGCATCACGGTCAAACACAGGCAGGTATTCGACACCCTGCGCATAGAGGGGACGGCGACCGAGATCGCGGCCTGGCTGGTCGGCGCCGAGGCGCGCCGGATGAACTTCCGTCGCATCGACAGCCACGCTCTGGGCATCTCACTGGACGAGACCACCAGCGCGGCCGACGTGCAGCAGATCTGGGAGATTTTCGCGCACGACGCGGCCAGGGCACAGCCGGTCACCTTCACCGTCGCCGAGCTCGCGCGCGAGCTGGACACCCCCGCCTCGTGGCCGCCGGCACTTGCGCGGGCCAGCGCCTACCTGACCCACCCGGTCTTCAACACGCACCACTCGGAGACCGAGATGTTGCGCTACATGCGCCGGCTCGAGGGACGCGACCTGTCGCTGACCCATTCGATGATTCCGCTCGGGTCGTGCACCATGAAACTGAACGCGACCGCGGAGATGTTGCCCATCACCTGGCCGAACTGGAATCGCCTGCACCCCTTCGCGCCGACGGCGCAGGCGGCCGGATATCAGGTGATCTTCAAGCAACTGGAGGCGATGCTGGCGGAGATCACCGGGTTCTCGGCCGTCTCGCTGCAGCCCAACGCCGGGTCGCAGGGGGAGTACGCCGGGCTGCTGGTGATTCGCAAGTTCCACGGCAGACGCGGCCAGGGGCAGCGCAACATCTGTCTGATTCCGTCGTCCGCGCACGGGACGAACCCCGCGTCGGCGGCCATGGCCGGCTATCGCGTCGTGGTCGTCGCCTGCGACGATCAGGGCAACGTGGACCTTGCCGATCTGGAGGCCAAGGCGCGCGAGCACCGCGGTGATCTGGCAGCGCTGATGGTCACCTACCCGTCGACCCACGGCGTCTTCGAGGAGGACATCCAGAAGATCTGCGCCGTCGTTCACGAGCACGGCGGTCAGGTGTACATGGACGGCGCCAACATGAACGCGCAGGTTGGCCTCTGCCGCCCGGCCGACATCGGCGCCGACGTCTGCCACCTCAATCTTCACAAGACGTTCTGCATTCCGCACGGCGGCGGCGGACCCGGCATGGGTCCGATCGGCGTGGCACGCCACCTGGCCGAGTTTCTACCCGGGCACCCCCTGGTGGCGACGGGCGGCGAACAGGGCATCGGCGCCATCGCGGCAGCGCCCTGGGGCAGCGCCAGCATCCTGCTCATCTCGTGGGCCTACATCAGCATGATGGGCGCCGAGGGCCTGACGGAAGCGACCAAGGTCGCCATCTTGAACGCCAACTACATCGCCAGGCGTCTGGAGTCGCACTATCCGGTTTTCTATCGCGGGAAAAGGGGCCGCATCGCGCACGAGTGCATCCTGGACATGCGTCACCTCAAGAAGATCGCGGGCGTCGAGGTCGAGGACGTCGCCAAACGGCTGATGGACTTCGGCTTCCACGCCCCGACCATGTCGTTCCCGATCCCGAGCACGATGATGATCGAGCCAACCGAGAGCGAAGCCAAGGCCGAGCTGGACCGCTTCTGCGAGGCCATGATCGCGATTCGCGCTGAGATCGCCGAGATTGAATCGGGCGCGGCGCCGCGCGAGGGAAACGTCCTCAAGAACGCGCCCCACACGGCGGCTGCGCTCTTGGCCGGCGAATGGAAGGCGCCCTACCCGCGCGAGAAGGCCGCCTACCCGATCGCCTCGCTCCGCGACAACAAGTTCTGGCCCCCGGTCGGCCGCCTCAACAACGTGCTAGGCGATCGCAAGCTCCACTGCACCTGCCCGCCGATCGAAGACTACGCGTAGGCGCCTAGCGGAAGGACAGGGTGCGTTCGACGCTGACGGAGCCGCCGCGCGGGCGCGTGAAGGTCCAGGAGACCATGTGGCGTTTTACGCAGTCGACCAGCTCGCTGTCGGCTGGCGTCGTCGCCACGACGACCGTGCCCGCCACCTCGCCCGAGGGGAGGATGGTCCAGCGCAGCGTCAGTGTCCCGGCTGTGACGTGCGCGAGCGGCAGCTGCTTGCGGCGTCCGACTTCCAGGCGGCAGTCGCGCGCCGCAGAGAAGCGCTGCTTGATCTGACGATCGAGCACAACGTGGTCGATGACGCCAACCCGCGGCTGCGGTAATGGGCGCTCTTCCGAATTGGATGCGCTCTGAATTGAATTTTCCTTCGGCGCGCCCAGATCGCTGCGCTTCTGGATCTCGACGCCGTTGCCCTGAACGAACATCGGCGCGATACGCCCGGTCTCGCGCAGCGTCGGACCTTGCATCAGCTGCGTCTTTGCCGGCGGCGGGCTCGGCTTGGCGTCGTCTGCGTGCGCGGTCGGCAACGCGGTCATCGCGGCCAGCACCATCAACCCCATCGCGACTGACTTAGAGGCTCTGTTTCCCATGACGCACCTCTTCTATGGGGAAACATACACCTCCACCAAAGCGATGTGCGTGGTTATCGCAGGTTGAGCTTGAAAGTCCGTTCGACGCTGACCGGGCCCCCGTGCGGGCGGGTAAATACCCACGAAACCATCTGTTTCTTTAGACAATCCACCAGTTCGGCGTCGTCCAGGGTGCTGGAAACGACCGCCGTGGAGACGACGCTTCCGGACGGAAGAATCGTCCAGCGCAGGATTAGCGGCTCCGCGACGACCGCGGATGGAGCCACCTGCTTGCGTCGCGCCACTTCAAGCCGACAGTCCTGCGCGGAGGAGAAGCGAGCCTGCACCTCGCGATCGAACACGGCCTCGTCGATGACGCCGGCGCCGTCGGCCCCTGCTGATCTGCGATCAACAACCGCGACGCGCTGGATGGCTGTCTCGGCAGGCACACCCAGATCGTCGCGCTGAATCTCGCCGCTGCCCTGCGGGAACATCGCGCCGATGCGGCCGGACTCGCGCAGCGACGGTCCCTGCGGAAATGGACTGGGCGCATCGAAAGCCTTGGCCACGAGCGAAGGTTGGCTGTCCTGCGCGGCCGCCGAAACCGACAGGGTGCCCAGTGCAAACGCGGCGAAGTACCCAAGATATTTTTTACGCTGTAACCACATACCCGACCCCCGGACCCAAATTGCTCACAGACCACGTCGAGTCAAGACGCGACCCGTGTCGTAACGGGCTCAATACTTGAAGTGGTACATCTTGGGCGCGCCGTTCAGGTCGAAGAGAAAGCCGAAGCTGAAGTTGATCAACTTGCCGCCTTCCAGCAGCTGGTGTGGCGGGTTCGGAAACGGTTGAGCTTGTTTAAACGCTTCCATGGCTTCATCGTCCAGGAACTCCAGGCCGCTCGGCTGTTCCAGCGCCAGATTCGCCAGCGTGCCGTCGGGTTTGAGCTGAACGCGCAGAAGCGTGTACCGATTCTGCCGCCCGTAGACCGCCCCGGTCGGATCGCGGCGTCGATACGCCTCCTCCGGATGCCAGTGATCGGCGACCTGTTTTTTCACGCGATTGAAAAACGAGGCGAACTTCCATTTCTTCGAGTTGAGCGCGGTCTCGTCACCGTCGTCGATGTCCCGGAGCGCATCCTGAGACCCGCTGCCGACCGCCTTCGCCAGCGTCTGCGGCGTTGGCATCAGGGACGGGGCAGCGCCGGCCTGCGCGCCCCCGCCGTTGGGTCGTGGCGGCTGTTTGCCGCCCTGCCGGGGCACAGCGCCCTCGGGCGACTCTGTCCCCGGCGCCGGTGCGCCATATTCGCTGCCTGGCTGTTGCCCGTCCTGCGGGACGGCTTTCGGCCCAGGCGCGCGCAACGCCCGCCCCAGCGTCGGCACACGCATCGCGAGGCGATCGTCCGGCTGAGCTTGCGTCGGTTTGGACGGCGGCGTCGGCGCGCGCGAGGCCGCGGCATCCCCGGTCAAGTCGCCCTGGCGCGCCTTCTCATCAAATTTGCCGAGCTTCTTGGTCTCTTTTTCCACCGTCGTGTCGTGCTCGGAAGCGAAGCGCGCATCGTCTGGACGGCGTTCTTCGCGAGGAACCGGCACGTCGACCACCTGACCCGGGGCCTTGATGGATTCGACCTCTTTCTTGACCTCCTCGGCCTTGGCCTCCTCCTCCTGCCGCTCGAGATCAGCAACAATCCTGCGAGCGGCGTCGGGATCAACCATCCCGACGTCGATGGACTCACCCGGCGACGACGCCAGCCCCTTCAGGATGTCGCTGTTGCGCGGCGCCAGCGCGTAGAGGCCGAACGCCGCCAGCATCACCAGCTCGGCGTGGACCAACGCCGCAACGACAAGCCAGAACCCAATCCGGCGTGCTGGTTGTCGTTTCCTGGTGCTAGGGGACTTGTTGCTACGCACCGACGCGAACCTCAACCCGTTATTTTAGCCTCGCGGGTAACAAAACTCCCGAGAAAATGGCCTTATTTCGTGGCTTTTTCTTGACCCGTAGCCCACCTAACGGAGGTATTGGCGGGCGTACTGATGGACGTTCTAGCGAACTACGGGATTTTCGAAGGCAACGCGTACAGAGATCGGCAATGGCCGCGCCGTGGCGGGGTCCGGCATGGGCGGAAATGGAGCGGCGCGCAGCACCGCCCGCGTCGCCGCGCTGTCAAATTCATCGAATCCCGAAGACTTCACCACACGCACACCGTCGCTGATCTTGCCATCTGTGCGCAGTACAAAATAGACGATGGTCTCGCCCTGTTCCAGGCGCAGCGCCAGTGACTTTGGGAATTCGCGGCTGCTGTTGACCCGACGAATGATTTCCTGAACGTAGCGCTGATATCGGCGGTCCTGACTAGGTTCGGCCACTGTTGATCCGGTTTGCTCGACACGCGCCGCGCCATATTCATTCGGCGCGCTGCCCCGAGTCAGGCGCACCGTCGCGCCCGGCGCTTCACCGGGCCCTCGCCCCTCCCGCGACTCAACCGGCGCGATCACGCCGGCCCGCGAAAAATCAGTGATGCTGGGATGCCTCTCGTTCGAGGCGCTCCGCACCGCCTGGGTATCGGCCGCGGGCCCTCGACGTTGGGCGTCGAAAGAGCGCGACCCGGTGTCGGCATCCAGCGGCCCCTGCCCGCGTTCGGGCACAACATCCTCGGCCACCCGGGGAATGTCGGCAGGGGAAGCGACCCCGGCGTGACTTTCGCTGGAGCTGCCTGAACCATCGTCCCGGGTTCCGTCTTCCGGGTTGGCGAATTGCGTCGCTGCCGGCAAGCGTGCGGGTATGTGCGTCTTCGCCGAATCTCCCGTCCCGGTGATCGGTTCGCGACGAACCGCCTGGGGCGACGCTTCTCGCGCGGCCAGCCGCTGGCGCGACGGCTGAGTCACCGACGATCCGTCGGTCACCCGATCGTGCAACGTGGACTGGTCGCGCCGCCACGCGCGTTCCGCCGGCCGCCCGCCGTCAAGACCGTGGTCGGTCGCCGGCGTCATCGGATCGCGCCCCGCGGCGACGCGCGGTCCGACCGCCCGCGGGGCATCCTGATCCCGTTCGCCCTCGGGCGCATCCTTCAGATTGACCGGTTGCTCCGGCTGCGGGAGCACGGCCGGCAATGGCGGGTTTGCCCGATCGTCCCCGGTTGTCACGTCAATCCAGGTGGGCTCATCCAGACCGTCGCTGGTCGCCGGCGCGGTTGCGTCGGCTGACACAAGCAGCAGCCGATGCCCGCTTTGCTGCACGATGAACAGCAACAAGAACCCGTGAGCCACAAACGACGCCATCACCGCCCGGACCCAGCCACGGGTGCCGGCTCTGGTGGTCCGTGGTCTTGCCGCGAAATCAGAGATAGGGTTAGCCATGGATCTGGAACGCACGCTTCTTCGTGACGTGGGCCGCGCCATTGCGGAGCACGACCTCATTGCTGATGGTGATCGGATCCTGGTCGCGATGTCTGGAGGAAAAGATAGCTACGGCCTCCTGGTCTTGCTGCGCGCGTTGCAAAAACGGGCGCCCGTCACCTTCCAGCTTACCGCGGTCCACCTCGATCAGGGACATCCTGGCTACGATGGCGCGCCGCTGGTGCAATGGCTGGAGAAAGAGCAGGTTGCCTACCGAGTCCTACATGAGGATACCTACAGCATCGTCATCGACAAGATACCGGAGGGCAAGACGTACTGTTCGCTCTGCTCCCGACTGCGCCGCGGGATCTTGTACAAGGCCGCCACCGACCTTGGGTGCAACAAGATCGCGCTCGGGCATCATCGCGATGACGCGTTGGAGACGTTGCTGCTGAACCTGTTCTTCGGCGGCAAGCTGGCGTCGATGCCGCCGCGTCTGGTCAGCGACGACGGACGGCACGTCGTCATCCGTCCCATCATCTATTGCGCCGAGGAACGCCTGGCGGCGTTCGCGGCGGCCCGGCAGTTTCCCATCCTGCCGTGTAACCTGTGCGGCTCGCAGTCGGAGGCGCAGCGCAAGCAGATGAAGCGATTGCTGGGCCAGCTGGAAGCGACCAACCCGACGCTTCGGCAGACGATGCTGGCCGCCCTGGGCAACGTCAATCCGTCGCACCTGCTGGACCGGGGCCTGCAAAATCTAGTGGCCAAAGCCGGCGCTACCGGAACGCCACCCTCGCCGTCACCGTCCGAGGTACCGGAGGCTCTGATTTCACTGGGCCGCCCGCGCGCCGTTGATTGAGTTCGGGACCCTGGAAAGGGTCCCGCGCCCCCGCGATGAGCTCGGGCAGGCTTTGCCGTCCCTCCCTCACGCGATCTCGCCGGTTTCAGGCCGTCCCGCGCCGGGAGACACCGCGCGATTTTCCGTTCCCTACGACCGCGGCGCCCGTGCGCAGGACGCTGGCCATCTTTTTGGGCGGGCGGACCAGCGCCAGGGTCAGCACCTCGCTCATGTTGCGCACGACCTTGATGGTCAGCTTGCGGCGCAGGTTGTCGGGGATCTCGACCAGCTCCGGCTCGTTGCCCGCGGGGATGAGGACCATGGTCATGCCGGCGCGCGCGGCCGCCAGCAGCTTTTCCTTGAGCCCGCCAATCGGCAACACCTTGCCACGCAAGGTCAGCTCACCGGTCATGGCGACGTCGTGGCGCACGGGCACGCCCGAGATCAGCGAGACCAGCGCGCAGGCCATGGTGACCCCGGCCGACGGACCGTCCTTGGGCACCGCGCCCGAGGGGACGTGAATGTGGATCTCGCGGCCGGCGTAAAACTCGTTGCGCAGCCCCAGCGACAGCGCGTGGGCGCGCGCGAATGACAGCGCCGCCTGCGCCGACTCCTTCATGACGTCGCCCAGCTGTCCGGTCAGAATCAGCGACCCCTTGCCGGCCATGGTCTGCGCCTCGACGTGCAGGACCTCGCCGCCGTAGGGCGTCCACGCCAGGCCGTTAACCGTCCCGACCTCGTCGGCGCCGCGGCGCTCCTCCGCAAGGAAACGTGGTGGCCCCAGGAACTTCGGGACGTCGTCGATGCTCAGGATCGGCTTGGGGACCTGGGCGCGAGCGCCGCGCGCGGCGGCAGCCTCGCGCGCCTTTGGCGAGCGGCCCTTGTCGGCGGCCGTGTTCTCCTCCACCACACGGCGCGCCACCTTCCGCGCCAGCTGGGCGATCAATCGCTCCAGCTCGCGCACCCCGGCCTCGCGCGTGTAATCCGCGATCACCTTGTGCAACATCGGCCGCCCGATGACGATGTCCTTGGCGGTAAGGCCGGCCTCGGTCACCTGCTTGGGGACCAGAAACCGTTCGGCGATCGCGAGTTTTTCTTCCTCGCTGTAGCCCGACAGGCGCAGCGTCTCCATGCGGTCGCGCAGCGGCGGTGGAATCCCCTCTGGAAGATTGGCCGTCGCGATGAACAGGACCTTCGACAGATCGAACGGGACGCCCAGGTAATGATCGCGGAAGTTGTGGTTCTGTTCGGGGTCCAGCACCTCCAGCAGCGCCGCCGAAGGATCGCCGCGCACATCGGAGCCCAGCTTGTCGACCTCGTCCAGCAGCATCACCGGGTTGTTGGTCCCCGCCTGCTTCATGCCCTGAATCAGCCGGCCGGGTAACGCGCCGACATAGGTGCGGCGGTGGCCGCGGATCTCGGCCTCGTCGCGTACGCCCCCGAGCGAGATGCGCACGAACCGGCGGCCGACGGCGCGGGCGATGGAACGTCCCAACGACGTCTTGCCCACCCCCGGCGGCCCCAGGAAGCAGAGGATCGGACCGTGCATCCCGCCGCGCAGCTTGCGCACCGCCAGGTAGTCGAGGATGCGTTCCTTGATGTGCTCAAGGTCGTAGTGATCTTCGTCGAGAATTCGCCGCGCGCCTTCGAGGTCCAGCATGTCTTCGCTGCCGGTCTTCCAGGGCAGCTCCGCCAGCCAGTCGATGTACGTGCGCAGGACCGAGGCCTCGGCGCTCTCGGCGTGCATCTGATCCAGGCGGCGGATCTGTTTCTCGGCCTCGGTCTTCGCCTCTTCCGACAGACCGGCGCGCTGGACCTTCGCCCGTAGCTCTTCCATCTCCTCGCCGTGGACGTCCCCGTCGCCCAGCTCGTTGCGAATCTGGCGCAGCTGTTCGCGCAGGTAGTAGTCGCGCTGGGTCTTGGACATCTCCTCCTTGGCGCGGTTCTGGATCTGCGACTGGACCTCCAGGATGCCGATCTCTTTTTCGAGGTTCTGGTTGACCCGCTTGAGGCGGTCCATCGCGCTGTCCATCTCCAGCAGCTCCTGCGCGTCCACCACCTTCAGCGTCAGGTTCGACGCCACCAGATCAGCCATGCGCCCGGGGTCGTCGACGCTCTGGGCGACCATGGCCAGCTCCGGCTGCATCGACTTGCCCAGGCTGGTCAGCTTGTCGATGTTCAGCCGAACCGATCGCAGCAGGGCCTCGAGACCGACCGTGCGCGTGGGCGCGGCGTCGTCAACGCGTTCGATGCGCACGCGGTAGCAGGGACTCTCGGCGGTGAAACGTTGAATGCGGGCGCGACACAGCCCCTGCACCAGGACCTTCAGCCCGCCCTCGGACAGCTTGCGCATGCGCATGATCATCCCGATGGTGCCGGTGCGATAGAACGACGACGGGGTCGGATCGTCCTCGCTGGAGTCGCGCTGGGTAACCAGGAAGCAGAGGCGCTCCTCCGCCTCCAGCGCCTTCGCGACCGCCTCCATGGAGACCGGCCGCGTTACGCGCAGCGGCACAATCATGTAGGGGAAGACGACCAGATCCCGAATCGGCAGCAGCGGCAGGATGTCGGGGATCTCTGGCTCTGACGGAGGGCGGTTTTCAGTATTCGCGCTCACCGAAGCACAGTACCAGAATTTTTGAGGGTACGCGTCATGTCACGACAGTGCACCGGCGTACTATGGAGACAGGTGCCTGGCAAGCTACTCTCCCGTGCGTGACCCTCAGCCTAGGCGCCGCGCAGGCGGTTTTAGCTTCTGCCGCCCTGGCCATCACTGCCGGTGCGGCGTTTGACGCAGGGACGTCGGCGCCCATCGTGGTTCCAGGACTGCGAACCACACCGCTGCAGGCGTTGCTGACACTCGGAACGCCGGTGGAACGCGCGCTTCCCAGCGTCCCGTACGCGCTGGCGATCGGGAAGGACGAGGAGGAACAGTGGGGGGAGGCGGCCGCCCTGTACCAGCAGGCCATCGCCGACTGGTCGACGTCATTGCGGCTCAATCCGTCGACGGCCCTGGAGCGCGCGGTTCAGAAGGCCGAGCGCGAACGGCAGCGTTCGCAGCAGCTGGCCAGCATGGTCCCCGCGCGACCAGAATCAGCGACGGCGGTGCACCGGGCGATCAGCCTGGAACGCGGGCGCCTCTATCGCACCAAGCTGATGGTGGTACGCGCCTACACCGGCAGCATCCCGCGAGGCCTGCACGCACGGGCGCGCGACGCCTTCTCGGACGCGTTGCGGATGACCGAGAAGGCCAAACCGGCGATGCAGGCGGAGGTCTATCTCCTGCTATGCGCGACCCACGCGGCCGCGGACCGCCCGGAGGCGGCGCGCGTCGCGCTGGCGCATGTGACACGCGCCCAGCGCGAGGATCCGGCGAACGCGCTGCCGATGGCAATCTGTGCGGCGGCCCTCGACGATCTGCCGCTGGCGCTGACGCAGCTCGAGGGCTACGTCGTCCGCCAGGGGGGGGACATGAGGATGGATCCGTTCTCGCTGCGGGACATCTTGCTGGCCAACGACTGGGACCGCCTGCGCGGTGACCGTCGGTTCGAGTCATTGTTCGCGCGTGTCGCCCGATATTGACCTTCCCCGCCATGGCTGGTAACAAGCTCGTGCCGGGAAACCGGTGGAGGGGCTGTAGCTCAGCTGGGAGAGCGCCTCAATGGCATTGAGGAGGCCGACGGTTCGATCCCGTTCAGCTCCACGACATACATTCGGTTTTTCAGACTGCTTGTTCCGGTTTGCACGTGTTAGGGAACGATTGGAGCCTCCTCCGACGGTGTTGAGGAGGCCGTTTCACGACGCCAGTTTCCCTCCTAAGCACCCCGAGCACCCTCCTCGTGTTTCACAGACCCCATATCGGCGGCGGCCGGAATTCCACGAACTAACCGCGTCACGCGAGGAGTCGCCATACCAGTACAGGCCACGCGCCGATCCATGGTTCTGGAGGCGCTCCTTCCTTTCCGCCTCTTTCCAAACACGGAACCGCAGCCCAAAGAAATTGGAGTGCCCTACAACGTATTTGGGTGACATCCTCTGTGAATGGCTCGGACGTTGGTCGTGAACCTTCGCCGCGTCTTGCCGTTCTTGTTTCTTGCATTGGCCTGCTGCGGCGGCTGTGGGAGCGCTACGAGTTTGGCTGCAAGCTGCAACGACGAGGGTGTCGTTCACGCGAATGAAACCACGTGGACGTGCAGCGATGGTTGCAACACCTGCGCCTGCAAGAATGGCGAAATATCGTCGACTCTCGTCGCATGTCCGGCAGACGGCGGCGCTCCGGCTGATGCGGCCAGTGCGGACACTGGAACTTCCATTGACGTTGAAGCGGGCCATGACGCGAGCCTTCCAGAGGATGAAAGTGCGGGAACCGACGCAGCGTCAGCGCCGAGCTGCGCTGCTGGTGGTCCGGGGATGACCAACTGCGGCCCAGGAGGTGGCGGAACCGAGAGCTGCTGCACGAGCTTGGAGGTGACCGGAGGAACTTTTTACCGGACGTACGATCCAGTAGGCACCCCAACTAGCGAGGCCGATCCGGCGAGCCTGAGTGGATTTCGCCTGGACAAATACTTGGTGACGGTAGGCCGATTCCGTCAGTTCGTGAGCGCGTGGAACAACGGCAACGGCTACACACCGCCAGCGGGCGCTGGAAAACACACGCACTTGAACGGCGGCGAGGGCTTGAACTCGACCGGCGGGGGCTACGAGCCTGGCTGGGTGGCGGCGGATGACAGCAGCATCGCGCCGACCAACGCCAACCTGGCCTGCGATGTCAGCGCGACGTGGACGAACACGACGGGCAGCCAGGAAAACCTTCCGATCAACTGCGTGACCTGGCACGAGGCGTACGCCTTCTGTATTTGGGATGGCGGGTTTCTGCCAAGCGAAGCCGAATGGCAATACGCAGCGGCGGGAGGGAGTCAACAGCGCGAATATCCGTGGGGCGCGGCGGCGCCAGGGACGGGGTGCCCCGGGACGGGCTGCCAGTACGCTATCTACAACTGCGACTTCCCGAATGGCTCTGGGAGCTGCACGGGCGCGGCGAACATCAGTCCTGTAGGGTACGCGGCGAAGGGATCTGGGCTTTGGGGCCAGCTCGATTTGGTTGGGAATGTGTTTGAGTGGAACCTGGACTGGTATGCCACGTACGTCGATCCGTGCACAGATTGCGCCTACCTTGCGATACCAGGCGACCGGGTGCTCCGGGGCGGCGCGTTCATCTACGATGCGTCGTTCTTGCTCCCCTCGGCTCGTCTCAGCTCCGCCCCGGCGTATCGCGGCGACTACATCGGATTTCGTTGCTCCAGGACTCCA
>DASRQT010000598.1:0-3383 GCA_035696485.1 Polyangia bacterium | reverse complement strand
GATGTACGCGCGCTCCGACGGTGACAGCGGACAGACCCCGCTGCCCGATCACGGCTTGGCCGGCGAATCGGCTTCCAGGTAGGCGACCAGCAACTCGGCGACTCGATCCTGAGTGCGGCGCGCCTCCCAGGCGTTGGCGATGTCATTCATCAGGATCGAGAACACCAGCGGGATTCGACCTGGTGATCCGGCGAATCCAGACAGGCAGCTGGCCGTGGCCAGCGTACCCGTCTTGGCGCGTACGTAGCGTTCGGCCAGCGTGCTGCCCATGCGGTGGGCAATGGTTCCGTCGGTGCCGGCCACGGCCAGCGATGACAGAAACTCGGCAGAGATGCGAAAGTCGCGGTTGGCGGCTCTCAAGACCGCCACGATCTGTTCCGCCGAAAAGCGGTTTGAATCGTAAAGACCCGCGCCGTTGGTCATCTGATAGTTGCCACGCTTGACCCCGGCAGTCGCCAAAAACCGACTGACGGCCTCGATCCCTTTTTCCCAGGTCCCCGGGCGGCCGACGATCTCGGCGCCCAGGGTGCGAACCACCTGTTCGGCGGCGAAGTTGTTCGACCGCTTGTTGAGGTCGTGCACTGCCACACCCATGGGAGGCGATTCGTGCGCTGACAGCACGCGCAGCCCCTGCGCGGGCGAGGGTCCGAGCCGCACCGGTTTGGCGACGGTGATGCCGCGTCGTTCAAGCAGCTGCCGCAGCGTGTGCCCGAGATAGAGCGGCGGATCGACCACGCGGCGGTAGACGGTTCGCGGTTCGGTTCCAAGTCGCACCCGGCCCGCGATCGCGATGCGCGTGTGTCCGCCACCGTCGTCCTGGGTTTCGATGGTGAGGTTCGCCGGTCCGTCGCCGGCGGTGACCACGCGCCCGACGACGGCAAAATAGGCGGAGGTCGGTTCGACGACGACGCGCGCGGCGGCGCCGGCGGCGTTGCCCGGCACGACGGTGACCGCCACGACGTTGCCGTTGAGCGACGCGCCCGAGGACGGCGCGCGCGACGGGGAGGATTCGTTCTTCTGATCGTATGCCGGGCCGACGTGGACGCGATCGAAGAAACTTTCGTCGACGACGATCCCGCCCTGCACCTTGTGCAGCCCCAGCGCGGCGAGATCGCCGACCATGGCGGCCAGGTCCTGGGTGACCAGCGTGGGATCGCCAAAACCGCGAAGGGTGAGGTCACCCTTGAGCTCGCCGCCGGGCGGCAGCGGAGGACCTGCGGCCGGTCCCGGCGCCGAGAGCGTGGTCTTCCAGCGGTATTCCGGGCCCAGCAGGGACAGGGCTGCCGCCGCGGTGACGATCTTGACGTTCGACGCGGCGTTGAGCAGCGCCTTGTCCGAACGGGCGTAGAGCGGCCTGCCGGTGTCGGATTCGACGATCAGGACGGAGACCTTGGATTTTGCCAGCCAGGCGGCTCCGAACAGCTCGTCGAGCCTCCCGCGCAGCCATTCGCGGCGCGCCTCGGGATCGCTCGGCAACATGGGCAGATCCGCGTTGGTCCGCGGGCGTGGCGTGGCGACCCCGGGTAGCACCTTCGGGCCCCTGGGCGGCACGACGTCCGATTCCTGCGGCGCCGGCGGCGGTTGCGGATTGGGGGGGGCAAGTCCAGGAGCCCCGAGGGGGGGCGGCGCGGTCGGCGCCTGCACGGGCGGCGGCTGCGTGGCCGGTGGCTGCGTGGACTGCGCCCCGGCGGTCCGCAGCCGCGGCTGCAGCAGCATGAGGCCCAGCGAAACCCCGTAAAAGATCCCGCGCGCGCATTCGAACAATCGCATGCGTCTCCATCGAGCTTGCAGCTCGGGATCCCGTCGCGAGGTCCGCGGGGCCGCGCCCGGGCGCCGTAGCGACGATAGGAGGAGGCGGATTGGGCGTGGCAACGTCAATTGACCCTAACATTCGCCGCTCTGGCCTTCTACTGTGCGCTCTTCCGTCCGCAACCTGGGCCCTAACAAGTCTCCGGACTTGCTACATTCCAGGGATGGATCTGTTCGCGCGGGCGGCGTCGAAGGATCGGCGGGGGCAACCGCTGGCAGAGCGAATGCGGCCTCCGACCCTGGCAGAGTTTGTCGGGCAGGAGCAGCTCCTGGGGCGCGGCAAGCTGTTGCGCCGGTCGCTGGACGCGCGCGAGCTGCCCTCGCTGATCTTGTGGGGGCCGCCCGGCACCGGGAAGACCACGCTGGCCCGGCTGCTGGCGGCGGAGGCGGGGGCGCGCTTCGTGGCGATGTCCGCGGTGATGGCGGGGGTCAAGGATCTGCGCGAGGCGGTCGCGGAGGCGGCCCGGCTTCGCGACGAACGCGGCGAGCGGACGGTATTGTTCATCGACGAGATTCACCGGTTCAACAAGGCGCAGCAGGACGCGCTTCTGCCGCACGTCGAAGCGGGCACGGTGGTGCTGATTGGCGCGACCACCGAGAACCCGTCGTTCGAGGTCAACGCGGCGTTGCTGTCTCGCGCCAAGGTGGTCGTGCTCAAGGCGCTGGCTGAAGGTGAACTGCGGCAGGTGGTCGATCGCGCGCTGGGCGACGCCGAACGGGGACTGGGATCGCAACCGCTCGACATCGCGGGCGAGGTGCGGGACCTCATCGCGCGCGAGGCGCGGGGCGACGCGCGCCGGGCGCTGGCGACGCTGGAGGCGGCGGCCGCCATCGCGACGCCGGACGCGGTCGGACGCCTGCTGGTGACGGCGGCGGTGGTTGAAGAGGCGCTGCAACGGCGGACGCTGCTGTACGACAAGTCTGGCGACGAGCACTACGGCGTGGTCAGCGCGTTCATCAAGAGCCTGCGCGGGACCGACCCGGACGCAGCGGTGTACTGGATGGCGCGCATGGTGGAGGCGGGCGAGGATCCCCTGTTCGTGCTGCGTCGGATGGTGATCTTCGCTTCGGAAGACATCGGCAACGCCGATCCGCAGGCGCTGGGGGTGGCGGTGGCTGCGCTGGAGGCCTTCCGTTTCATCGGGCTGCCGGAAGGGTTGCATCCCATGACCCAGGCGGTGCTGTACCTGGCCACCGCCCCCAAGTCGAACACGTCGCTGTCGACCTACGCGGCGGTCAAAGCCGACGTCGACGCGCACGGCGCGCTGCCGGTTCCGCCACACCTGCGGAACGCGACCACACCGCTGCAGAAGTCGCTGGGCTTGGGCGCCGGTTACCAGTACCCGCACAACTTCGAGGGGCACTACGTTCGCGAGGAGTATCTGCCCGAGGCGCTGCGCGGACGGCGCTATTACGAGCCGTCGGACTCGGGGCACGAACAGGCGATCAAGGCGCGGCTCGAGGCGCTGCGTGAGAAAAAGTAGGCGGGCTACGGCCAGAGGCGGCGTAGCGCGCCGAGGTCGAGATGCGTGGCCCAGTGCTTGGCGGCGCGGGCCATGATCACGGCCTTGTCG
>DASRQT010000597.1:0-1696 GCA_035696485.1 Polyangia bacterium | reverse complement strand
GCCTGCATCTTCATGCTGAAAGCCTGCAGGATCGGCGTCGCCATCGTGCCGCCGCCGGTCCCGGTCAGAGCCGCGAGGCAACCGATGGCCGAGGCCACGCCCACCTTCTCCGCGCCTTGCGGCGGCGTGCGCGCGAACACCAGGCGATCTTTGAGGAAGCCCTCGTAGACGCCCACCGTCACCATGAAGATCGCGAAGACCACCTGCAGCAACTCGGTGGAGGCAAAGGGCAGCAGCGCGGTCCCGACCAGAACGCCGATCAATATCCCGACCGCCCAGGTCCGGAAGAACACCAGGTCCAGATTGCCCAGCGCGAGTTGCTTGCGGGTCGCAGCGATCGCGCTTGGCAGCACCAGCGCCATCGACGTCCCCACCGCCACATGCATCATCACCGATTGCGCCACGCCGAACAACGGCAGCAGATAGACGAACAGCGGGATCCTGACGATGCCGCCGCCGACTCCGAACAGACCGGAGACGAAACCGGACCCCAGGCCGACCAGCGCGAATACGCCGATCCGCTCCACCACTCCATCCATCATGCGCCCCCGGGATCATGACCTCGTCGTGCTCCGCGCGAGAGCCGGTTGATTTCCACGGCAGCGCGTGTTGTGAAGCCGCGGCGACGCGCAATATACTCAAACCGCACCTGGGAAGTCTGCAATGGCCGAAGCCCGCACGCAAAGCCCCACACTCAAGCCGGTTGATTCGCTCGTCGTCGACGTCATCACCGACGACGTCAGCGACGCCTATGTCAGCAAGACCTTGTTCGCGGTCTCCGAGTTCACGAACGTCGTTCTTGCCGGCGCGAAGGTGATCTCGGGCGAGACGCTGCTGTGCGCGAACCTGGGCCTCGGCCTGCGGCTGGTGTCCGAGGCCGGCGGCGTCAGGCACACCCTGCTGTTCGATACCGGTCCCGAAGGCGCTATTTTCATGCGCAACTGCGCCAATCTCGGGCTCCGGCTGGGGGAAGTCGAATGCATCGCCGTGAGCCACGGGCACTGGGATCACATGGCCGCGCTTCCACAGGCGGTCGAGGCGATCGTGAAGGAGGGCGGGCAGGTCACCGTCCACGTCAATCCCGGCATGTTCAACGAGCGCGCGGTGCGCCTCAAGAGCGGAAAGGTCGTGCCGGTTGCGGACGTCCCCTCCCCGGCCGCGCTGGAGAAGCTCGGCGCCCGCGTCGTCAACCGCCCGGACGCGCAGTTGCTGCTCGACGGTCACTTCTATTACAGCGGCGAGATTCCGCGGGTGACGCCGTTCGAGAAGGGGCGCGTCGACCATCTCAGCCGCAAGAGTTCCGACGCGCCCTGGGAACCCGATCCGCTGCTCATGGACGAACGCATGCTGGTGGTGCATGTCCGCGATCTCGGCTTGATCGTGTTCAGCGCATGCTCCCACGCCGGCATCGTCAACGTGTGCATGCACACGCGAAATCTGTTTCCCGACATCCCGATCTACTGCGTGATGGGCGGGCTGCATCTCGGCGGCGTCATGGAACGGATCATTCCGGACACGGTGGAGGGATTGCGGCCGTTCCGGATCAATCACATCATCACCGGGCATTGCACCGGCTGGCGTGCGCTGCACGCGCTGGCCGACGCCTTTGGCGACGCCGTCAGCCAGTCCGCGGTCGGCACCAAATATACCTTCGATGCCGGCCACCACCTGTCGCTGTAAATCGGCCGGCTGGCTC
>DASRQT010000596.1:0-17517 GCA_035696485.1 Polyangia bacterium | reverse complement strand
GCAGGATTCGACGGAGGGTCCCATCAAATTTCATCAGTGGCTGGGCGACAGCTGGGGCGTGTTGTTCTCAAACCCGGCCGACTTCACCCCGGTATGCACCACGGAACTCGGCCGCGTCGCCAAGCTCAAGAGTGAATTCGACAAACGAAAGGTAAAACCGATCGCGCTGTCGGTCGATCCCCTGTCCGCGCACAAAGGTTGGATCGGCGACATCGAGGAGACCCAGGGCGCCAAGCTGAACTATCCGCTGATCGCCGACGCTGACCGCAAGGTGGCCAAGCTCTACGACATGATCCATCCCGAGGCGAACGACACGCAGACGGTGCGGTCGGTGTTCGTCATTGATCCCAAGAAGAAGATTCGTCTCATCATCACGTACCCGGCCAGCACCGGCCGCAACTTCGACGAGATCCTGCGCGTCATCGATTCGCTGCAGCTGACCGAGAACTATTCGGTCGCGACGCCGGTCGACTGGAAGGACGGGCAGGACTGCGTCATCGTCCCGTCGCTGAAGGACCCGGAGATCATGAAGCAGAAGTTCCCGAAGGGCTGGAAGGAGATCAAGCCCTACCTGCGCATGACCCCACAGCCGAACAAGTAATTCTAGGCTTCGATGGCGGTGCAGCTGTCGGTGACCAGGCCCTTGCCGGCACCGACGGTGTTGAGGTTCGTGCCGGCGGCGCGCAGCAGCGTCAGCAGCGCCTTGCTGGCGTTCTCCGCCGACGGCGACCGGTAGTGGATGCCCGGATAGCGGAGGAATCCGCCGCCCTTGCCGGCGATGAGGATGGGAAAGTCCCGCATGTTGTGGAACTTCCCGTCCGACGTGTCGCTGGTGGCGAGGATGGCACAGTTGTCCAGCACGTTGCCGGAGCCTTCCGGGGTCGCCTTCAGGGCGGCCAGCATCGTCGCCAGCATCTTGACCGTGAAGATCGTGGTGGCGTGCACCTGCGGCTGGATCCCGCGCTCGTCGTGCGTCAGCTGGTGGTGGCCGGCGGTGACGTTGGCCTGCCAGAAGACGGTGCTGCACACGCTGCCGGTGAACATCATCGAAAAGACCTTGGTCTGATCGCAGGCCACGGCGATGGCCAGCAGGTCGCTCATCACCTTGGTCTTCTCTTCCAGCATCTCCCGACCCATCTGGTCGACGAAGTTGTTGGGCCGCGCCGGCAGCTTGCACGACGTGCTGTTGACCGTCATCATCGTGTTGCTGGTCAGCCGGTTCTCGATCGTTCGCACGTTCTCGAGGTGCTGATCGAGGCGGGTCTTGTCCGCGCTTCCGACCCTGGCCTTGAGACGATCGATGTCGCCGCTGACCGCGTCGAGGATGCTCTTGCGGTAGGCCAGCGTCACGTCGATCGGGGTCATGCCGGGCATGCTGCTGGGCGGTGTGAAGCCCGTTCCGAAGACGCGGTCGAACACCTTGCCAGCGTCGTATTCCGGGGGATTCGGGCTGTCGGGGTTGTTGTGCGACAGATACCGGATCGTCGTCCCCTCGCCGCTGTTGACCCGGGTCGAGATGCCCAGCTCCAGCGAGCGAAAACGGGATTTGGTGCCGATGACCGCGGCGGCGACCTGGTCGACGCTGGGCTTGCTGAAGGTCGACCGGTAGGCGGCGCCGTTGGCGGGCTGGCTGATGACAGGCGCCCCCGACAGGATCCCGGCGGTGCCCGAGTGGTGTGCGCGCTCCGACCCGGCCAGGATGTCCATTCCCGAGACGACGTTGACGTATTCCTGCACGCCCAGCATCTTCAGCGGCGCCAGCTCGACGCTGGGGGCCCAGTTGTCGCCGACACCGTCGGGAACCCACTGGTTGGGACGAACGCCGTTGCCCCAGAAAAAGATCCCCAGGCGTTTCGGAATCGCCGCGCCCTGGGCGTACGCGGTTCCGTTGCTGTTGAACATCGCTTCCAGCGGCGGCAGCGAAAACCCGAGCGCGGCGCCGCCGACGCTCCCCCGTAGCAGGGTGCGTCGACTGAGCTTGAAGGTCGGCATGGCCGCGAGTTAAGGGGCCGGGGCGGCGTAGACGAACGCGGCGCTCTTCACGATGCCGTCGACCAGCGCGCGGTACTTGAAGCCGCTGGTCTCGAACCCTTTGCTCAGATCGTTGATGGCGGGCGCTTCGCCGTCGTTTTCGACGTGCCCCAGCGCGTAGCGGAAGAGGTTCTTGGCCACGCACGCCGAGACATCCGGGTGCGTGCGCAGGGCGGCCGCCAGCTCCTTCGGTCCGGAGAAGGTGACGTTCTTGGTGCCGATATAGATGTCGCCGCTGGCGTCGATCGTCTGTCCTGCGTCCATGGTACGGAAGACCGCGATGGGGTCGAAGTTCTCGAACGCCAGTCCCATCGGGTCCATTGCGGCGTGGCAGGTCTTGCAGGGCTCGTTCATCCGGTGCGTCTCCAGCTTTTGCCGCATCGTCTTGGGAGCGGTTCCAGCGGCGTCATCCGGCAGGGGCGGGACGTTGTCCGGCGGCGGCGGGATGTCCGCGCAGAGGATCATCTCCATGATGAACTTGCCCCGGTGGGTCGGTGACGTGACGTTCGGGTGCGCGTTCAGGGCCAGGAAGCTGCCCTGACCCAGGTAGCCGAGCCGCATCCCCGTGTCGGGCAAGGTCACCGGCGCGAAGTTCGGCCCGCCCGGCGGCAGACCGTACAGCTTGGCCAGCTCCGCGTTGACGAAGGTGTTGCGCGAATCGAAGATGTCGCGGTAGTCGGCCTTGCGGGTCAGCGCGATGTCGGTGAGGAAACGCAGCGTCTCTTCCCGCATCGCCGCGCCGATGGTCTGCGTCTTGAGTGGGAACAGGGTCGGGTCGGCCGGCAGCTTGTCGGTCTCGGCCAGGCGATAATATTCGGTGAAGAACTCCTGCGTCGCCGCCACCGAGCGCGGCGAGTCCAGCAGGCGCTGGACCTGGGTGGCGAACCCGGTCCCCTTGGTCAACTGCTGCATCTCGGCCGCGTCCAGCAGCTGGTCATCCGGCGTGGTGTTCCAGAGAAAGTACGACAGGCGCGTCGCCAGCTCGAAGTCGTTGAAGATGAGGCGCCCCTGCTTGGTCGGATCGGCGGACCCGAGCTCGACGCGATAAAGGAAGTTGGGTGACTGAAGCAGCCCGGCGATGCCGTATTCCAGCCCGCGATAGAAGTCGTTGGCGCTCTTCTGAATCATGTTCACCGCTGCCACGTAGGGACCGACCTCCTCGTCGGTCAGCGGTCGCCGCCAGGCCTTGCGCCCCAGCTTCTTGAGGAACGTCCGCGTGCAGGTGTCGTCGGTGACACCGGCCGGGTTGCAACCCACCAGGGCGGCCCGCCCGCCGACATTTGCCATCGCCTTTTTTCCCAGGTCGAGCGCGACCGTCTCGAAGTGTTCGGTGGCCGGGCGCGAGATGCTGAGACGTGCCGCGCCAATGGAGGCGAACCCCGACAGCGGCAACACCGCCACCACCTCGGGATCGAGAGCCGTCATGACGGCATCGCCCAGCAGGTCACGAACGCTGTTCAGGTATTGCGGGACCGTGAGGCGGCGCAAACCGGCGGGCGCGGGAACGAAGTCGGCCGCGGGCGGCATGGTTCCGGGCGGCGCCATGCCGCTGCCGCCAGCTCCGCCGGCTCCCGGTGGGGGGGTCCCGCCCGGAGGCGGCATCATGCCGCCGCTATCGACCGCGCCAACGCACCCGAACACAGCAAGCGCGACGACTCCGACACACGTGACCACTGCGCGATGACGATTGATCATGATGACCTCTGGGATTCTAAAAAAGGCGTGGGGAAGCGGGAACTCTATACCCGTGCGGCGGTCGCGGCAGTGGCTGATCCTGATTGCTTCCGTGACGTAAACGAATCTTGATGAAAAACGCTGGGATGGGCCACTTGACGGTTGCGATAGTGTCGTGATTCTTTGACAGGGGGTCAACCTCAGATGACGCACCCCAGAAGATGCCCGAGGTTAACATGACTTTCAGACCCCTCCGACGTGCCGTTTTCATGTTCCTGCTGATGTTTGGCGCCTGCAGCTCGCCGACCCCGGGAACCAATCCGGACGGCGCCGGGTCGGGGACGGGTGGCGCCGCAGGGACGGCCAGCGGCAGCGGTGGCAATGGTGGCAATGGTGGCAACGGTGGATCGGCCTCAGGCAGCGGCGGGTCCTCCGGCACTGGCGGCAGCACCGGCTCGGGAGGCAGCTCGGGCAGCGGCGGCAGGGCAGGGTCGGGCGGCGCTTCCGGCGGCAGCGGCAGCGGCGGATCCGGTGGTGCACCCGATGCCGGCGCCCCGCGCGATACCGCTCCGACGGACATCCGCGTGGCGCCCGCGATGCCAACGTTTACAACCCACGTCGCGCCGATCATCGCGGTCAAATGTGCGCCGTGCCACACAATGCAGGCCAAGGCCGGATACAACTGGACGTACGACAACCTGGTCACGAATTCGACCGTGACGAACACGAACGCGGCCTGCGGTCCGGGCGAAGTGGCCGAACCCGGCCTCGGCGGCAACGCGCCCCGCGATTGCAAGTACATGGAGGGGAACGGCAAACGCGTCACCCCCGGGCCCGCCTTCGAGACCAGCCTCGTGTACCTCAAGATCATGGTCGAGGACGGCCGCCTGTGCGACCAGTCCTGCGGCCAGCAGATGCCGCCGACTGATTCAGGGAAATCGCTGGATACCTACGAACGGGACATCTTCAAGAACTGGATGAAGAACGGCGCTCCGAAGTAGCGGCAGCGGATCCGGGCGCGGCGCGCGTTGGGCAGATTCGACACGGTGGGGGCCATGGTGGGGTCGATAGTGGTCGCAACCCTCTTTGACGTCGGGCAACATGAAGAACAAGCCTCGCAGTTTCGGAGCGCCCAGGTTCGAACATGCCGGCGGCATGAAACTCCATTCCCGCTGGCTGCCGCTGGTGGTCGCCGGGTTGCTGGTTGAGTCTGCCCCTGCCCGCGCAGCGGTGATCTGGAAGGCGGATTTCGAGACCGGCAGCATCAGCCAGTTCATGGGCAACGTGAACGCGACCCAGGGGGCGCGCAAGAACATCGAGATCATCGCCGACCCTGTGCAAGAGGGAAAAATGGCGGGCAAGTTCACCATTCACGCGGACGACACGTTTGCCGGTACCCAGATGCGGGTTCAGGTCACCCGCAACAGCCCCCGTACCGGCGAAGGCCAGGACGTCTTCATGTCGTTCTACTTTCTGGTCGCGGCCGACCCGATGGTGCGCGCCAACATCGCATACTGGGAGACGACCGGCAGCAATCGCAACATGATGACCTGGTGGCTGGTGGCCAAGCCGGGCGGCGGCACCACGCTTAACTACGGGACCGGAAACCTCGGCAACGGAAAACATCTCTTCACCGGTGATGTCTCCTTGAATGCGTGGCACCAGGTCGGCTATCACGTTCACTGGTCGCAGAGCGCGGCGACGGGCAGGGTCACGATGTGGTTCGACGGCACGCAGGTGGTCGACGAGGCAGCGCAGACCAAACCGGACGGTAATTCGCTGTTTTTTCAGGCCGGCATTCACCGCGGCAGTCGATCGACGCTGATCGACACCGTCTTCTTCGACAACTTTCTCGAGGGCGATGCGGTCACGGACATCATGCTGGCGGCGGCGGTTCCTGGCGTGGACGGGGGCGCCAGCCCGGACGCGCCGTCGGCGACCGATGGTGCCAGTGATGTCGCCGCCGGGACCGGAGGTGCCGGAGGTGGCGGAAGCGGTGGCACGACCGGCACCGGTGGACAGAGTGGTCAGAGTGGTCAAGGTGGCCAAGGTGGTCAAGGTGGGGTGACCGGAAGCGGCGGCACCAGCGGCGGCGGCAGCGGGACCAATCCAGGGACCGGCACCGGCGGAGCGACGGGGCTCACCGGCTCGAGTGGTTGTGCGGTGTCGGCCGCGACGGCGCCCGCGTACGGCAGCCTCCCCGCGTTGGTCGCGTTGCTGGGCGCGACGATTTTGGTTCGCCGCCGCCGACGCTGACCTCGCGCGGGCGCGGCTCCATTTTCCACCACGGGCGTGGTATGTCGTCGCGCCATGAGCCGCATTCACCGAACCCTGCCCCCGGCCGGCACCCGCATCGGCGTGGCTTTTTCCGGCGGTCTCGATACCCGCTGCGCCGTCGCCTGGTTCGCGCGCAATGGGTTGGAGGTCCACGCCTACACCGCCGATCTGGCCCAGCCCGACGAGGAATCGCCGGCCGACATTCCGCCGGTCGCGCTGAAACATGGCGCCCGCGCCGCGCGCCTCATCGACTGCCGCGACGTTCTGGTGCGCGAGGGCTTGATCGCCATTCAGTGCGGCGCGTTCCACCTCACGACCGGCGGCCGCAAGTACTACAACACGACTCCCCTGGGCCGCGCCGTCACCACCACCGCCATCGTACGCGCCATGCGCGATGACGGCGTCAACGTGTTCTCCGACGGCAGCACGCACAAGGGCAACGACATCCAGCGCTTTTACCGCTACGGCATCCTGACCAATCCCGACCTCACCATCTACAAGCCGTGGCTGGACGCCCGGTTCGTGGAGGCGTTCGGCGGTCGCAAGGAGATGAGCGAGTATCTTGCCTCGCTCGGTCTTCCCTACCGCATGGGGACCGAGAAGGCGTACAGCACCGACGCGAATCTGTTGGGCGCAACGCACGAGGCGAAGGACCTGGAGTTCCTGGACAAGGGGATGCGGATCGTGAACCCGATCATGGGCGTGGCGCACTGGCGCCCGGAGGTGAAGGTCGCTCCCGAGGAGGTCATCGTCGCCTTCGAGCGCGGCCTGCCGACCGCGCTCAACGGCCAGCGTTTTGGTTCTGCCTACGAGTTGTTCGCCGAGGCCAACCGCATCGGCGGCCGGCACGGACTGGGCATGAGCGATCAGATCGAAAACCGGGTCATCGACGCCAAGAGCCGCGGCATCTACGAAGCGCCCGCCATGGCGCTGCTGCACGTGACCTATGAACGGCTGCTGACCGCGATTCACAACGAGAACACGCTGGACCTGTACTTCAGCCTCGGCCGGCGCCTCGGTCGCATCCTTTACGAGGGCAAGTGGTTCGACCCCGAGGCCATGATGTTGAAGGACGGCCTCACGCGCTGGCTGGCCCCTTCAGTGACAGGTTCCGTCACCATCGAGCTGCGGCGGGGTGACGACTACACGTTGCTGGACACGCACGCTGACCACATGGCGTACGACCCGCATAAGCTCTCGATGGAAAAGGTGGCCAGCGCCTTCTCCCCCGAGGATCGTCTTGGCGCGCTGGAGCTGCAGAATCTGTCGGTTCTGGACAACCGCGCCTTCCTGGTCAACCACCTGTCTACCGTCGGTCACCTGGCCGGTGGAACCGAGCGCCCGCTGGCGGAGCTGCTGTCGATCGACGAAGAAGACGCAGACAAGACGCCGTCCTGACGGATCCCTTGAAATCGCGGTCTGGGTGGCGGCGAGAGAGACTTCCATCTATGTCGATCCCGGTTGACCGCGCGGGATCCCCGTTCGATCATGCGCCGAAATTGCGGCTGATTTTGCGACTGGGCGCCATGCTGGTCCTTGGCGTGGTGGGGATGAGGACGGCGGGCGCGGAACCGCAAGCCGCAGCGCCGCCGACCGTCGCTCCGGACGAGGTGGATCCGGAGGCGCGCCGCTTCACCACGGAGGGCATGAGCGAGTTCAACTCCGGGCATTTCGCGGAGGCGATCGAGGCGTTCAAGGCCGCCTACCAGCGCACTCCGGCGCCGGCGTTGCTTTACAACCTGGCGCAGGCGTACCGGATGCAGAGGACCTGCGCACTTGCTCTAGAGACCTACCGCCGATATCTCGACAGCAACCCGGCCGGCAAGCTTCGCGAGCTGACCGAGAAGCACATCAGCGAGATGCAGGCTTGCGTTCTGGCGCAGAAACCGCCGGCAGCGTCGGCGCCCGCGGTGCCACCACCGCCGCTGCCGAGCGTGCCCGCGCCGCAAGATCCCGGGCTGCTGGTCCGCGCGCCGGCCGTCGCTCCGGCCGTCGCTCCGTCGCGCCGCATAAGGCCCCGAACGCTGGCCACCATCGGCGCCGGGCTGGCCGCAGGCGGTTTGCTGGCCGCGGGCGGTTACTTCACCTGGCAGGCGCATCAAGCGTCGAACGATGTCACGCAGGTCTTTCGCGATCGGCAGGCCTGGGATGGCGCGGCCATGAAGAGCCAGGAACAAGGCATCGCCGCCCAGCGGCGGGCGTGGGGGTTTGGCGTGACGGGCCTGGTGATGGCCGGCGTGGCAGCGTTGTTGGGCTACGGACGATGAAGGCGGGGACGTTTGTTTGCTGGGCCGTAACCGTCCTAGGCTGCACGAATCAGAAGCTGGATCCCACGCCCTTTCTCGGAACGTGGCGATACGCGGGAACGGCCTCCGCCAAGTGCACCATTGGCACCATCCCGGTGCCGCTGGCCGGACGGGCCCTCACCATCAGACCCGGAACCGATTCCGATCTGGAGCTTGAGGCGAGCTGCTATTGCCGAATCAAGCTGCAGGTCCAGGCGGGGTACCAGGCGGTCGGATCAGGATCCCAGTACTGCGAACAGGTCCTGGGCGGCGAGTTTGCCACATCGACCATCACGCGATTTTCAATTTCGTTAGCTCGCAGCGCGGATGGCGCCGACGTTGCGAACATCGAAGTCGCCGGCCGCTTCAACTTTCCGGTGCTGGGAACACATGTCGATTGCCAGGGCCTGGATACATCGCAGTTGACCTTGACCCGCAGCCAGCCCAGCCTCGATTGCGGCCCGGACGACACAGCGGTGGGCGTCCTTCCCTACTCCGCCACCGACGGAACAACCGACTGTCCGACAGAGGCCGGGCGGGACGGCGCCACGATCATCCTCGACAATGAAGATGAGCTGGCGCACCCGTTCTGTTCGCACGATACGGCGCAGTGGGGACAAGGGCCCTGGGTCCTGCCGGCCAGCATCAAGAACACCAATATCTGCAACGAAAAAAGCCGTGACACTGTCCTGCACCTCTGCCGCGTCGACGGGCGCGCATTCAAGGCCATGACCCATGATCCGAAACGGACCGAGAACGCGTACGCGGTCCTCAAGCTGGGAAAGCAATGTCCGAACGGTTCGGTGGCGATGACGAAGACCATCGACACGGAAGATCACACCGACAACAACATCAACAGATGGACTGGTCGACTGGGTGACAGCAACCGCATCGGCACCGGGCAAGCCACCACCGTCACGCTGGCCTTTTGCTATTTCACGAGCGCCGACCTCCCGGACCTGGCGATGACCGAATTTCCCGACCTCGGTTTCCCCTACGCCGTCTTTCACGATTTCGACGGGCCACAGCCGCCCTGGGTTATCAGCAAGATGTGGCACTACGGTGACGACGAGGACGCGTCCAACAAGAACAAATATGATCCGGATCCGAGCAACGGCTTCGACACCATCATCGAGAACAGCAACAACGACACTTGCCTCGACATCGCCCACGTCCGGTGATCATGCTTCGCGCGACGACTGGCTCTCTTTTCGTGATGGTCCTCGGCACGGGCCTCGGCTGCTACAGCCCAAAGCTGGAAGATTGTGTCAGCCCCTGCGGGCCCGGCGCTGGGTGCGCCCAGGGGATGACATGTTCAAACGGGCTGTGCACGCAGGGCCCCGCCTGCGCCCGCCGGCCGGCGCCCGCGCCGGTCACTCCGACGTGCCTTCTGGGCTCGCGGCGGTGCTGGCAGGGGCAACCGGAGAGGTGCGACGGCGTCGGGAACTGGCAGGCCCTGGCCGTCTGCGCGGAGCCCACGCCTACCTGCTTCGCGGCAAGCTGCCTGCAGTGCACGCCGGGCAGCACGCGCTGCAGTGGCCCCGGTGCGGTTGCCCGGTGCAACCCGAGCGGGACCTGGGGCGCGGAGATCCATTGTCAGGGCGGGGCGATCTGCCAGAACGGAACCTGCGCGTCGTCGAGCGGCCTCTTGGCCGTCGCCGCCGGCCAGGAGCACAGCTGCGCGATCCTCGGCTCCCGGATCAAATGCTGGGGCGCCAATCAGCACTACCAGCTGGGACTGACCGACCGGATGCCGCACGGGGTGGCCAAGAATCAGATGGGCGACTTTCTCCCCTTCGCTGGCCTCGATCCATCGGCGCGCGTGTCAGGGGTCGCCGCCGGAGGCTCGCATACCTGCGGCGTCGGCAACGGCGGGACCGTCACGTGCTGGGGTGACAACTCTTACGGCCAGCTCGGCGTGCTGCCGGCCAGTCCCGAAGGCGAAGGCGAAGGCGAAGGGATGTTCAGCGCCGTGCTGCCCGGCTTTTTCGTCCAGGCCGTGGGCACCGGCCAGGCGCACACCTGCGTGCTGTCGACCGATGGTCGCGTGAGCTGCTGGGGCGACAACCGATTCGGTCAAGTCGGTGCCGGCAGCGACTTTTCGATCATCATTGCCAATGGGACGGTCAGCCCGCCGCCGGTCGTCGATCTCGGCGTCGGTGTCAACGCCGCCGCCATCGCCGTGGGCGCCTTTCACAGCTGCGCCTTGTTGAGCAGCGGTGGGGTCAAGTGCTGGGGTGACAATGAATACGGGCAGCTGGGCCAGGGCGACCTGCACAATCGCGGCGGCTCCGGCGAGATGGGCGATGTGCTGCCAACCGTCGCGGTCGGCCATTCGCGAACCGTCACGGCCGTCGCGGCGGGCGCGTTTCACACCTGCGCCTTGCTGGACGACAGCAGCGTGAAGTGCTGGGGAGCGAACATCTCCGGTCAGCTCGGGATCGGCAGCAGCGAAAACAAGGGCGGCAACCGCGCCGATCTCGGCGACGGCCTGGCCGCCGCTGCCCTGGGCAACGGCCGCGCGGTGACGGCCATCGCCGCCGGCGGCACGCACACCTGCGCCCTGTTCCTGGACGGGACCGTCACATGCTGGGGGGGCGGCCTCTTCGGGCAGCGTGGCGACGGGAGCGTCAGCAGCCTGGGTGGTGTGCCCACCCCCGCGCTTGCAGACGCCGCGCCCATCGAGCTGGGCACGGTGGGCGCCTCCGCCGTCGCCGCCAGCGCGCTCGGCGCCGGCGCCAATCACACCTGCGCGTTGCTGATGACCGGCGACGTCAAGTGCTGGGGGCTGAACAACGTGGGCCAGCTGGGACAGGAATCCACGGTCACGCTGGGCGACGGCCCCATGGAGATGGGAAACAACCTGCCCCCCATCCGGCTGGGCACCGCGCCCAGCCCGTGACATTCCGGCGCTGGCGCGCGCGAACGGAGTCGCCGCGCGCGCCACACATAGAGGCTACAGCTTTCGCAAGTACGCGAGGAGCGCCGCGCGCTCTTCGGGAAGGAACTTTCGGTTGAAGTTCACGCCGTCGGTCGATGCGACCGGTGGCACGACGCCAGGAGGCGCGGTGGCCTCGACGAAGTTGAAGAACTGGGCGTAGTGGTCCAGCACCGCGTCCAGCGAGGCTGCGCTGTTGTTGTGGAAGTACGGCGCTGTCGCGCTGACGCCGAACAGCGTCGGAACGTCGAGTTTGTTCCAGTCGTCGGTCGGCGGCGGTCCGCCCACGAAGCCCGTCGACAAGGCGCGACCGGGATCGGAGCTGGGACGACGAACTTTCGTGCCGTCGGGCTGCGTGAACTCGTAGGTCCTCACGTTGCGAGCCAGGCTGGGCGGGCAGGGCGCAAACGACCAGCGCGCAGGTGAGGCCGTGTCCACCGGACGTGGGCAAGTCGTGCTGATGTTGTGAAAGCGAACGACCGGAACCCGGCTCACTGTTCGCGAAGGGCCACCGTGGCAAATTGAACACGCGCGGCCGAAGACCCTCTTGCCCTCCTGCTCGAGCGCTTCGAGCGGGGGATCCGTGCTCGGCAGCGGTAACGTACCCGCGATCATGGCATCGGATAGATCGCGAATGCGGTCCGACGAAAACAGGGACTCTTCGAACGCGCTGACGTCGTCGAGAAACTTCTGGGGTGGTGCACTCATCACCTGCGCATGACCGAACAGGGCGCCGAGCGCCTGATCCGGAAGCGTCCCCTTGCGGCCATCCAGCTGGTAGCCTCCGTTGGGGTTCGGGCCGCGTGGCCAGGGATTGTCTCCGGCGGGTCCCGTGATGGCGAGGTTGTTCACCGTCGGGACCGAGCGCCAGACATCCGCCTCCGTCTCGGTGGACGGTGCACCGGTCGCCGGGTCGATGAGCCTGACGTTCGCGGGCAGGGGGAACGTCACCCTGATGAGTCCGTTGACGGTCAGGTTGGTGAAGTCGTGGGCGGCGTCGCCATGGACACGGAAGTCATCCGCATCGATCGCTCGGAACAGCGGGTCGTCCCAGTGTCGCCTCTTGGCGCGGCAGGCCTGGAAGGCGTTGAAGCGCGCGCTGGCCATCGCCGGGGAGAGCTGAAAGCTGTCCGAAGCCATGTGACAGTCGCTGCACGCGCGCCCGTTCCCGCCGAGATGGTGGAGCCTCCGATCGTTGAATTCTCGGCGACCGACACGGACCGCATCGTCGTCGTCGCATTCGTCGTCGCCATCGATCGCATGACCGAGCGCGCCGCGCTGAAGTGCCTCGCTGACACGACACGCATGGTCCGCGTCATCGCGCTTCAGCGTCTGCTGGGACATTTCGACCAGCAGGTCCGGGTCCTCGCCGTCATTGCCCTCACGGCCCTCGCCGCAGGAAGAGGCGAAGAGCCAGCCCAGGGCCAGGCACATTGTCAGCTTCAAAGGTTTCATTGTCATCGCAGTCACCGTTCCTCTCTATTCGGGAACGGCCCCACCACTCGTTGTTCCGCGATGAACCGCCGGCCTCGGGCGATTGCAATCCGTTGCACCGGCGGCGACTGAAAGCTCAGGTCCGATAGTGCAACGGCTTGCTCATCGTCGATTCGTGCGACGACGCTGAAGCGAAGTCAGGATCTCTCATTGGCCGAGCCTCAGCGTCACTGCCCGCGGGCCGCGTCGCTCGGTCCCCTCGACCGGCCGATAGTCGAGCTCTATTTTGGCGCGCGCGGCCCGTAACATCAGAGCGCCCCGGCTCATGTCGCCGCGTCCGACGAAATCGGGGGGGAACAACAGGTGATCGCCGAAAACGCGCGTCAGCGGGCGGACGTACTTGTTCGAGGCGACGCTGCCCAGCAGCACGATCCGGGCGGTGGCGCCGTACGCTCGCTCCAGCTCGGACGCGTGCTCCACCATCGGATCGGTGAACATCCGGTTGTTTTCGTGGATGGGGACCGCCGACCAGCGCTGCAGGCGGTCCAGCGTCACGCATTCGTTCACGGACAGCAGGCCCTCGCACGGGGTGATCACCATCCCCGCCGACGATCCCGGCGGCGATCGGCCGAAGGCGGCGGCGTAGGTCGCCTTGCCCCGGAAGTAGAGACCGCTGATGAAACTGAACACGTCACCGAGAGGCGCGCCCGACGGCGAACGCAGCCGCAGTGCGACCTCGAAAGCGGCGTGCGGATTGAACACCAGGGCAGCCCGCCGGCCGGCCAGGTTGGCCGGCGACAGGAGAAAGAACGTGTACGGGCACTCCGCGGTGGCGATGATGCAAGCCTAACATTTGGGCACTTATTCACCCATAACTGCAGCCTCTTGGAGGCGCGCCTTGCGGTTGGGGGTTACCTGGCGTAGCACTAAGGACACGGAAGGTTCGCTCGCGAGCGGACTTCAGGAAAGACCGGCCAGCTTAACGACCTGGTGGACCCAACCGAGGGAGGACACCATGGAACGTCTGACGGAGCCGAACGCGCTGATGCTGCTGGCAACAGTGACGACGTTCGCCATCATGTGCTGCGGCCTGACCTGGACGTGGCTCACGCGCCATGGACCAATCCCGATAACCGAGCGAAGGCGCCGATGACCAATACCCCCTGTCAGTTCACGTTTCGCGGAATGGACGCGTCGGAGGCGGCCCGGACAGAGGTGCAGGGATGGTTCCCCAGGCTGGGTCCCTTGATAGAGGGCCTGACCGGAGCGCACGTCTCGATCGAAGCCGTCGAGCAGACGCGAAAGCAGCCGCAATATCGCGTGCGCATGGAGCTGGCGATGCCGAACCGAACCGTCACGGTGTTGCACGATGATCCCAGCAACGCCTCTCACGACGACGTCCACGTGGCGATCCGTAACGCCTTCCGCGCGGCCAGGCTGGCGTTAAACGCAAGCGCGCAGGTGGCCGCGCAGGCCGAGCGCGTTGCCGTCGGCGACGATCTGCTCGGCAGTTGAGGCGTCGACCGGGGGCGAGAACAGGTTTCCCTGGCCCAGCAGGCAGCCATCCTCGATCAGGATCTTCCGTTGCGCCGGCGCCTCCACACCTTCCGCGACGACGCCGATGCCGATGTTGCGGGACAGAGCCACCACCGAGCGCACGATCTCGCGGCTGGTGGGGTTGCTCTCGACGTCAGCCAGGAACATCCGGTCCATCTTCATGACGTTGGGCGCGAGGCGCGCCAGCATGCTCAGCGACGAATGCCCGGTGCCGAAGTCGTCGATGCAGACCCGCGCTCCCAACCCACGTAGCCTGTCCAGAGCCTGACGGGCAAAGGTAACGTCTTCCAGGAACGAGCCCTCGGTCAGCTCGATGTCCAGGCAGCGGGCCGCAATACCCGTACGCTCAATCACGTCGGCCACGACCGCCGGATATTTTCCGCGCATGATGTTGTGGCGCGAGACATTGACCGCCAGCCTCAGATCCGCGGCGTGTGGATAGCGCGCCTGCCACCCGACGAACTGCGCGGCCGCCGTCTCCAGCACCCAGCGATCGATGGCAAGAATCTGCCCACTCTCCTCGGCCAGTGGGATGAAACCATCAGGCCCGATCAATCCCAGCGTCGGGTGAACCCAGCGCACCAGCGCCTCGAATCCGCGCAGGCGGCCGCTGACGAGCTCGACGATCGGTTGGTAGTAAACGACAAGCTGCTGGCGCTCGAGGCAGAGAGCCAGGTCCTGTTCCAGATTCAGCCGCCTTGACGTTTGCTCCTGCAGTTGCTGATCGAAGATGCGGAAGCAGTCCTTGCCGTCCGCCTTGGCGCGATACATGGCCATGTCGGCGTCACGAACCACCTCCTCCGCGGACCGGTGCTCCGGCGTGCAGGCCGCGAGCCCGATGCTGGCCGTGACCGTGAACTGTTCGTCGGCGATGGCGAACGGCTTGCGCAGGGAATCGAGGATTCGCTGCGCGATGCGAACCTCCTCGCGCTGGCTGCGTATGTCGCCCAGCAGAACCGTGAACTCGTCCCCGCCCAGGCGACCGACCACGTCGGTGTCGCGTACGCACCGGCGCAGGCGATCGACGAACGCCATGAGCAGCTGATCCCCGATTGCGTGGCCCAGGCGATCGTTGACGACCTTGAAGCGATCGAGATCGATGAACAGGACGGCGGCCCGGCGCTCGGGGTGGCGCCGCAGGGTCCGCAGCACGGCGTTGACCTCTTCGATGAACCGCGCGCGGTTGGGCAGCCCGGTCAGGCTGTCCAGGAACGCCTGCCGTCGCAGCTGCTCCTCGGCTTTCCGGCGCGACGTCACGTCACGGTACTGCCAGAAATGTGCGATAAATCCCGCGTCGGGCGCCGACACCGGGACGTAGTCACGTTCGACCACGCGGCCGTCGGCAAGTGCGATCTCCTCGGCCAGGACCAGCGCGCGTCCGGCGACGATCACCTCGGTGCGCTCGGCGACGCCGGCGGGGTCCTGGGTGACGGCCGCAAAACTTGCGTGGAGCGCGCTGGCGTCGCGACTGATCAGCTCGTCGGCGCCAGGCCCCACCCGGAACATGGCTCGCAGGATGTCGTTGGCGGCGAAGACGCGGCGGTCGCTATCCTCGACCAGCACCCCCGCCTGCATGTGACTGACGATGGCGTTGAACATGGCCAGCCGCGCCTGCCGTTCCTGCTCGCGCGCCGCAAGGACGTCCCGCAGATCCAGCTTCTGCAGGATCTGGCCCGCCAGCGGGACGATGCGCTTGACCAGCTCGATGTGGCGTTGTTCGAACCGCGCCGGCTGTGGATGCGTGCAGACCAGAAGGACGGCGTCCGCGCCCTGGCGCAGCGGCACATGGATGATGCTGCGCGCCTGCGCCTGGACCTCTGCCGACTGCGCGCGCCACTCGGGAATCAGATTGGCGTCGAACGTGACGACGATCTGCCCATCAAGGACACGGGTCAGCATCTTCTGTGGCGTCAGCTGCAGGGCGGACATCCATGTGCCGGTACGCGCGATCGGGCGGAAGGCGCCGTCGTCTCGCCGCATCAGAATCGCGGCCTCCTGGAACGGCAGCACCTCGCGCAAGGCATCCAGCAGCGATGCGAACGTCTCGCGACGATGCTCGGCCACGGCCAGGACGCGCACCACATCGATCATGCTGGTCTCGACCGCGCGCAGCTCGCGTTCGCGCCGGCGACTGCGTTCGAGATCGATCAGCGCCTCTCGCAGGCGCTCGACGGTGTCCGGCGCCTCCGACACTCAGGAATCCTGGTCGACGAAGAGGATGACGGTCACCATCATGTTGCCGTGGCGGTTCCCCCCCTCGAGGAAACAGCCCTGTTCTCCGAAGGTGAAGGTTCCGAGATAGGGCCTCTTGCCGAGCGCGCTGTCGAGACGCGATACAACCTCGGGCATCCGGTCGCGGATGTACACCGCGCAGGCCGCGCAGAACACGACCATGGCGCCGATGACCCGATCGGCCCCTCGTTCCTGCGCCAGACCGTCCAGCGAAACGCGCGCGACGCGCGCCGCGCGTTCAACCAGACTCTCGTCGGTCCCGCGCATCAGCCAGAGCTGCTCGCCCTCCTTGACCTCGGTGAAGAGTGTCATCGTGCCGTCTTCCAGAACGGTGTCGATGAATGAAAGGAGAAATTCGATCACGTCGCCGGAAGTGCCCGCGCGCCGCCCCAGCGGGTGAAGCGCCGAGGTCTTCTGGGGGATCTTGCCGCCGCGTTCGACGATGTCGGCGATCGCGCCGCCGGTCCACTCGTTGTAGACGCTGGCCGCGGGGCGGCCATCAATCTCGTGGAGGTTGCGCCCGCTGGCCCGGGTGACGCGGCCGCTGCGCGCCGAGACCTCGTATCCGCTCTGGAAGGACGAGACCACGCTGCCACTCGGAAACAGCACCGTCACCACCACCGCCTGATGTGCGACGGTTCGGTTGGCCGCCTGCCACCATTTGCCGGTAACCTCGTCGTCGCCAGAGCTGCCGCCCGCGACCGGAACCTCGGGTCCCAGCACGTCGGCGATTCCCAGGAGAAGGTTTTCTTCCTGGCCCGGCGGCGCGGTCAGCAACACCATGGCCGGCACCTCGCCGGGCCGGTCCGCCTGGTCGAGGGCAAGGGCCAGCGCCCGCTGCACCTCTTGCCGCGGGTGCGCCCCGAGCTCGACGCTGCCGACGCCGTAGGCGCCCCTGGGATCGACGATCCCCAGCAGGCCAAAGCTGTGCGGATGTGCTTCAAAACGTTCGCGCGTCATCACACCCATGGAGGAGCTGGCGCCGTGCACACGCGCCTGGGGCCATCGCGCGCCGAGCATCTCGACGATCCCCCGCGGATTACAGTTTTCGGCGCCGAAGAAGAAGACGATGTCCGGCGGCCCACCCAG